>DASUAR010000096.1:0-18514 GCA_035763685.1 Actinocrinis sp. | reverse complement strand
GAGTAGATGCCGTAGTCGGCGCGCACGTCGAAGGGCAGGTAGTCCAGGGCCAGGCGGCGGAAGATGTAGTCCAGGATCGACTGCGCCATCCGCACGTCCGGGTCGTCGGTCAGGCCGGCCGGCTCGAAGCGCATGTTGGTGAACTTCGAGACGTAGGTCTCCAGCGGCACGCCGTACTGCAGGCCCACCGAGATGGCGATGGAGAAGGCGTCCATCATGCCGGCCAGGGTCGAGCCCTGCTTCGACATCTTCAGGAACAGCTCGCCGAGACCGTCGTCCGGGTAGGAGTTGGCGATCATGTAGCCCTCGGCCCCGCCCACCGCGAAGGAGGTGGTGCGGCCCGGGCGGTTCTTCGGCAGGCGGCGGCGGACCGGGCGGTGCTCGGTCTCCGCGGTCTCCGCGCTCCGCGCCGCAGCCGGGTTCGCCTGCTGGGCCGCGGCCGTCGCGGCCGCCGCGGCACGCTTCGCGCCCTTGGCGTCCTGCAGCGGCTGGCCGACCTTGCAGTTGTTGCGGTAGATCGCCAGCGCCTTGAGGCCGAGCTTCCAGCCCTCGAAGTAGATCTCCTCGATCTCCTCCACGGTGGCCGATTCCGGCATGTTCACCGTCTTGCTGATCGCGCCGGACAGGTGCGGCTGGATCGCGGCCATCATCTTCACGTGGCCCATCGGCGCGATCGAGCGCTCGCCCATCGCGCAGTCGAAGACCTCGTAGTGCGACTGCTTCAGACCGGGGGCGTCGACCACGTGGCCGTGCTCGGCGATGTACTCGACGATCGCCTCGACCTGCTCCTCGTGGTAGCCGAGCCGGCGCAGCGCGCGCGGGACCGTGTTGTTCACGATCTGCATCGAGCCGCCGCCGACCAGCTTCTTGAACTTCACCAGCGCCAGGTCCGGCTCGACCCCGGTGGTGTCGACGTCCATCATGAAGCCGATGGTGCCGGTCGGGGCGAGCAGACTGGCCTGCGCGTTACGCCAGCCGTTGACCAGGCCGGTCTCGATGCCCTCACGCCAGGCCCGCTTCGCCGCGTCGAGGATGTCCGCGTCGAACTTCTCCAGCGTCACCACCGCGTCGGTGGCGGCGGCGTGCTTGCGCATCACCGCGGTGTGCGGCTCGGCGTTGCGTGCGTAACCGGCGTACGGGCCGACGACCCCGGCCAGTTCGGCGGAGCGCTTGTACGCCGCGCCGGTCATCAGGGCCGTGATCGCGGCGGCGATGGCGCGGCCGCCGTCCGAGTCGTAGGCGTGGCCGGTCGCCATCAGCAGCGCGCCGAGGTTGGCGTAGCCGATGCCGAGCTGGCGGTAGTCCCGGGTGGTCTTGGTGATCGGCTCGGTCGGGAAGTCGGCGAAGCAGATGGAGATGTCCATCGCGGTGATGACGAGTTCGACGACCTTGCCGAAGGTCTCCGAGTCGAAAGTGTCATCGGCGCGCAGGAACTTCATCAGGTTCAGCGAGGCCAGGTTGCACGAGGAGTTGTCCAGCGACATGTACTCCGAGCACGGGTTCGACGCGGTGATCGGGCCGGTGTTCGGGTTCGTGTGCCAGGCGTTGATCGTTCCGTCGTACTGGATGCCCGGGTCGGCGCACTCCCAGGCGGCCTGCGCCATCTGCCGGAAGAGATCCTTGGCGTCCACGGTCTCGATGACGTCGCCGGAGCCGCGGGCCAGCAGGTTGAAGCTGCGCCCCTGCTCGACCGCCTGCATGAACGCGTCGTTGACGCGGACGGAGTTGTTCGCGTTCTGGTACTGCACCGAGGTGATGTCCGCGCCGCCGAGGTCCATGTCGTACCCGGCGTCTCGCAGCACCCGGATCTTGTCCTCTTCGCGGGCCTTGGTCCAGATGAACTCCCGGACGTCAGGGTGGTCCACGTCGAGCACGACCATCTTGGCCGCGCGCCGGGTCGCCCCGCCGGACTTGATGGTGCCCGCGGACGCGTCGGCCCCGCGCATGAAGGAGACCGGCCCCGAGGCGTTGCCGCCGGAGGAGAGCAGTTCCTTGGAGGAGCGGATGCGGGAGAGGTTGAGGCCGGCGCCGGAGCCGCCCTTGAAGATCAGGCCCTCCTCGCGGTACCAGTTCAGGATCGAGTCCATGGTGTCGTCCACGGACAGGATGAAACAGGCGGAGACCTGCTGCGGGCTCTTGGTGCCGACGTTGAACCAGACCGGGGAGTTGAAGGCGAAGATCTGGTGCACGAGGGCGTGGGTGAGCTCGTGCTCGAAGATCTCGGCGTCTTCCGGCGCGGCGAAGTAGGCGTGCTCCTCGCCGGCCTTGCGGTAGGTCTTGACCACCCGGTCGACGACCTGGCGCAGCGACCATTCGCGCTGTTCGGTGCCTTGGGCGCCGCGGAAGTACTTGGTGGTGACGATGTTGGCGGCGTTCACCGACCAGAACGTCGGGAACTCGACACCCTTCTGCTCGAAGTTGATCGAGCCGTCCCGCCAGTTGGTCATGACGACGTCGCGGCGTTCCCACTCGATCTCGTCATACGGGTGCACGCCGGGCTTGGTGAAGACCCGTTCGATGCGCAGGCCGCGGGAGGGACCGTCGGACTGCTTCTGCGCATTGCCCGGCTGGCCGGGCACCCCGTGCTGCTTGCCGGCTTTGCGAGCCGGCCCGCTGATGGTCTCCGTCATGAGAAGCGTCCTCTCTCATCCCTCTGTGTCAACGTCATAGCCCCCGACCGGCTTCCCCACCGGCTGTGGACCGCTCCCTGCGTTTGCGTCTGCTGCTGCGTTCACGCCTGTTACGTCTGTATGCGTGTCTAATTCCGTTTATGTGGCCGCGCTGCGATGGCTCAGCCGGTGACGGCCGGTTCGCCGGTCCGGTCAGTGCCGTCCTGCGGTTCGCCAGCAGCCTCGGCGCGGCGCAGCGCGGCGATCTCCGCCTCGAAGTCGTCCAGCGATTCGAACGCCCGATAGACCGAGGCGAACCGCAGGTAGGCGACCAGGTCGAGGTCCCGCAGCGGCCCGAGTATCTCCAGTCCGACCTCGTGGCTGGGCAACTCGGCGAGCCCGCGGGCCCGGATTGCCTCCTCGACCCGCTGGGCCAGCTGCGCGATCTGGTCCTCGGTGACCGGCCTGCCTTGACAAGCCTTGCGCACGCCACCGACAACTTTTTCGCGGCTGAACGGCTCGGTGACCCCGGAGCGCTTGACCACCAGCAGTGCGGCAGTCTCGATCGTGGTGAACCGGCGGTTGCACTGCGGGCAGGAGCGGCGGCGGCGGATCACGGTGCCGTCCTCGGCCGTCCGGGAGTCGATCACCTTGCTGTCGGTGTAACGACAGAACGGGCAGTGCACGGTTGACCGGCCTCCCTGTTTCATCGCCACCAGGCGACTGGCTGTGACGGATCTGTGGACACACCCTGTGCATAACCCCGTGACCTGCCGAACCACTCAATCCCCAGTCGATACCACAATCTGTGGAACGCTCTGGACGACTAGCCACTAGATGTAGGGGTAAACCTAGCACGCGGACCGGGGCGCCGCGACCCCGACGCGGCCGATCGAGGCAGAGTGCCCGTGTCCTGATTAGCTACGCTGCGCGATCGGGCCAGGTGGCCTTGAACACCTTCGGGGGTCTTGCGCAAGGGTGTTCGGCGCAAATTCCTTCGACCGGATGAATTCGCTGTGGAAAACCGGATTAACAGCCGGAAGTGGCAGCAGGATGTACCGCGACAGGCCAGAGATGAACGCGAGCGCGCGGCCGCGCGAAAGCGTCTGTGGCACACCAGCTCGACCGGCGGAGGGGATCGCGGCGCACTTGTTCGATAAGCACATTCGAACAAGTGTTGGTCGGATGTCAGACGCTTCGGCTACGGTTGGGATCAGGGGTCGGGTCAGGGGCGAACCCCCGGCTGAGAAGAGGGAAGGGAACCACGATCATGGCCGGACGGAGCAGTGCAGCTGCAGCGCGGCGTCGCAGTGCCGGCTCGCGAGGTGAGGCGGCGCGCGCGGAGTCGGGCGCCGACGGCAAGCCCGCGAGCGCGGTGGTGCGGCAGCGTCGGCGCGCGCCGGGGCGGCTCGGAGCGGGGGCGGAGCCGGCGGATATGACCCGGGTCCCGCTTTCGTTGCGGCTTACCGACCGGCAATGCCGGGTGCTCGAAGTGATTCAGGAGTCGATCGACCGGCGCGGATATCCGCCGTCGATGCGGGAGATCGGCGAGGCGGTCGGCCTGCAGTCGACCTCCTCGGTGCGCCATCAGCTGGTGGTGCTGGAGAACAAGGGATTCATCCGGCGCGATCCGAACCGGCCGCGAGCGTATATCGTGCGCGGCCCGAGTGACCCGACCCAGGCGTGGCGGGCCCGGATGGCGCAGTCGCACGCTGCGGCCGCGTCGGTGCCGCAGATCGCCGCGCCCGCGCCGATCCCGGTGGATGAGGACGGTTCGACGAGCCGGGTGCTGCCGATGGGCGGCTCGGTCGGCGCGACCGAGTACGTGCCCTTGGTCGGCCGGATCGCCGCCGGTGGCCCGATCCTGGCGCAGGAGGAGATCGAGGAGCTGATCCCGATGCCGCGGGATCTGGTCGGCGACGGGACGCTGTTCGCGCTCACCGTGGTCGGCGACTCGATGGTGGACGCGGCGATCTGGGACGGGGACACGGTGGTGGTGCGTCAGCAGCCGACCGCCGAGTCCGGCGAGATCGTGGCGGCGATGATCGATGGCGAGGCGACCATCAAGCAGCTGAAGCTGCAGAACACCCCGTCGGGCCGGCACGTGTGGCTGATGCCGCGCAACCCGGCGTACGACCCGATCCCTGGCGACGAGGCCTCGATCCTCGGCCGGGTGGTCGCGGTGATGCGGCGGCTGTAGCCGTTGCGACGGCTCTGTAGCTGTGGCAGCAGCCGCAGTGGCGTCGCACTACCCTGCCGGTGACCGCGCGGCGCGCGCGGAAGAGCGCGTGCGCGGGTACCGGAACGGGGCGCGGACAGAGAGGCGGGCGGGGTCGGCCGTCTCTCTTGGCCCGGTCGGCCGTCGTGGGAAGGGACGGCTGACCGAGGCGACTACGGCGATTGCGACGGCGCGGCTCGCGGCGTCAAATCGCGCGCAGGCAACGAGGTAGGGCGCGACGAATCACGGGTGCGCCAGCGGCTGGATCGGCCGCTGGATCAGGGCGCTTCGGCGTCGAGCCGGCGCAGCGCGGCCCGCACCAGCTTGGTGTCGTCGGTGGGCCAGAACGGCGGCAGCGAGGCCCGCAGGAAGCTCGCGTAGCGTGCGGTGGCCAGCCGTGAGTCCATGATCGCCACCACGCCCCGGTCGCCGGCTGCCCGGATGAGCCGACCAGCACCCTGAGCGAGCAGCAGCGCGGCATGAGCCGCCGCGACCGCCATGAACCCGTTTCCGCCGTTGCGCGCGACCGCCTCCTGGCGCGCCGCCGCCAGTGGATCGTCCGGGCGCGGGAACGGAATCCGGTCGATGACCACCAACTGGCAGGACGGTCCGGGCACGTTCACCCCTTGCCAGAGCGAGAGGGTGCCGAACAGACAGGTGCGCGGGTTCTCCCCAAACCGCGCGATCAGCTGCGGCAACGAATCCTCTCCCTGACATAGCACCGTGTAGGACAGCCGCTCCGCGATCGCCGCCGCAGCAGCCTGCGCGCCACGCAACGAGGAGAACAGCCCGAGGGTGCGGCCGCCGGCGGCCTCGATCAGCCCGGCCAGTTCGTCGAGTTGGTCAGGGCGGATGCCGTCGCGTCCGGGCGGGTCGAGATGCTTGGCGATGTAGAGGATGCCCTGCTTCGGGTAGTCGAAGGGCGAGCCGACATCCAGCGCGTCCCAGCGGATCGGATGGTCGACGGCGTCGTCCTGAACCGGCGGGGCCGCTGCCGTGGGCGCGGCCCCATCCGACGAATCGTCGTCAGTTGAGCCCTGGTCGGGGCGAGGCCCGCCAGCCGCGCTGTCCGCCGGGAGCCGGTCGGCGCGCTCGTCGGGATAAAGGCCGACCGAACGGGCCACCCCGTCGAAGTCGCCGCCGAGCTTGAGCGTCGCCGACGTCAGCACGGTATGCGTACGCGCGAAGAGGCGATGCCGCAACTGCTGCGCGACCGACAGCGGCGCGATGTGCAGGGAGCTGAACCGGTCGCCGCGGTCCAGCCAGATCACATCATCGGTTGAGGTGAGCAGCATCCGATCGGAGAGTTCGAAGATCTGCTCGATCGCCGCCTGAGCCTGGCGCCTGGCCCCCTCGGTGCCCGCGCCGGCCTCGACGCTTTCCTCGCCGCCGCGGGACGACTTCGCCCCGCCCTTCTCCCGATTGCGCACCAGCGAGCTGATGACCTGTCGGGAAGCATCGCGCAGGGCGGTGAGCGCCTCGGCGACGTCCTCGGGCAGTTGCGGGTAGCGGCGCGCGTCCGCGGTGTCGAGCATCTCCCGGAACAGCTCTACCGCCTGCTCGAAGACCAGGTGCGTCTTCTCGTCCACGTGCTTGCGGATGCGGCGCGCGGCGCGGTCGACCAGGCCGCCGGTCAACTCGCCGGAGTTCGCGCCGGTGGCCCGGGAGACCAGCTCGTGCGCCTCGTCGATGACCACGGCGTCGTGTTCGGGAAGGACCTGGATGTCGCTGTCGAAGGTGTCGATGGCGAGCAACGCGTGGTTTGTGACGATGATGTCGGCCTCGCGGGCGCGCTCGCGAGCTTCCTCGGCGAAGCACTCCGCGCCGAATGGGCACTTGGCGGCGGTCAGACACTCCCGCGCGCTGACCGAGACCATGCCCCACACGCGATCGCTGACGCCGGGCACCAGATCGTCGCGGTCCCCGGTCTCGGTCTCCTCGACCCACTCGCGCACCCGCAGGATCTGCCGGCCGAGTTCGGAGACGGCCGACGCGTCGAACAGCGTCTCCTCGCCTTCGTTCTCGTCGCCGCCGTCGATCTTGTGCCTGCAGACGTAGTTGCTGCGGCCTTTGAGCAGCGCGAATTCCGGGACGCGGCCAAGGTCCGGGGCGAGGGCGTCGGCGATCAGCGGCAGGTCGTGCGCGACGAGCTGCCGCTGGAGCGCGAGCGTGGCGGTGGCGACGATGACGCGCCGGTCCCGCCGCTCAAGGCAGTGCGCGATCGCGGGCACGAGGTAGGCCAGCGATTTGCCGGTTCCGGTGCCGGCCTGGACCAAGAGCGGATCACCCTCGCCGAGCGCGCGGCGCACCGCCTGGGCCATCTCGACCTGCCCCGGCCTCGGCTCGCCGCCAACTGCGGCGACCGCGCTGGCGAGTAAGGTTTCGAGATCAGCTTTGCCCATGAGCCACTAGGGTACGGGGCCCGGCCGACAACCGAGGACGGATCCGGGGATGGCGGGACTTCGCACTCAAGCGACGTCGAGGCGGTGGCCGGTCAGTCAATCGGGGCGAGCGGGTTCGGGACGACGCCATGGGCCTCGACGTGCGGACGAGTCGGCCGATCGCGGTAGCCGTTGAGCAGCAGCCGGTTGCGGTTAAGGCAGAGCCGGTCGATGTGCGGCTTGCCGAGGTCGAACAGTGCGTACCGGTCCCCGTGCTCCGGGAATCTGTCCTGGTATCCGCGGATCGTCGCACGAACGAGGGACCAGAATTCGGCGCCTGGGATATCGAGATGCTGCTCGCAGATCCGGGCCAGGTAGCGGAAATGTCCGATGAACAGACCGCTATGCAGGAATTGGCAGAGGTAGTCCGGCTGCTCGCGCAGCATCACGGAAGCCACCGGCTTCGGCAGGTCCGCTAGTTCCGGCAGATCGGCCGCGGCGAGATTGACGTCGTCGACGAAGTCCTTGACCGCCAGCCGCGCCGGAATGTCGCGCTCGTCAAAAACCACGACCGCGTTCTCTCCGTGCGGAGAAAACACTGTTCCGTAGGCGTAAAGGAAGCGCAGCAGCGGCGGCAGCAGGGCGCTGAAGAGGCGTTCCAGCCACGCCTGGGCACCGAGGCCGGATCGCGCGACGAGTTCGGCCACAAGCGGCCGGCCATCCGCACCGAAGGACAGCAACGAGGCGAGCGTGCGGGCCCGCTCCCCCTGATGCAGCGCGGCCGGCAGCGGTTCGCGCCAGATCGCTCCCAGCAATTCGCGGTACTGGTACGGGACCGCGTCGATGCGGTCTAGTACCGGGTGGTCAACCGTGACGGACGCGACTTCGCCGAGCAGGATCGCCTTGCAGTCGTCGGTGAGGAACGGGTCGCTCGCCGCGATGCCCTGAAGCCACGCCGTGAGGGCCGGTGCGGCGAGCGTGCGGTCAGTAGGCAGGCCGCGCCAGACCATCGTGTTGAGGATGGACAGCGGGAGCTTCACGTGGCGCCGGTGCGGCACGCTGATGTTGCTAAACGTCCTGATCGACTGCTGAGGCAGGTACGAGTCGTCCCCCTCGCCCAGGTACACAAGGCGAGCTGACGCGATCTCAGCTCCGTACAGCGGTTGAATCGTCTCGTCCCACTGCCACGGGTGGATCGGTAGCCACCAGTAACGCGCCGGGTTGCAGCTGTGCCTGATCAGCTCCGCACCGAACCGCACACGCGCCGCTGGTGACAGCTCCTCGGTGTAAAGGCGGCGCGCGCTCAAGCCTGGGACAGCCTGGTAACGCGCCAAGTCGTCGCGTACCGCGATCCACGGCAAGCGGACCGGTTGGCGAGCCTCGGGCGCGTAACGCAGCGTGTCACTCGACGAGAAGCCGATGCGTCCCTTGTTGAAGGCGATCCACGGGTGTCCGGTCTGGTGGCCTTCGAGCTGTGCGTAGTCGAGGTCTGCCAGCTCTGCGGCGGCTAGCGTCGCGGTGGCGAGAATCTGGGCGTCGGCGGCGAGCGTCGCGGCCATTTCACGCACGAGGTGACCCGCGGTCTCGCCGGAGAGCCCGAGGGACGGCGCGGCGTCCGCGATGAAGGCGAGCGGGTCGGCGGCGGGGTGCCCGCCGCGGCGCACGGAACCGGGGTCGACGAACCAGGACCCGTACGCACCCCGATCGGCACGGAAGCGGTATTCGGTCGAGGTGGTCGTCGCGGCACCGTGACCATTCCCGATGCCGCTTGCGCTGACGTGTCCGTTGAGGCGCTCGTGATCTCGCGCTGGCCCGCTGAGGTGGACGACATGCCAGCCGTCGTCCTGCACAGCGGGAACCAGAAGCTCCTCGTAGGCGAGTTCGGCGATGGTCTTCGCCAACAGCGTTCGGCCCGCGTGCCGCCAGCGCAGCTCGGGGTCAGCGGGCGGGGACGGCGGTGCGGCGACCGCCTGACTCGGCCGGCTGGTACTGGCTGGGATGCTGCTCATGGCCGAGGTCCTCCAGGTCGAATGCGATGCCCGGATCGGCGGCTGCCGCCACCGTCGGGGCGAACGCGATATGCGCGGTACGGCTGGGCAACGGGTAGACCGGCCGTCCGGTTACGGCGTTGAGGATCTCCGCTGCGCGGTACGCGCCAAGGCCGAGGTCTGGAGTGCCGACGCCGTGCGTGTGTAGCTCGGCGTTCTGTACGTACAGGCCTGCGCGCGTTCCAGTCAGGAGGACACGATGATCACGTTCGACGCGGAAACGGCCGGCTGAGTCGTGTTCGATGAGCGCATCGATCGGCACGAGGCACTCTGGCTTGCGCGGGACGTAGCCGGTGGCCATTACGAGTCGTTCGGTGCGAACGGTCATCGTCCTGCCAGTGCTGCGATGCCTTAGCGCGAGGCTGAGGACGTCACCGGAGCGATTGCCGCGGACTGCTTCGACTCCTGGCATGAGCGTGACACCCGTGCCGGCGACGCCGCGTCTGCGCGAACGCGCGTCTAGTTCGTCGCGGATCGCAGCGAGTGTGTCCGCGGAGACGGCTTTGTACAGGCGTCCCTGACTCGACAGCAGGGCGGCGCGCTCATCGGCAGGCAAGGCGTGGAAATAGTCGGTGTAGTCGGGGGTGAAGTGTTCGAGGCCGAGCTTCGAGTACTCCATCGGTTCGAACGCGGCGCTGCGGGTAAGCCAGCGCAACCGGTGGCCAGGGCGGTGCCAGGTGCGTAGCAGGTCGAGCACGACCTCCGCACCGGACTGGCCCGAGCCGAGCACCGTTACGTCGTCGGCCGCGCGGATCATGCCGGCGTGGTCGAGGTAGTGCGCGCTGTGGCAGGCCAGTGGATCGGCCTCACACACGAGCCCCCGCAGTGTGTCCGGCACGATTGGTTCGGTGCCGATGCCGAGCACGACATTGGCGGTGAGAACGCGGTGGGTTTCGCCGCCGGCACCCGCGAACGCCACCGCGAACCCGTCGCGGCCGTCTGGCAGCCTCGCCTGTTGCACTGCGGTCACCCGGAATCCGAAGCGGCACGCTGGAAGCGCCTCGGCGACCGAACGACAGTAGGACTCGTACTCGGCGCGCGGAACATGGAACCGCTCGGCGAAGTAGAACTCGAATAGCCGGCCGGTGTCGCGCAGATACGCCAGATAGCCATGCCGGTTCGTCGGATCGACCAGGGTGACCAGGTCGGCGAGGAACGGCACCTGGAGCGTCGCGCCGTCGACCATCATGCCGGGATGCCAAGAGAAGCGCGGCTTCTCGTCCAGGAAGAGCGCGCGCAGGCCGGCTACCGGTTCGGCCAGCGCGGCCAGCGCGAGGTTGAACGGGCCGAGACCGATGCCGATCAGGTCGTAGCAGGGCTCGAAGGTCATGCCGGGACGGTCCTGATCCGCACGTCTCGCGTCGGCACGTCTCGCGTCGGCAGGTCTCGGATGACGAGGGTGGCCCGCTTCTCGGGCAGCCGGATAGTCCCGGCTACGCGGAATCCTGCCGCCAGGAAGGCTCGTACAGAGGCGACGTTGCGTTCGTCGGGCTCTGCGACGATGCGGCGGCGCGACTCACCTTGAATCGCATCGCAGAGCGCTGTAAGCAGCGTGGCACCGAGCCCGACGCCGCGAAGGCTCGGTTCGCCGATAAGCAGGTGCACGCCCACGTCGTCAGCCTGCGCCGGATAGTAGGCAGCCAGCCGGTCCTCGGCTGCGCGGTAGAGCTCCCAATAGCCAATCGGCCGACCGGAGAGCCGCGCGAGGTAGGGCTCGCTGTATGTAAGCGCTCGCTGTTCGGCGAGATGCGCGGCGGTCAGCTCGACCGGCCCCTGTAGCTCCCAGTAGCGGGCAACGTCTGGATCGTTCATCCACTTGTGGATGAGAGGGAGGTCGCGATCGGCCTTCACCGGGCAAAGGGTGAACCGGCCGGCCGCGGTGGAGAGGTCCCACCAGGCGGGAGCGGCGAGTAGTTCAGTCACGCGGCGCCTCCGAGCGTCGTGCCGACACCAGCTTCCTGTGAGAGTCCTGCGAAAGGGTTGCTGATCTCGACGTAGACCGACTGCGTGGCCAAGTCACCGACAAGTTCGTCCAGGTCGGCGGCGCGGGTGAGCAGGTTCGCCTTGCAGCGCAACAGGTTCGCGCCGAGCAGCAGGTCGACGGGCTGGTGGCCGCGCAACGGCGCGAGCAGGTCGGCCGCCAACCCGAGCAGGTCGCGCTCGGACGCAATCCGCGCGCAACCGAGCGCCCCGACGACGCCCATCAGATTGTTGATGCCGACGTAGTAGAGCAGCCGCTCGGTCACCACGTCGTCGGCGACGATCGTCTCGCTGGCCTGCCCGAGCGCGCAGATCCCGCTGACCGCTTCGAGATGCGCGATCCGCGAGGCGCGATAGTAAAAGCCCTGATTATCACGATACCAGCCGGCACCCGGATAGCCCGCCGCGTCGAGCTGAATCAGGGTGTTCTGTTGATGCGCCTCCAACGTCACTCCGTGCTCTGCGTCAAGCCAAAGCAGCGGCGTGATCAGCGCGGTCACGTATCGCGCGAACCACTCAAGGCCGACGGCGCGCACCGGCCGCCCTTCCGCCGCGGCGAGGCCGTGCAGATGCGCGGCCAGTTCGTGCGGGTGACCGTCGGCCGCGATCGCACCGCGGCCGAGGTCGGTGAGCGCGGCGAGGCAGAACACGTGGTCACTCGGCCGGAACGGCGAATGCCGGAAGGAGACGTCGAGTCCTGGCACACCGTCCACGGCAAGGAATCCGGCGTCGGTGAGGGCGCGGAAACCCGGATGAGCGGTGAGCAGCTGCACGCCGAGCCGACCGGAGAGCAGCCGGTGCGCCTCGACCCCGCGCAGCAGTTCCTTGCGCAGATTCTCGCGCCGCGAGTTGGTGATGCGCAGCGCCAGCGAGAGCTTGAGCATGACCGGCTGATCGGGCCGGTACACGGTGCGCACGGATGAGGTCGGATACCAGGGCGGGCCCGCCTCGCCGAGATGTTCGAGTCGTCCCGAGACGATCAGCTCACGGACGTTGTCGCGCCGCAGCAACGCGTTCGCCTGCCACGGATGCGCCGGCACGAGCACGCGGTCGTCGCCGTCGCTCATCGTCAGACCGCTGAGGAAGGCCGCGAGATCGGGCGTCGCCGGGCCGAGTTCGCTGTCGTGCGCCACGAGATCCGGCGCGGCGGCGAACCAGTGCACCGGGAACGAGCCGCGCAACTCGGGCGAGTAGCGCGCGGCCTCAGTCGCGGTCAGCGCGTCGCGGCTCTTCGGCGTCGGGTGCAGCGGATGCCCGGCCAGCAGTCCCTGCTCGGCGGCCAGGAAGGGCGTGGCGGGCTGCCTGGGCGCCGCAATCGTCGCCCGGGCCTCGAGATGCGCGCCAATGCGTGCGGCGGACTCCACGGCGCGCTGCACGAGCTGTTCGAGCCCTTCTCCGCTCGCGCCGGCCGCCTCGCCGAGAAGCCGGGCCAGCGCGCCGGGGCTGAGCGGTCCGAGCGGTCCGGAGGCCACCGCGAGCCGGTGAATCCCGGTGCGTGACCAGTACTCCACCGGGATTCGCAGGATGCTGCTGCCGAGGTCGGCGACGAGCTGTTCCCCTTCGTTCGGCGGCGGGAGCCGGCGTTCGCGGATCCAGCAGCGCAGCAACGCCTCCGCGGTAAGCCGGTCGGCCGCGCGCTGAAATGTGGCCGGATCGACGCTCCGGCCGGTCGCCTGCCGAGCGTCCGCTACCGCGTCCGGCTCCGGCTCCGGCGAGACGTCAAGGGGCGCCAATTGGCTCGTCGGGATCACGCGCAGGTCCTCCGGAAACCGTTCACTGGTCTGGTACTGCATTGAATTCGGGCTGGACCAGCTAGTGCCGTGGCAGCCACGGCACTAACGGGTCTTGTCCTCGGCCGCGCCCGCGGCGGCGATCAGCTCGATCAGCCGGTCGAGATCAGTGCTCGACGTCTCCGGATTGACCAGAGTCAGCTTGAGCCTCAGCGATCCGGGCCGGGCCGCGCCGCCCGCCCCGGTCGTGTTGCCCACTGCCGGCAGTTCGGTTCGTCCGATGATGGCCGTACCGTCCGTCAGCAGCCTGCGCCGCAGCGCCGCGTTGACCTGGTCCGGGTCGCCGTGCCTGGCCCGATAGCGGAAGAGCACGGTTGTGAGTGCCGGTTCCCGGTCGAGTTCGAAGTCAGGGTGCTTGCGGAGTGCCGCTGCGACGTGGGCGGTGAGGGCGAAGCAGCGTTCGATCAGGGCGGCGAGCCCTGATCGGCCGAGCGCTTGGCAGGTCGCGACGATCTTGATCGCGTCGGCGCGCCGCGTGGTGCGCAGCGAGCGATCCAGCAGGTTCGGGTATCCGGCGCGTTCGTCATCGAGGGCTGACAGGTAGGCGACGCGGCGGGTCAGCGTGCCGAAGGCGGCGCGGTCGCGGCACAGCAGCACGCCGGCCGGGATCGGCTGCCAGCCGAACTTGTGCAGGTCCAGCGTCACCGAGTCGGCCGTGGCAACGCCGTGCAGCGCGTCACGGAGCACGTCGGAGAAGATCAGCGCACCGCCATAGGCGCCGTCGACGTGGAACCAGGCCCCGTACTTGTGGGCTACGCGGCCGCAGGCCTCCAGCGGATCGATCGCGCCGGCGTCGGTCGTTCCGGCCGTTCCCACCACCGCGATGATGCGGTCGCCGTCGCCAACGAGCCGAGCCGCGATGCGTTCCAAGGCCTGCGGATCCATGCTGTGATCCGGGCCGACCGGTACCGGAACGACTGCCCGCTCCCCCAGGCCGAGCAGCGCGGCGGACCGCGCGATGGAGAAGTGCGAGACGGCTGAGCAGAGGATGCGCAGCCGACCGGCGGCGTAGCCGGGGATCCCGTCCTCGGCCGGGTCGATGTCGTAGGCGCGGCGGATCAGCTCGTCGCGGGCGAACAGCAGAGCCATGAGATTCGACTCGCTACCGCCGGTGGTCACGGCGCCGCCGGGGTGCGTGGCGCGGTCCCCGAAGCAGAGTCCGGCGAGGGCCCGGATGAGTTCGTCCTCGATGACGCTCGGCGCGGCGCACTGGTCCCAGGAGTCCATCGAGGGATTGAGCGCGGCGACCAGGGTGTCGGCGGCCACCGCCACCGGCAGGGTCGGACAGTGCAGGTGCGCGGCGGTGTGTGGGTGACTGGCGTGGACGGTCTCGGCGACGACGAGTGCGGCGAGTTCGTCGAAGGCGGCTTGGCCCCGGCCGTGCTCGGGCAGCACCGGTCCGAGCGCGGCGCGCACTCGTTCGGCCACGGCGGCGGGACCGCCGGGCGGCAGCGGTCGATCGGCCCGCGCTGGTGCCGCGGGCTCGATCGCGTCGGTCCGCACGCTTGGGATCTCGGCTGCGACCTGGGTCGGCACCTCGTTCGGGACCTCGTTCGGGAGCTCGTTCGGGAGCTCGGCCGCGATCTCGGTCTCGGTCATGCGCGTGCACCCGCCTGCGCCCGGAGCGTGCGGTACCGGCCCTGCGCTTCTTCGATCGAGTCGATCAGCGCGCTGACGACCTGCTCGGCTTCCAGCTCCGTGATCGTCAGCGGCGGGAGCAGGCGCAAGACGCTCCCGTGCCGGCCGCCGAGTTCGACGAGCACGCCCCGGTTCAGCGCGGCGCCGCGAACCGCGTGGGCCAGTTCGGGCGCGGCGGGGCGGGCGCCGAGCGCGTCCGGCGCGCCGTCCGGTTCGACCAGTTCGACGCCCAGCATCAGGCCGCGGCCGCGCACCTCGCCGATCGAGGGCAGCTCGCCGGCGGCCCCTTCGAAGGCGGTGCGGAGCTGTTCGCCCGATTTGCGGGCGCGAGTGCTCAGGTCGTGTTCCATCACGTACCTGATCGTTGCCGTTCCCGCGGCCATAGCAAGCTGTTGGCCGCGAAACGTGCCAGTGTGCGCTCCTTCGGCCCATAGGTCGAGCGACGAGCGGTACGCGATCACAGCGAGCGGTAACCCGCCACCGACGGCCTTCGAGAGGACCATGACGTCCGGTGTGACGCCCGCGTGGTCCACTCCCCACAACTCGCCGGTGCGGGCCAGCCCCGTCTGCACCTCGTCGGCGATCAGCGGGATCCCGTGTGCGGCGCTCTGCGCTCGCACCGCGCGCAGCCACTCGTCAGGCGCGGGAATGACGCCGCCTTCGCCTTGTACGGGTTCGACGATGAGGGCCGCGGGTGGAGTCAGGCCACTGCCGGGATCGTCGAGCAGCCGCCGCAGTTGCTCAGCGGCGATTCGCGTGCCCTCCGCGCCGCCGACGCCATACGGGCAGCGATAGCTCTGCGGATAGGGAAGGCGGGTGACGCCGGCGTCGTTAACGCGCGCAGGCGTACGGATCGCGTTGTTGCCCGTGGCGGCCAAGGCACCTGCGGTCATGCCGTGGTACGCGCCCGTGAACGCGATGAGCCCGGTGTTTCCGGTAGCGGTCCGGGCGAGCTTGATGGCCGCCTCGACGGCATCTGCTCCGGACGGCCCGCAGAAGTGGATGCGCGCATCCCCGGCCAAGTCAGGCGGCAGGATGCCGAGCAGCGTCTCGGTGAATTCGTCCTTGATCGGCGTCGCGAGGTCGAGCACGTGCAGCGGCGCGCCCGAGTCGAGCACTCGGCGGATGGCGGCGACGGCGACCGGATGGTTGTGGCCGAGCGCGAGGACGCCCGCACCGGAAAGGCAGTCGAGGTAGGCGCGGCCATCGGCGCCGTAGATGGTCATTCCCTCGGCACGGACCGGCACGATCGGCAGGTGTCGCGCGTAGCTGCGCGCCGCGGATTCGCGGTCGCGCTGCCGATCCAGGATCGCGGTGCTGCTGACGGCCATCTCACCACTCCCCGCTGAACCCCGGACCGGCTAGCCGCGCCGGACGATCAAGTGAGGTAAGCCTTACCTACTGTGATCGCTGGGTCAACCGAGCGTCACCGCGAAGAGTGAGTAGTGCGATGAGCAGACCGGCCCGCGAGTCCTGACTCGCGGGCCGGTCGGTATCTGTGCTGGAGCGTCGGTGCGTTATACGGCCGCGAACTCCTCGAGCGCGGCCGCGAGGGTGGCGTCCACCCGAGCGACGATCCGGGTGCCCGACTCCAGGTGCGTCTCGCTCAGCAGCTCGCCGGTCGAGTGCACCCGCGCGATCAGGTCGCCCCGGCCGTACGGCACCAGCGCGTCGACCTCGATCGACGGCCGCGGCAGGTCCGCCTCGACCGCGGCGAGCAACTTGTCGATGCCCTCCCCGGTGCGGGCCGAGACCAGCACCGAGTGCGGTTCGCGGCGCAGCAGCCGGGCCACCGTCTCCGGGTCGGCCGCGTCCGCCTTGTTGAGCACCACGATCTCGGGCACCTTCGCGGCGCCGATCTCCCCGAGCACCTCACGCACCGCGGCGATCTGGCCCTCCGGGTCCGGGTCGGACACGTCGACCACGTGCAGGATCAGGTCGGCGTCGGCGACCTCCTCCAGCGTGGAGCGGAAAGCGTCGATGAGCAGGTGCGGCAGGTGCCGGACGAATCCGACGGTGTCCGCGATGGTGAAGGCGCGGCCGCCGGAGGTCTGCGCCCGGCGCACGGTCGGGTCCAGGGTGGCGAACAGCGCGTCCTCCACCAGCACTCCGGCTCCGGTGATCCGGTTGAGCAGCGAGGACTTGCCGGCGTTGGTGTAACCGGCCAGCGCCACAGCCGGCACCGCGCCGCGCCGGCGCTCCTGGCGCTGGGTCGAACGGGACTTGCCCATGTCGGCCAGCTCCCGGCGCATCCGGGCCATCTTCTCCCGGATCCGGCGCCGGTCCAGCTCGATCTTGGTCTCACCGGGACCGCGGGTGGCGATCCCGCCGCCGCCCGAGGTACCGCCGCCACCCATCTGCCGGGAGAGCGACTGACCCCAGCCGCGCAGCCGGGGCAGCATGTACTGCATCTGGGCTAGGGCGACCTGCGCCTTGCCCTCCCGGGAGCGGGCGTGCTGGGCGAAGATGTCCAAGATCAGCGCCGTGCGGTCCACGACCTTGACCTTGACCACGTCTTCCAGGTGGATCAGCTGGGCCGGGGTCAGCTCGCCGTCGCAGATGACGGTGTCCGCGCCGGACGAGGCCACGATCTCGCGTAGCTCTCGGGCCTTGCCGGAACCGATGTAAGTCGACGGGTCGGGCCGGTCGCGGCGCTGGGTGACGCCTTCGAGGACCTGCGAGCCGGCCGTCTCGGCGAGCGCGGCCAGTTCCCGCAGCGAGGCGTCGGCGTCGGCCGCGGTCCCGGAGTTCCAGACCCCGACCAGCACCACGCGCTCGAGGCGCAGCTGCCGGTATTCGACCTCGGTGACGTCCTCGAGCTCGGTGGAGAGCCCGGCGACTCGGCGCAGCGACTGGCGGTCGGCCAAGTCGAGTTGGTCGCCGTCATAACCGTCGGCGCCGGAGCCGTTCACATCTTGCGGATCAACACCGTAGCGGGGATCGACGCCGTAACGCTCCTCCTCGTCGGTGCTGCTCTCATTTACGAGGTGGCGCGAGTTGGTCATATCTTCCCTTCAGAGGCGTCTGCCGCTTCCGGCGGCCTTGCCTCTCGATGGTCGCACGGCCGAATCGGGCCGGGCGACCGATTTATGAGTAATCGCGAACTGCGGCGGCCGACGGGTAACGCATACCCGTCGGCCGCCGTCGTAACGGATGATGCGGCTATCGCAACGCCAAGTCGCCGAGATTCATCAGCGGGAAGGCGAACATGATCTCGCCCTCGCTCGGACGGACGTGGCCACCGGCCAGGCCGACGTTGGCGACCGGGCCGAGCGGGGTCATCGGACCCATCGCGGCGCGGGACGCGGCGGTCTTGGTCGGGACGGTGGTGGCGTCGCCGAGCCGCGACGCGGAGTCCAGCACCGTCTGCGCGAGTACCGCGCTCGGTACCGGGGCGCTGCCGGTGGCGACCGGCGGCGGAACGCGGCGGGTGACCGGACGCGGCGCCGGACGGGCGCCGGGACGGGCCATGGTGCGCGCCACCGGCTTCGCCAGCGCGACGCTCTTGACCGGCGTCGCACCGACGCGGGCCTGCGGCACCGACGCCGTACCGGAGATCGAGGCGCCGATCCGCTCGGCCTCGATCCGGGCGGCCAGTTCCGCGGCCGCCATGTCGACCGAGACCTCGCGCAGCAGGTCGGACAGCTTGATGTCGAGCGCGTCGCAGATGGCGGCGAGCAGCTCTGAGGACGGTTCCTTCTGGCCCCGCTCGATCTCGGAGAGGTATCCCGGCGAGATCCGCGCTTCGGCGGCGAGCTGGCGCAGCGTGCGCCCCTCGTCCTGCCGCTTGCGCCGCAGCACCTCGCCGAGCAGGCGACGGATGAGGATCATGTCGTCGCTCCCTCCCTCA
>DASUAR010000095.1:0-10860 GCA_035763685.1 Actinocrinis sp. | reverse complement strand
CGAACCCGAGATGAGCACCAAGGACTACTTGGAGAAGGACTACTACAAGGTGCTCGGCGTCCCCAAGGACGCTGCCGCGGCCGACATCAAGAAGGCGTACCGCAAGCTGGCCCGGCAGTACCACCCGGACGCCAACAAGGGGGACGCCGCCGCGGAGGAGAAGTTCAAGGAGATCTCAGAGGCCTACGACGTCTTGTCCGACGACAAGCGGCGCAAGGAGTACGACGAGGCCAGGTCGCTGTTCGGCGGCGGGTTCCGCGGCGCCGGGGCGGGCAACGGCTTCCCGTTCGACCTCGGCGACCTGCTCGGCAACGCCGGCGGCGGCACCGCGGGCGGCGGACTCGGCGACATCCTGGGCGGGATCTTCAACCGCGGCCGCACCGGCGGCACCACGACGCAGACCGTCCCCGGCCGGCGCGGCGCGGACGTCGAGACCGAGGCCACGATCACCTTCATGCAGTCGATCGACGGCGTGACCATCCCGCTGCGGATGACCAGCGAGCACCCGTGCCGGGCCTGCTCCGGAACCGGGGCGAAGGCCGGCACCACGCCGCGGGTATGCCCGACCTGCGCCGGGACCGGCCAGGTGAGCCGGAATCAGGGCGGCTTCGCGTTCTCGGAGCCGTGCCGGGACTGCAAGGGCCGCGGCCTGGTGGTCGACGAACCGTGCCCGGTCTGCCACGGCTCCGGGCGTGCCGCCTCGACCCGCACGCTTCAGGCGCGCATACCCTCAGGCGTCCGGGACGGGATGCGGATCAGGCTTAAGGGGAAGGGCGCTCCAGGTGAGCGCGGCGGACCGGCGGGAGACCTATACGTGGTGGTGCATGTGAAGCCGCACAAGATCTTCGGGCGGGACGGCGACAACCTGACGGTGACCGTGCCGGTGACGTACCCGGAAGCGGTACTCGGCTCGGACATCAAGGTGCCGGTGCTAAGCGGCTTGCCGGTCACCGTGAAGCTGCCGGCCGGCAGCGCGAACGGCAGGACCCTGCGGGTGCGCGGTAAAGGCGCCCCGCGCAAGGACGGCAGCCGGGGTGACCTGCTGGTCACCTTCGAGGTGGCCGTGCCGACGAAGCTGAGCGAGGCCGCGAACGCGGCGCTGGAGAAGTACCGCGACGCCACCGCGGACCACGATGTGCGAGCCGAACTGCTCAACGCGGCGAAGGGAGAAGATTGAGATGGTGCCGGAGAACGGGAACCGGGGCGGGCGCAGGTCTGCCGAGGAGGCGGCGATGTACGTGATCTCCGTCGCCGCGGAGCTTTCCGGCCTGCACCCGCAGACCCTGCGGCAGTACGACCGGCTCGGCCTGGTGAGCCCGGATCGGGCGCCCGGGCGCGGCCGCCGCTACTCGGTCCGCGATATCGAGTTGCTGCGCGAGGTGCAGCGGCTCTCGCAGGACGAGGGCGTGAATCTGGCCGGGATCAAGCGGATCCGCGAGCTTCAGGACCAGGTCGAGCTGCTCAGCGCGCGGGTGGCCGAGCTGGAGGAGAGCCTGGCGATGGCGCGGGCCACCACCATCCCGCTGGCCGTTCCGGCCCAGCAGGCCGACTATCCGGCGGCGAGCGCGCCGGCGCAGGTCGCGGCGAACCCGTTGTACCGCCCGGACCTGCTTCCCGCGGTGCCGGCATTCGGCACGTCGACCGCGCTGGTGGTCTGGAAGCCGCAGCAGCACTAGGCACTTTGGCCAAGTGAATAGTGAATACAGCGCGCTGAGTTCCGTCGGAGCGGCAACAGAGGATAACGGGACGAGGAGCAACTGATGGAGCCTTACAAGCTGACGACCCGGTCGCAGGAGGCGCTGTCCGTGGCGGTGCGGTCGGCGGCCGCGGCGGGCAATCCGCAGGTGGAGACCGCGCACCTGCTCCTCGCTCTCCTCGCGCAGCAGGACGGCACATCCAGGCCGCTGCTGGAGGCGGTCGGCGTCGACCGGGCCGATCTGACCGCGCGGACCCAGCGGCTCGTCGACTCGCTGCCCAAGGCCGCCGGTTCGACCGTCGCAGCGCCCGAACTCGCGCGTACCACGATCACCGTGATGAACCAGGCCGCCGAGGAAGCGCGCAGGCTCGACGACGATTACGTCTCGACCGAGCACATCCTGGTCGGTCTCGCAGCCGGAAACGACCGGACCGCGGACATCCTCAAGAGCTCGGGCGCGACGCAGAACGCGTTGCGTGAGGCGTTCACCAAGGTGCGTGGCAACGCCCGGGTCACCTCCCCCGATCCCGAGGCGACGTTCCAGGCGTTGGAGAAGTACAGCCTTGACCTGACCGCGGCCGCTCGCGAAGGCAAGCTCGACCCGGTCATCGGCCGGGACACCGAGATCCGGCGCGTGGTGCAGGTCCTCTCCCGGCGCACGAAGAACAACCCGGTGCTGATCGGCGAACCCGGCGTCGGCAAGACCGCTGTGGTCGAGGGGCTGGCGCAGCGGATCGTGGCCGGCGACGTGCCCGAGTCGCTACGCGGCAAGCGGCTGGTCTCGCTCGATCTCGGCGCGATGGTGGCCGGCGCGAAGTACCGCGGCGAGTTCGAGGAGCGGCTGAAGGCCGTGCTCGGCGAGATCCGCGAGTCCGGCGGCCAGGTGATCACCTTCATCGACGAGCTGCACACCGTGGTCGGGGCCGGTGCGACCGGCGAATCGGCGATGGACGCGGGCAACATGCTCAAGCCGATGTTGGCGCGCGGTGAGCTGCGCATGGTCGGCGCGACGACGCTGGACGAGTACCGCGAGCACATCGAGAAGGACGCGGCGCTGGAGCGGCGCTTCCAGCAGGTGCTGGTCGGCGAGCCCTCGGCCGAGGACACGGTGGCGATCTTGCGCGGGCTCAAGGGCCGCTACGAGGCGCACCACCAGGTGCAGATCTCCGATGCCGCGCTGGTCGCCGCGGCGACCCTGTCAGAGCGTTACATCACCGCGCGATTCCTGCCGGACAAGGCGATCGACCTGATCGACGAGGCCGCGTCCCGGCTGCGCATGGAGATCGACTCGCGACCGGTCGAGATCGACGAGCTTCAGCGCGCGGTGGACCGGCTGCGCATGGAGGAACTGGCCCTCGCCAAGGACAGCGACAACGGGGCACGCCTGCGGCACGGCGACCCCGCCTCGAAGGAGCGCCTCGAGCGCATCCGCCGCGAACTGGCGGATCGTCAGGAGCAGTTGAACGCCCTCAACGCGCGCTGGGAGCAGGAGAAGAACGGGCTGAACCGGGTCGGTGAGTTGAAGAAGCGGCTCGACGACCTGCGCGGCCAGGCGGACCGCGCGCAGCGCGACGGCGACTTCGAGGCCGCCTCTCGGCTGATGTACGCCGAAATCCCGGCCGCCGAGCGCGAGTTGGCCGAGGCGGCGCAGGCCGCGAACACCCGCGAGACGATGGTCAAGGAGGAGGTCGGGCCGGACGACGTGGCTGAGGTGGTGGCTGCGTGGACCGGGATCCCGGCCGGCCGGCTGCTGGAGGGTGAGACCGCGAAGCTGCTGCGTATGGAGCACGAGTTGGGCAGGCGGCTGGTCGGACAGCTCGATGCGGTACGCGCGGTGTCGGATGCGGTACGCCGTGCGCGCGCCGGTATCTCCGATCCGGACCGGCCGACCGGCTCGTTCCTTTTCCTCGGCCCGACCGGCGTCGGCAAGACCGAGCTGGCCAAATCGCTCGCCGACTTCCTCTTCGACGACGAACACGCGATGGTTCGCATCGACATGTCCGAGTACGGCGAGAAGCACACGGTCGCGCGGCTGGTCGGCGCTCCGCCCGGATACGTGGGCTACGAGGAGGGCGGCCAGCTGACCGAGGCGGTGCGGCGACGTCCGTACACGGTCGTGCTGCTCGACGAGGTGGAGAAGGCGCACCCCGAGGTCTTCGACATCCTGCTCCAGGTGCTCGATGACGGCCGGCTCACCGATGGTCAGGGCCGCACGGTGGACTTCCGCAACACGATCCTGATCCTGACCTCGAACCTGGGCTCGCAGTTCCTGGTGGACCCCGCGCTCCCGGACGACAAGAAGCGCGACCTGGTGCTGAACCTGGTGCGCGCCACGTTCAAGCCGGAGTTCCTGAACCGGCTCGACGACATCGTCCTGTTCGACGCGCTGGGCACCGAGGAGCTGGGCCTGATCGTCGAGCAGCAGGTCGCTCGGCTCCAGCGGCGGCTCGCCGACCGGCGGCTCACGCTGGACGTCACCGAGGCGGCGCGGGACTGGCTCGTGCTCACCGGGTATGACCCGGCGTACGGCGCGCGCCCACTGCGCCGGCTGGTGCAATCGGCCATCGGCGACCAGTTGGCGAAGGCGATCCTGGCCGGCCGGGTGCGCGACGGTGCGACGGTGCGCGTCGACGTGGCGGACACGGATGACGGGCTGGCGATCACGACGGTTTGATCGGGCCGAGAGGGCGTCTCAGGCCCAAAGTCCCCTCGCGCTCGTCGGGGCGCGAGGGGATAGTGGTGCTATGTCCAGAATTCGAACTCGAACCGGAAAAGACCGGCCGGCGGCCCGAGCCGGCGCCGCTGGGCTGATCCTGGTGCTGCTCGCGGCGGGAACCTTTGCGGCCCGGTTGATGGGGTACAAGCTGGGACGCGAGACCATCGTGCGGTGTCGTGACGGCCATCTGTTCACGACGATCTGGATCCCGGGCGCGTCGATCAAGGCGGTGCGGCTCGGCATGCGCCGCTGGCAGCGCTGCCCGGTGGGCAAGCACTGGACGCTGGTCTCCCCGGTGCGCGATGCCGATCTCACCGACACGGAACGGGAACTCGCCGCGCATTCACACGACGTGCGCGTTCCCTGACGTCGCTGACGTCCGGTCAGCCCATCACCGCGGTTTCGCCAGCACGGCCAGGCGATCCAGCGCCGCGCTCAGCACTTCCGGCTTCTTGCAGAAGGTGAATCGGACAAACGGCGCGCCCGCCTGCTTGTCGTCGTAGAAGACTGCGTTGGGGATGGCCACCACGCCGCAACGTTCGGGCAACGCGCGGCAGAACGCCAGGCCGTCTTCCTCGCCGAGCGGCTGGATGTCCGTGGTGATGAAGTACGTGCCCTCGGTCGCCGACACGCCGAAACCGAGGTCCGCCAAGCCGGCCGCGAGCAGATCGCGCCGCGCCCGCAGGCTCACACTCATCTCCGTGTAGTAACTGCGCGGCAGGCGCAGCGCCTCGGCGATCGCGTACTGGAACGGTCCGCCGCTGACATAGGTGAGGAACTGCTTCGTGGTACGCACCGCGGTGACCAGTTCCGCAGTGCCGGTAACCCAGCCGATCTTCCAGCCGGTGAACGAGAAGGTCTTACCGGAGGAGGAGATCGTGATCGTGCGGTCGCGCATGCCGGGCAGCGTGGCCATCGGCACGTGTGCGCCCTCAAACACCAGGTGCTCGTAGACCTCGTCGGTGATGACGATCAGGTCGTGCGTGATCGCGAGCTGCGCAAGCGTTCGCAGCTCCGCCTCGGTGAGCACCATCCCGGTCGGGTTGTGTGGTGTGTTGAGCAACAGGACCCTGGTGCGCTCGGTGATCGAAGCGGCGAGCGCGTCGAGATCGGGATGCCAGCGCGGTTGCTGTTCGGTCGGCGGTCGCAGCGTGGCGGGTACGCGCGCGCCGCCGGCCATGGCGATGCACGCTGCGTACGAGTCGTAGTAGGGCTCGAACGCGATCACCTCGTCGCCCGGGTTGACCACGGCGAGCAGCGCCGCGGCGATCGCCTCGGTGGCTCCGGCGGTGATCAGCACCTCGGTGTCGGGATCGTATTCGAGGCCGTACCAGTCGGACTGGTGGTCGGCGACGGCGCGACGCAGTTCGGGGATGCCCAAGCCGGGTGGGTACTGGTTACCGCGTCCCTCAAGGATCGCGCGAGCGGCGGACTCGGCGACCGCGGCCGGGCCGTCGGTGTCCGGAAAACCCTGGCCGAGGTTGATCGACCCGGTGGCCACGGCGAGCGCGGACATTTCGGCGAAGATCGTGGTGCCGAGTCCGTGCAGTCGCGAGGCCAGCACCGGGCGCCGCGAACCCGGTAAGTCTTTCGGGTGATCTGCCTCGGGCGTGGCGTGATGACTCACGCGTCCTCCAGTCGTTGACCCAGGGCGAGCCGTTTGTCAGACAGAAAGCCTTTTGGCAGCACGGCCCCCACCGGAGAAGCCTACGGCCTGGGACGGTGCCCACCGATGTTCGTCGAGTTGACCGCGGCCTACTGCGACACCAGCGCCGGAGAGCTGGGCTGGTCGATTGACCTCGAACCACAGCCCGCGCTGGCGAGCCGGCGGCTCGACCTCGGGCCGTTCCAGGCGGAACTGCGGCTGCTCGGCGCCTCGCACCAGATCTCCGTGTGGCTGGGCAGCGGCCCACGGGGAGGGCCCGAACCTCTCTGCCTGGAAACCGTGGCGTGCATGCCGGAGCGCACCGTGCCACTGCCCCGGACGGCGGAATGCGAACTGCGCGGTTGGCGGTACACGATCGAGTCCGATGTCCGGACCTGCTCCGAGGCGGAGTTCGGGGTGCGGGTCGCCGGGATCGAGCAGTGTGCGGCGCATGGGCTGGCCGGCCGATACCCCGGGTTGCCTGGCGCGCTCACGGGTATCGCGATGCGGCCGTGGCAGGCCGGGCTGTGGTGGACGACCTGGCATACGTATCCGCAGAATCGCCAGATCGCTACGACACTCAGCTTTCTGCGGCTGGAGTGACCAAGCGCTGGTTTCGCGGCAAAACGGGTGATAGCGACCCATGCGATGCTCACGGCCACGCGGCGGCGTACGCTGGCCTGCGAGCACGGCGGTCCGTCGCCGTTGCGCGGCTGAGCAGTGAGGGTGTCGATGCCGTACGAGGCCACGGTCCCGGTCCACCGACGACTGCTCTGGCCCGCTGTCACCGATGCCGAGCGGCTGCTCGGCGCGCTGCCCAACGCCTCGATCGACGCCTCCGGCACTCAGGGAGTGGCCGGGCGGCTGCGCGTGCGCACCCGCGAGCAAACCGTCACCTTTCGCGGCGTCGCGCGCATAGTCAATGTCGCACCCAGTTCGCTGCGCGTTTCGCTTGAGGTCGAGGCGGTCTTCGGCCGGACCGGCGGCACCGTGGAAGGTGTCGTGGAGATCGCGTTGCGGCAGTCCGGCTCCGGCACTCGTGTGGTCGTCGGCGGGCAGCTCGACATCGCGCCTGGAGCCGCGCCCCTCTCCGCCGAAGCGCTGGACAGCGCGTTCCAGCGGGTCGTGCAGCGCTGGTTCACCGCGCTGGCGGAGACCTCGCCGGCCGCGAAGCCGGCCGGCGCCGAAGAGCGGGCCGAGCGACGGGAGCTGCCTGACTCGCCCGCGGAGTCGCAGGCGACGGAGCTGCGATCCGGATCCGAGGCCGACCTTCCGCGGCGGCGCAAATCCGAGCGCGCGCCGCTGGCCGTCGTACGCGATGTGTCCGCGGATCAGGAGAATCAGGGCACCGGCAAGGCCGCGCCGGTCCAGATTCCGCAGCCTGCCGCGCCGGAGGCGGAGGGCTCGAACAGCTGGTCCAAGCCGGTGACACACGAGGCGGATGACGGCGCGGCGGCTGAGGCGCAGAGCGCTGAATCAGACCCGGCCGCGCCACTTCCGGCTGCGCCACATTCACCCGCACCACTGCGCCTTGTGACGCCAGAGCCGGAGGCCGCGCCGGTCGTGGATGAAGTGGCTGAGCCGGAAGCCGCCGAGACCGATCATGCGCAAGCGACGGCGGCGGCCGAGGAGCGGAACGAACCGGCCGAACCGGAGCCGGACGACATCTGGAGCCGGCTGCGCGACCGCAGTCTGCCGCCGTGGATTCCGTTCCTGATCGGCGCCGGTACGGCGACGCTGGCGGGGCTGGCTTTCGTGCTCGCCGCGCTACGCCGCCGCTATCGCCGCTGATTCCCACGCTTGCCGATCGCCCGAATCCACGCTGCGGAGACGCCGCAAAGGCGGCTTCTCCGGAGAGTGAGTCTTGTCATCGGATCGAGTGGTTGTCGGCTGAATCGGCGGCATCACCTCCCCCTGGCTCCTACTGTGTGCATCACGTTCTGTGCGCGACCGGACGCGCACTGCAAGTCAGGAGCCGAAGCGTATGTACGTCGAAGGGTGGAACGTCCACCGGGTCGTCCGGCCCAGCCGCCTGGCCAATGCCGTGATCGAACGGCTCCTGCTGCGGATACTGGACGGCGAGTTCCAGCCCGGCGGCGACCTGCCGCCCGAGGCCGCGCTGGCCCAGGAGTTCGCGGTCAGCCGCACCATCCTGCGCGAAGCGCTCAAGGCGCTGGAGGAGAAGCGGGTCCTGCGCATCCGGCACGGCCGCGGCACCACCGTGCGGGCCAAGGCGGACTGGAACATCCTGGACCCGCTGGTCCTCTCGGTGCTGCTGGAGTATGGCGGCTCGGCCACGCTCGCCACCGAGTTGGACGAGGTGCGCACCGCGCTGCACCTGCTCATGGCCGACCTGGCCGCGAAGCGCATCGAGCCCGAGCAGCGAGACTCGCTCGACCTGGCGATCAGTCGGATGCGCGCCTGCCTGCCGAGCGACGTCTCCCCCGGCGACGTCCTCGGCTACCGCGAGGCCGCGCACCAATTCGGCAAGGTCCTCGCCGAGGCGTCGTGCAACGAGGTGGCGCGGTGCGTCGTGGAGACTATCGACGTCCCGGCACCGGATGCCGCGCTGGAAGAAGAACTGGCTGCGATGGTCAAGACGCAGGAGTTCGCGGAGCGGCTTTACGCGCGCATCGTGCGCGGTACGGAGGCCGGTCGCGGCATCGAGAGCCCTGCGGTACAGAGCAGTGCGCCGGTCGTTGACGATCTGACACGACGTGAGATGGCTGCCGGCGAACCGAACGCATCGACCACGACCGGTCTGCCTGTGCCGAACCAGTCGCCGCTACGCACGCAGCCGGTGCGTAGGCGAACCGGTGTGGAACTGCGCCCGACGATGGTCGGCGCCGGAAGCGGTGGCCGCTCGCTGCTGTGAGCAGCTCGCCGCGCCAGCTTCCTGGTTGGTGTTCCGCTTTTCCTGTTGTCTCCTCCCTCCTCCTGGTCGGGGCGCACCACGCGCCGATCCGCGTTCCAGCTGATCCGTATCCTTTGTGGGACGCCCCGACCGGAAGGACCATCCGCGATGCCGATCACCTTCGCCCCGGAGAGCCAGCACCGCACCGAACTGCTCGCGCAGATCAAGGCGAAGGCGGTGGTGCACGGCAAGGTGACGCTCAGCTCCGGCCAGGAGGCCGACTTCTACATCGACCTGCGCCGGGTCTGCTTGGACGGCGCGGCGGCCCCGCTGGTCGGGCGGGTCATGCTGGACCTGGTGCGCGACCTCGACTTCGACGCGGTCGGCGGCCTGACCCTCGGCGCCGACCCGGTCGCCTCGGCGATGTTGCACGCGGCGGCCGCCCATCCCGAGTCGGTGGGCGGCCGCAAGCTCGACGCCTTCGTCGTGCGCAAGGCCGAGAAGGCGCACGGCTTGCAGCGGCGCATCGAAGGTCCGGACATCGCGGGCCGGCGGGTGCTCATCGTCGATGACACCTCGACGACCGGCAGCTCACCGCTCACCGCGGTCGAGGCCGCGCGTGCGGCAGGCGCGGAAGTAGTCGCGGTCGCGGCGATCGTCGAACGCGGGGCGCAGCCGACGATCGAGAAGGCCGGTCTGCCTTACTACGCGGCCTTCAGCCTTACCGACCTCGGGCTGTAACTTCCGCGCGGTCGGCACCCAAGGCGTTACCGCGCTCGGACGCAGACCTGTGGCCGCCGCACGGTGTGATTGTCGCGAATCAGTCCCATCCTCATGCGGCGTAAGGCGGAGGCTCACGTCGAACAGGTAGTCTTCCCGCGTGAGCTTCCACGCCCTCAGCATCCTCAACCCGTCATCTCTGATCAGCTCATTCGGCCTGGTCGGCGTTTACGCCATCATCTTCGTCGAGTGCGCGCTGATCATCGGGTTCTTCCTGCCCGGCGACTCGCTGCTGTTCGTGGCCGGCGTGGCCGCCTCAAGCGCGGCGGACCAGATCGTCCACGCGCATCTGAACTACGCCGCCCTTCTGGTGGGCACGCCGATCGTCGCGATCATCGGCTCCCAGATCGGCCACTACACCGGGGCCCGTTTCGGCCGCCGGCTGTTCGACAAGCCGGACTCGCGCTTCTTCAAGCGCAAGTACGCGGTGCGCGCCGAGTTCTACTTCAACAAGTACGGCGGCGCGAAGGCCGTGCTGGTGAGCCGGTTCATCGTCGGCGTGCGCACCTTCGTCAACCCGCTGGCCGGGATGCTGGAGATGCCCGCGCGCGCGTTCCTGCTGTGGAGCACCATCGGCAACATCTTCTGGGTGGAGCTGATGCTGGTGCTCGGCCACGAGCTGGGCGCGAAGATCAAGGGCAACATCGACACCACCATCCTGCCGATCGCGGCCGTGGTCGCGGTGATCACGCTGATCCCGCTGGGCCTGGAGATGCTCAAGGAGCGCCGGGCGGCGCAGCGCGGGGAGCTGACCGACCTGCAGCGCTTCGAACAGGCGCAGGAGGAGCTGTACTACAGCGACGCGCCGCAGCAGGCGCCGGTGCCGGTGGCCGGAGCGCGCCACCGCAAGTGACCCGCCCGCGCGGGTGATTCGCCGCCCGCGGTGCGCGAAAGCCGCCGAAAAGCGGCCGTGACGTGGCAACCGTCCCACATCACGGCCGCTTTTCCATTCCCTTGGGCGGGTCTGCGAGACTGGCCGGTGAGAGACAGGATCGTTTCGAGGAGTCCACATGCCCATCGCAAGCCCAGAGGTCTACGCGGAGATGATCGACCGGGCCAAGGCCGGCCGGTTCGCCTACCCCGCCATCAACGTGACCTCGTCGCAGACGCTCAACGCCGCGCTGCGCGGCTTCGCCGAGGCCGAGAGCGACGGCATCGTCCAGGTCTCC
>DASUAR010000094.1:0-5186 GCA_035763685.1 Actinocrinis sp. | reverse complement strand
AGTGCGGTGCGCAGCGGAATCAATGCTGCAAGACTGGTAGTTGATCACACGACGGGAGAGGGCTGATGCACCGACAGGCGCCGGATATTCTCGCCGCGATGAAAGCACTCGTCGACCCGGTGCTGCGGGGGCACGTCGACGGGCTGCACCCACTGATGCGTGAGATCTCCCGCTTCCACTTCGGCTGGGACACCGCCGGCGGCTCGGGCAAGTCGCTGCGCCCGGCCCTGGCCGTACTCGGCGCACAGGCTGTCGGCGCGGACGGCGACGAGCCCGAGGTGCTCGACGCTGCCTGCGCGGTCGAGCTGATCCACAACTTCTCCCTGCTGCACGACGACATCATGGACGAGGACCGCACCCGGCATCACCGGCCCACCGCGTGGACCGTCTACGGCGTCAGCCAGTCGCTGCTGGCCGGCTGCGCGCTGCACACCCTGGCCTTCGAGGTGCTGGCCAAGCGCGGCGCGGTGGCGGCGCAGGAGGCGCTGACCGAGTCGGTGCAGGTGCTGATCGCCGGTCAGTCGGACGATCTCTACCTGGCGGACCGTCAGGACGCCACGCTCGAGCAGTGCATCGCGATGGAGGCCGGGAAGACCGCCTCGCTGCTGTCCGCCTCCGCCTCGCTCGGCGCGATCGCCTGGTACGGCGCGCGCGGGGAGCTCGTCGAGGGTTCCGAGACCGCGGCGCGCACGGCGCTGCTGGCCGAGTACGGCCATCACGTCGGCATGGCCTTCCAACTGGTCGACGACATGCTCGGCATCTGGGGCGACGAGGGGCGCACCGGCAAGCCGGTGGCCGCGGACCTGCGTGCCCGCAAGCGTTCCGCGCCGGTGGTCGCCGCGCTCACCTCCGGCACCCGCGAGGGCGAGCGGCTGGCCGCGCTGATGGCGACGCCGGGCGAGCTGCCGGAGGAGGATGTCGCGCTCGCCGCCAAGCTCGTCGAGGAGTCCGGCGGCCGCGCCTGGTGCCAGGAGCGCGCCGACCTGCACACCAACGAGGCGCTTACCCGGCTCGACCGCTTGGCGGCGCGGCCTGAGACCTTCGGCGATCTCACCGAGGTGACCAGGTTTCTGCTGCGGCGGGAGTGGTAGGGGCGGGCACGAGGAGGACCTGGAGATGACGGCAATCGCGGATCGGCCCACCCCTACGGGCGCCGAGTCCGGACAGCTGGCGGCGGTGCGGCGCGCGAGCGAGCGGGCGCGCGGGCATCTGCTCGGCTTGCAGGACCCGGCCGGCTGGTGGAAGGGCGAGCTGGCGACCAACGTCACCATGGACGCCGAGGATCTGCTGCTGCGTGAGTTCCTCGGCATCCGGCAGGCGGCCGAGAGCTGGGCCGCGGCCCGGTGGATCCGCTCGCAGCAACGGGAGGACGGCACCTGGGGCACGTTCCACGGCGGTCCGCCCGAGCTGTCCACGACCGTGGAGGCGTACGTCGCGCTCAAGCTGTGCGGGGACGAACCGGACGCGCCGCACATGAAGCTCGCGTCCGACTGGATCATCGCGAACGGCGGCCTCGAGCGCACCCGGGTGTTCACCCGGGTCTGGATGGCGCTGTTCGGCCTCTGGGACTGGGAACGGCTTCCGGTGATGCCGCCGGAGCTGATCTACCTGCCGCCGCAGGTGCCGCTGAACATCTACGACTGGGGCTGCTGGGCGCGCCAGACCGTGGTGCCGCTCACCGTGGTCTCACACTTCCGGCCCAGCCGGCCGCTGCCTTTCGGAATCGACGAGTTGCGCACCGGCGCCGGTGATCCGCCGCCGGCCTCCGCGTTGAGCACCGCAGGCTTCTTCCAGCGCGCGGACAAAGTGCTGCACCGCTATGAGCGGCTGCGGCACAAGCCGATGCGCAAGGCCGCGCTCAAGCGGGCGGTCGAGTGGATCGTGGCGCGGCAGGAGGCCGACGGCTGCTGGGGCGGCATCCAGCCGCCGTGGGTGTACTCGATCATGGCGCTGCACCTGATGGGCTATGCACTCGACCACCCGGTGATCCAGGCCGGGCTCGAGGGTCTTGAAGGCTTCCTGGTCTGGGAGGAGACCCCCGAGGGCCCGGTGCGGCGGCTGGAAGCGTGCCAGTCCCCGGTGTGGGACACCGCGCTGGCGGTGGTGGCGCTGACCGACGCCGGCGTTCCCGGGGACGATCCGGCGGTGGTCAGGGCGGCCGACTGGCTGCTGAACGAGGAGATCACGGTGCGCGGCGACTGGGCCGTGCGCCGCCCCGGCCTGGCCCCCGGCGGCTGGGCGTTCGAGTTCGAGAACGACGGCTACCCGGACACCGACGACACCGCCGAGGTGATCATCGCGCTGCACCGGGCCGGCCAGGGGGCCGACCCGGATCGCACCGCCGCCCTGGAAGGCGCGATCGAGCGCGGCGTGCAGTGGATGGCCGGGATGCAGAGCAAGGACGGCGGCTGGGGCGCCTTCGACGCCGACAACACCCGCTATCTGATCAACAAGCTGCCGTTCTGCGACTTCGGCGCGGTGATCGACCCGCCCTCGGCAGACGTGACCGCGCACATCGTGGAGGCGATGGCGATCCGCGGCCGGGCACACGACCCCCGGGCGCTGCGCGGCGTTCGGTGGCTGCTGGACAACCAGGAGAAGGACGGGTCCTGGTTCGGCCGCTGGGGCGCGAACCACGTCTACGGCACCGGGGCCGTGGTCCCGGCGCTGGTCGAGGCCGGCGTGGCGAAGGACCACCCGGCGATCCGCCGGGCCGCCGGCTGGCTGATCGAGCATCAGAACGCGGACGGCGGCTGGGGCGAGGACCTGCGCTCCTACGTCGATCCCTCGTGGATCGGGCGCGGGGAGTCCACCGCGTCGCAGACCGCGTGGGCGCTGCTCGCGCTGCTGGCCGCGCAGGAACCCGGCGACCATCCACGCGCGCAGGCCATCCGAGCCGCCGCCGACCGGGGTGTCGCCTACCTGGCCGAGACCCAGCGCAGCGACGGGACCTGGGACGAGGATCTGTTCACCGGCACCGGTTTCCCCGGCGACTTCTACATCAACTACCACCTGTACCGGCTTGTCTTCCCGCTGACCGCGCTCGGCCGATACCTGACCGACCGTCTCGTGGAGTCCCCGTGAACGCCGCAACCGACCAGACCGAGCGCCCCGCGAGGCTCACCATCGCGGCCGCGCTCGCCATCGAGGCCCGCGCCCTTGAACGCGGCCTGACCGGCACCCGCGACGCCCGCGTCGTGCGGGTCGGCCAGCGTGCCCGCAATGCCGTGCGCGTGCTGCCCCGAGACGACGATGCACTCGTGGTCGCCGGGGTGGCCGGCGGCGTCGCGCCGGACGTGCGCGCCGGCGACATCGTCGTGGCGAGCGAGGTGCGCGGGCCGGAGGGCTCCGTCGTGCGCAGCCCGGCCGCGCCGCTGCTGGCCGCCGCGATCAGGTCGCTCGGCCTGGAGAGCGCCGGGCCCGGCTCACCCCCGGTGCGGGTGCACCTCGGCCCGGTCGCGACCACCGATCGGCTGGCGCTCGGGTCGCGCCGCAGGATGCTGGCCGCCGAGGGCGCGTTCGCCGTCGACATGGAGTCCTCGTGGCTCGGCACCCTGGCGAACCGGCCGTTCGCGGTGGTCCGGGTGATCGTGGACGACGCGGAGACCAGCCTGTACCACCCGGCCACGGTGCCCAGGGGCCGCGCCGCAATCAACCTGCTGACGAAGATCGTGCCGGCGCTGGAGCGGTGGAGCGACGCGATAAGCCCGCGCCGCCGGGTCGTGCTGGCCTCGCCGCGCTCGTTCTGCGCGGGCGTGGAGCGTGCGATCGACATCGTCGAGGAGGCGTTGGAGCGTTACGGCGCACCGGTATACGTGCGGCGGCAGATCGTGCACAACGCCTATGTGGTCGCCGACTTGGAGCGGCGCGGCGCGGTGTTCGTCGAGGAGCTGGATGAGGTTCCTGACGACGTCCCGGTCGTTCTCTCCGCGCACGGCGTGGCGCCCGCTGTCCGTGAGGACGCCACGCAACGCGGCCTGACGGTCGTGGACGCGACGTGCCCGCTGGTGGCCAAGGTGCACACCGAGGCGCGCCGGGCGCTGCGCGACGGCAACACCGTGGTCTTCATCGGCCACGCCAACCACGACGAGTCCGAGGGGCTGCTGGGCGAGGACCCGGACCCGGCCAATCCGCGCATCCGGCTGGTGGAGAACGCCAGGCAGGCCAAGGAACTGGAGGTGGAGGACCCGAGCAGGCTGGCGTACCTCACCCAGACCACGCTGGCCGAGGACGAGGCCGCGGACATCGTCTCCGCGCTGCGGGCCACCTTCCCGACCATCCTCGAACCGCCCTCCTCCGACATCTGCTACGCGACCACCAACCGGCAGCGGGCCATCCGCGACATCGCCGCCGAGGTGGACGTGGTGCTGGTGGTCGGATCGCAGAACTCGTCGAACTCCAAGCGGCTGGTCGAGGTGGCCGAGCGGGCCGGCGCCGCGTCGTACCTGATCGACGGTGCGGACGAGATCGATCCGGCCTGGCTGGTCGGGGCGCGCTCGGTCGGCCTCACCGCGGGAGCCTCGGCGCCGCCGAAACTGGTGGACGAGGTGGCGGACGCGCTGGCCGGGCTCGGACCGGTGGACCGGGAGGATCCGCCCGGGGTGGAGGAGTCCTACAAGTTCACCCTGCCGCCCATGCCTTCGCTGCGCACCGCTCGGCGCACCGGGCAGCCGCGAGAGCCACTTTCAGCGCAGCAGCCAGCGGATACTGAAGTTGACCATGGGCTGCTTGGTGACCATGGGTCAGAAGTTGTCGATGCACGTTCGGAAGTCGTCGGCGGGGCCGCCGTGGCGTCGAGCACGAGCCCTGACGCGAGCACGGTTTCTGAAGCGAATACCGGGAGCTGATCGTCTTGTCCATTCCGATGCGGCAGTCCGTGCGGATCGGCGCGTACCTGTTCAAGCAGAAGCTGAAGGGCGTGCAGAAATTCCCGCTCATCGTGGAGCTTGAACCGCTCTTCGCCTGCAATCTGGCCTGTCCCGGCTGCGGGAAGATCCAGCATCCGGCCTCGGTGCTCAAGCAGCGGATGCCGGTGGAGCAGGCGATCGGCGCGATCGAGGAGTGCGGCGCGCCGATGGTGTCGATCGCCGGCGGCGAGCCGCTGATGCACCCTCAGATCGACGAGATCGTGCGCCAGCTGATCAAGCGCAAGAAGTACGTGTACCTGTGCACGAACGCGCTGCTGC
>DASUAR010000093.1:0-11054 GCA_035763685.1 Actinocrinis sp. | reverse complement strand
CCCGCTCAGCAGCTTCTTCCCGTCCCGCACCAGGGAGACGTCGACCAGGTCGAGCACGTCCGTCATGTGGCCAAACCTATAGGGTGCGGATGACGGGCCGGTAGCGTGGGGCCATGCAATCGGAGATCGTCGGGGCGCCGGACGGGCGTCCCCTTGGCCTCGCGCACGACGCGCCGACGCTGCTGGTCACGGCGTTCGGGGCGGACCGTCCCGGGGTGACCGCGGCGCTGTTCGAACAGATCACCGAGTTCGAGGCGCGCACCGGCTACGCCGCGCAGGTCGCCGACGTCGAGCAGATCGTGCTGCGCGGCCGGCTGGTGCTCGGCGTGCTGATCACCGCCCCGGCGCAGCAGACCGAGTTGCGGATCGCGCTGCACCGCTGGGCGGCGGCGTGGAAGCTGGACCTGGAGATCACCGAGGGGCGCGGCGACAACCGCAGGCGCCGGGCCGGGCGAAGCCGGGTGACCGTGCTCGGCTCGCCGCTGACCGCGCGGGCGATGGGGATGGTGGCGGGGCGGGTCGCCGAGGCCCAGGGCAACATCGACCGGATCGTGCGGCTGGCGAAGTACCCGGTCACGGCGATCGAGCTGGACGTGTCCGGGGTGGACCCGGCCGAGCTGCGCGGGGCGCTGGCCGCGGCGGCGGCCGACGCCGGGGTGGACATCGCGGTGCAGCGCTCGGGGCTGGCCCGGCGGGCCAAGCACCTGGTGGTGATGGACGTGGACTCCACACTGATCCAGGACGAGGTGATCGAGCTGCTGGCCCGGCACGCGGGCTGCCTGGAGCAGGTGGAGCGGGTGACGGCCGCGGCGATGCGCGGCGAGCTGGACTTCACCGCGTCGCTGCGGGCGCGGGTCGCGCTGCTTGAGGGCCTGCCGGAGACGGTGTTCGACAAGGTGCGCGCGGAGGTGCGTTACACGCCGGGCGCGAAGACTCTGGTGCGCACACTCAAGCGGCTCGGGTACCAGGTCGGGATAGTGTCGGGCGGGTTCACTCAGATCACTGACACGCTGGTCGGCCAGCTCGGCCTGGACTTCGCGGCGGCCAACACGCTGGAGGTCGCGGACGGCCGGCTGACCGGCCGGGTCGTGGGCGACGTGGTCGACCGGCCGGGCAAGGCGGCGGCGCTGCGCCGGTTCGCCGCGACGGCCGGGGTGCCGCTGTCGGAAACGGTGGCGATCGGCGACGGCGCGAACGACCTGGACATGCTGGCCGCGGCCGGGCTCGGCGTCGCGTTCAACGCCAAGCCGCTGGTGCGTGCGGCGGCGGACACCGCCGTGAACGTCCCCTTCCTCGACACGATCCTTTTTCTGCTGGGCGTTCCGCGCGAGGAGGTCGAGGAAGCGGACGCGGCGGCGGGTGTCACCGAGACCATGGGGACCGAGGCGGGCGAGGCCTGACGTGCGCGCGCTGCTGCGCTACTGAGCTGTGGCTGTCGCTGTCACCGGCGTCGCCAGGGGCTTCGGGCGCAGGACGGAGGCGAGGCCGAGCGTGGCGAGCAGTCCGATGACGCAGTAGCAGCCGAGGATGAACAGCGGCGCTGCGGTGTTCGCGCCGCCGAAGTACGCGACCGCGCGGGTGGCGTCCGTGCCCGCTCCCGGCGGGAAGAACGCCCCGATCGAGCGCCAGAACGGCGGGATGAGCGCTCGGGCGTAGGCTCCGCCGGCCGAGGGGTTGCCGAGGATCACGAACAGCAGCACCGCGACGCCGATGCCGAGCACGCCGAGGGCCACTTGCAGCGCCATGGTGACCGCGCCGGCGCCGAACACGACGAGCGCGCCGACCAGTGCCAGTGCCCAGAAGTCCCCGGGCAGCGCGTCGAGTTCGTGCTGCACCAGCCAGGCTCCGACGCCTCCGGCGACGCAGGCGGACAGCGCGAGGGCGACGAGGCGCACGACGGCCCGGGTGGGCGTCGCGGGGCGGGCCCCGGCGCTGACGCCGAGGATCGAGGCGATCAGGTAGCCGGTGACGGTCCATCCGACGGCCATATAGAAGGAGGAAAGGCCGCCGTTGTCCGCGGCCGCGACGGGCACGAGGTCCCGGACGGTGACGGTGCGCTGCTGCTGGCCTTCGGCGCTCTGGATGATCCTGGTCACCGCGTTGGAGATGGACGGGCTCGCGGCGGAGGCGACGTAGAGGGTGTCGGTGTTGCCGGCCGGGTCGATGACGAGCGCTCCGGTGCTGGTGCGGTCGGAGACGCGGGCGCGGGCGGTCGCCGCGTCGGCGATCAGGCGCGGGGTGAGCGGCTTGCCGGGCAGGCCGGCGATGCCGGAGACGGCTTGGCTCTGGACGGCGGCCGGCGCGACGAGGTCGAACGGCAGGTTCTTGGGCGCCGGGTGATGCAGAGCACCGACATAGGACAGGATGAAGCCGACGCCGAGGCAGAGGGTCGCGATGACGAGGAGCGCGGAACGCGGTCTGACGGCGTCTTTGATCTCGGACCAGACACTGGGCCGAGGTTGCGGCGCAACGTCGCGAGCTGCGGCGCGGTCGAAGTCACGGTCCGCGCCCGCCCGGACGGGCGCTATCAGCGCGGTGTCCGGTTCGGGTTCGGCGGCGGGTGTGGCGGCAGTGGGTGGAGCGGCGTTGGCTGCGGAATGGGCCTCGGTGGCGTTTTCGAGCTCGTCGCGTTCCGTCATGCTGCCATTGTGGGTGCGCCGCGGCCCTATTGCTCGCCGGGGCCAGGCCTGGACGGCCACCGCGCTGACCTGTCGCTTCCCGCCCGCTGCCGGGTAATACGTTCGACGACGCGTTTGTGAGCTGCGAGGATGACGCCGTGTCAGCGCGCGGCGAGGCCGGTTCGCCGGTCATGGATATGGTCGATCTCACTGCGGTCGAGCCGAGCGGCGGTGTCCCGCCATGGCGCGACCCGCGGTGGCTCGCCGAGGCGGCGGCATGGATCTAGAAGCAGTTCGCGCACGCGGGACTCAGGCGCTGCGGCACACCGGCTCTGCGAGTCAGTGCGGCAATAGATCAAGGCCCTCGCAATGGCGCAGCTTGACGGCGTGGATGTGCCGACGATCGATGGTCGCGATGCGCGTGACGTTCATCCGCTCCGCCATAGCCATCACGTGCGCGTCGACCACACCGAGTGGAAGCGCGGCCGGGTCATCGGCTCGCGCAGTTGCTCGCGGACGATCCCCTCGGCGATCACGGCGCGGCCTGACCATCGAAGCCTGATCGCCGGGCGTCAGCCGTTGTGCGAGCCCCAGATCGCGACGACGACCAGCACGGCGAAGATCGCGACCATGCCGAGGGCGACGTACAGCGCCTGGCGGTGTCCGGCCGCCCGCGAGGTTTCCCGCCACGCGCGCGGCGGCCACTCCTCCTGTTGCTGCGGCATCGCGTCCTGCTCTTGCGGCGCGGCGTCGCGGGGAGTGCCTGTCTCGCTCATGTGCCAAGTCTCCCACCTGCGGCCCGCGTGACCGGTGCCGGGGTGTGGTGTTCGATGCGTGGTGTTCGGCCTGTGACGCGCCGGTGGCCCGTTGCCGCTCAGTCGGCTTCTTCGGCCAACTGCTCGAGCACGGGCAGCGCGGCGACCAGCGTCTCGTACTGCTGCGGGCTCAGCCGGGCGACCCGTTCGGCGAGCATCGCGGAGCGCTCCGTGCGGACCTTCTCCAGCAGGGTGCGCGCGGCCTCGGTGACCACGATGTGGCAGGAGCGCCCGTCCTCCGGATCCGGGATCTTCTGCACCAGGCCGCCCTCGACGAGTCCGCTCACGGTGCGGGTCATCGAGGGGGCGGCGACCTTCTCGCGCGCGGCCAGTTCGCCCTGCCGGATCGGCCCGTACTTCTCCACCATGACCAGTGCGGAGATCTGGGCGAAAGTCAGCTCACTGGCGGAGCGCTGGGCCAGCCGCCGGTGCAGGCGGCCGACCGCGACACGCAGGCGGGTGATGTCCTGCGGATTGGGGGGCGGCGTGGTCATTGTCAAACCTTAGCTTGGGTCCGGCGCGGCGGCCGTATCGCGGATGCCAGCGCGCCGACCAGGCTCATCCCGATGGCGAGCCAGAACACGACGATGAGCCCGTCGTGGAACGGCCCGGCGATCAGATGCGGGAAGAACTGGCGGCCGGTGAGCGTCGCCGCGTTGTGCGCCGGCAGCGCGCCGAGGACGTGTGAGCCGAGCAGTTGCTGTATCGGGTTGTACCCGAGGAAGGCGGCGAACAGCACACCGACCGGGGGCAGAGCGGCGACCGCGTGGGCGGCCTGCGCCGGGACGCCCTGCGCGGTCAGTCCGCTGTAGAGGGTGCTGGGCAGGCTGGATGCGAGGCCGACGACCATGAGCGAGAAGAACAGGCCGATGGACAGCACCATGCCGGAGTTCTGGAAGGTCGAGCGCATCCCGGAGGCCGCGCCGCGCTGGTGCGCCGGGACGCTGTTCATGATCGCCGAGGCGTTCGGCGCGGAGAACAGGCCCGAGCCGAGGCCGTTGAGCAGGATCAGCGCCGCGAATGCCGGATAGCTGAAGTCGGTGGGCAGCAGCAGCATTCCGCCGAACGTGGCCGCCATGAGCAGCAGGCCGCCGATCGCGAAGGCGCGGTGCCCGTACCGGTCCGAGAGCCGGCCGGCGACCGGCCCCGCGACGAGGAAGCCGACGGTGAGCGGCACGAGGTAGATGCCGGCCCACAGCGGGGTCTGCGCGTAGTCGTATCCGTGCAGCGGCAGCCAGATGCCTTGCAGCCAGATGATCAGCATGAACTGCAGCCCGCCGCGGGCCACCGACATCAGCAGACTGGCGGCGTTCGCGCCCGCGAACAGGTGCGAACGGAACAGCCCCAGCGGGAACATCGGTTCGGCGGTGCGCGACTCGATGACGACGAAGGCCACCAGGACCGCGGCGCCGCCGACGAGCCCGGCGATGATCAGCGGGTTGGTCCAGCCCATCGTGTGCCCGCCGTAGGGCTGGATGCCGTAGGAGATCGCGGCCAGCAGCGCGGTCAGTCCGATCGCGAAGGTCGCGTTGCCCCACCAGTCGATGCGGCCGGGCCGGCGCGCGGAGTTGTCGTGCAGTGACTTGTACGCCCAGACCGTGCCGATGACGCCGATCGGGACGTTGACCCAGAACACCGAGCGCCAGTCCCAGTCGGCCAGCACCCCGCCGAGTACCAGGCCGATGAAGGAACCGGCCAGCGCGGCGACGATGTTGATGCCGAGCGCGGTGCCGCGCTGGTGGGCGGGGAAGGCGTCGGTGATGATCGCGGTGGAGTTCGCCATCAGCATCGCGCCGCCCACCGCCTGTACGACGCGCCAGCCGATCAGCCAGAGCGCGCCGTGCCCGCCGGTGAACGGGTCCAGCGACAGGATGACCGAGCAGACGGTGAAGACCGCGAACCCGAGGTTGTAGATCTTCACCCGGCCGTACATGTCGCCGAGCCGGCCGAGCGTGACGACGAGCACCGCGGTGACGAGCATGTAGCCCATCAGCATCCATAGCAGGTAGCTGACGTTGCCGGGTTCGAGCGGGTCGAGCCGCACGCCGTTGAAGATGGCCGGCAGCGAGATCAGCACGATGGAGCTGTTGATCGTGGCCAGCAGCATGCCGAGGGTGGTGTTGGACAGGGCGACCCACTTGTAGTGCGGGTGGTCCGGGCCCGAGGACAGCGCGCCGCGCAGTCCGCGCGGGTGCGGGATCGCGGCGGCGGCTGCGGAGGTCTCGGCGGGCGCGGCAGCCGTGTCGGCTGCGGCGCGGGCGGCTGCGGCGCGCGCCGACGCGTCCGCGGTGTCACGCGCTTCGGTGTCGCGTATTTCTGTATCGCTGTCCGGCGGCATGGGCGCTCCAGATAGTTAGCTTACGTTCGCTAACTATAAGCGGCGGCCGGAGGTCCGGCAAACCCGGTGATCCCGGCCTTAGCGCTCGCCCACGGCATCAACACACTGGCCTGGGTCAACAGATCGTCAAGTTCCGCCCATTGACCGGCCAACTTCCGAACCGCGGCGCCGCAGCGCCCGTGACAGGTCAAGCCATCTTCTTATAAGTTCGTCCGCCAACAGCCACACATCGCTGCGATGGGGAGGTCGGATCCACCCGTGGGCTCGCATGGCAAGCCGAAGGGTCGCGGCGACTACCGGCATAGCAAAGCCCTGACTCAGGCTGGGGCCGAGAAGCCGTGGACCCGGCGTTATCCCGCGATCACCGCGGCGGCTCTGGCCGGCACCGTGGTCGGCGGGCCCGGCGGTGTCGCGGCGGCGATGGCGTTCTCGGCCCACCCCGCGGACACGACGACGGACACCCGGGTCATCGCGCTCGCTCCCCGGCAGCCGGTGGTGCAGGCAGCCGCGGCGCCGATCACGGCCCCCTCTCCTTCGGCCAGCCCCACCCCCAAGCCCACGAAGACCGCGCCGCCGAACCCTTACGCGCACACGACGCTCGCGCAGTTGGAGCCGACGGCGCTGTATGGAACACAGAACACGTTCGCGGCGACCGCGACGCAGTGGGCGAACGCGCGCGTCATCGTCAAGGTGGCCGAGCAGCGCAAGATGCCGCTGTACGCGGCGGTCATAGCGACGGCCACCGCTATCCAGGAATCGGACCTGGTGAATCTCACGACCGCGACGAACGCCGACTCGCTAGGCCTCTTCCAGCAGCGGCCGTCCCAGGGCTGGGGTACGGCGGCGCAGATCACCGATCCGTACTACTCGACGAACGCGTTCCTCGCGGCGCTGGACGTCTACGCGCCGCACTACATGACGATGTACCTGTGGCAGACGGCCCAGGCGGTGCAGCGGTCCGGCTTCCCGACCGCGTACGCGCAGTGGGAGACGCAGGCGGCGCGCATGGTGCTGGCCATAGTCAACGGCACCGCACCGCACTAACCGCTCACGCCGTTCCCGTCGCCTCCCCACCCCGCACCGCCCCGCGTGGCCGGTGACCTGATCGTCAGTCAGTCAATCACTGCGCCACTGCGTCAGTCCGTCTGCGTCCGTCTGCATCAGTCACTACCCATTGCAGAATGAGTTAGTAAAGCTTCTTGACAAGATGAGCAGATCGGGCGACCCTTTCCAGACAATCAATCGCCACAAGCAGTCACCGGGCCGGCGCTCCCGGAGACGCACGGAAACCTGGAAAGGGTTTACCTATGCGTTCCGCACTCCCCCGCGGCGCCCGGCGCCATGTCACCGCCCGCCGCAGCGCTCTCGCCGCGACGGCCGCCACGGCCTTGATCGCGAGCGCCGCCGTGCTCGCGCCCGGAGCCAGCGCGGCGGGCGCGTCCGGTTCGGTCGCGGTCGCGCCGTATGAATACCTCGGCTGGGGTTCGCCGCAGGACCCTGCCGCGGTGATGAGCGCTACCGGCATCAAGTGGTTCACGCTCGCGTTCGTCCTGGCCGACAACGGCTGCAACCCGGCCTGGGACGGCTCGCGGCCGCTGACCGGCGGCACCGACCAGGCGAAGATCAACGAGATCCGCTCGCACGGCGGCGACGTGGTGGCCTCCTTCGGCGGCTGGTCCGGCTCGAAGCTCGGTGAGGCGTGCAGTTCGTCGAGCAAGCTGGCGGCCGCGTATCAGAAGGTCATCTCGGCATACAAGCTCAAGGCGATCGACATCGACATCGAGAACACCGAGGTCTCCAGTTCGGCGGCGCGCGGCCGGGTCGTCGCCGCGCTGCGCACGGTGCAGCACGACAACCCGGGGATCAAGACCTACCTGACCTTCGGCACCGCGACCAGCGGCCCGGACGGCGACGGCCTCGCGCTGATCAAGCAGGCCAAGGCGGCCGGGTTCACCCCCACCGCGTTCACGATCATGCCGTTCGACTTCGGTAGCCACTCGGGCACGATGGCGCAGGCGACGGCGAGCGCGGCCAACGGTCTGCACTCAGACATCCAGTCGGTGTACGGCCTGTCCTCCAGCGCCGCGTACGCGATCATGGGCATCTCGTCGATGAACGGCAAGACCGACGAGTCGGATGAGACCGTCTCCACGACCGACTTCAAGAACATCCTGGCCTTCGCGAACGCGCACCACCTGTCGCGACTGACCTTCTGGGCGGTCAACCGGGACCGCGCGTGCTCCTCGGGCGCCTCGGCGGGCGACTCCTGCTCGGGTGTCTCGCAGGGCGCGTACGCGTTCACCAAGATCTTCGCGCCGTACGCACCGTGACCGCGAGCCTGGCCGTGGCTGTGGCTGTGGCTGTGGCTGTGGCCGTGACCTGCGGGATCTGACGGCACGTCAATGAACGCCCCGGTCGCGCAGCGCCTCGAACCCCATGTCGTGGCGCTGCGCGACCACACCATGGCGCACGGCAAGCGAATCGCGGCAAACACGCCATTGCGTCATGAAAATCCGACGAATGGGGTGACACGGATCGGGGCGATCTCGTATGGTCATGGCCGTGCGCTCGGTCAGCGCCGTCGAAGACGGCACCGGCGCACCCGCCGAGTCCACGCGTAATGCGCGATGACCGGCCGCCTTTCGGACAGGGCTGCACAACGCGGTGAAGACCTGTGCGCAGGGCGGCGCCGGCCACGCGCTGTGGAGCCGGGGACCCAATTGTCGTCCGCTGGATGACGCACGTCCCTGGGGTGAATCGGTGCATAGCGTGGTGTTGTCACGCACGGCTTCGGCCGGGCGGCGCGACGATTACGCAGCACTGTAGGGCGCGAATACTCCCCCGCCCGAACCCGTCAGCTAACCCGGTAGGCGGTCGGAGGAGAGGCTCTGCACATCTTCATGGGCGCGCACCGCAAACCCAAGTCAAAACCCACCGCTTTCGCCGCTGTCGTCACCGCGGCGATCGTCGTCCCCACCGGTACCGCCGCCGCGGCTTCGTACGGAGCCCTGGGCTCCTCGTCCGGAGGCGGCGGCGCAGCGAGCGCGGGGCTGCTGGCCAAGACGCAATCGGCCGCGATGTACGCGGCACGCTCGGCGACGCGGCACGCGACGCTGGTTTCCGCCCCGATCGCCAGCCCCTCGGCAAGCGCAAAGGCGTCCGCGTCGGCGTCTGCTTCCGCATCGGCGGCCAAGGCGAGCGCCGGTGCCGGTTCCGGTGCCAGCTCGAGCAAGTCCGCGACCGCGACCGCGTCGCCGAGTCCGACAAAGGCTGATCCCTATGCGAACGTCACGATCGCGAGTCTCGAGCCCACGGGTTTGTACGGCTCACAGCAGCACTTCACGCCGAACAGCGCGCAGTGGGCCAACGCGAAGACGATCGTGGCGGTCACGAAGCAGCGCGGGATGTCGCTCTACGCCGCGGTGATCGCGGTCGCGACGGCGATGCAGGAATCCTCGTTGACCAACCTGACCTCGGCGACGAACTATGACTCGCTCGGCTTGTTCCAGCAGCGGCCGTCGATGGGCTGGGGCACGGCGTCGCAGCTGACCGACCCGGTGTACGCGACGAACGCGTTCCTCGCCGCGCTGACGACCTACGCGCCGAATTACCAGAGCCAATCGCTCTGGTCTTCGGCGCAGGCAGTGCAGCGCTCCGGGTTCCCCACGGCGTATGCGCAGTGGCAGGACCAGGCGGCGCGCATGGTGCAGTCGATAGTCAAGGGAAGCGCGTAGCCAGGTCAGACTATTGGCAACTCGGCGGTGCGCTTGGTCACTGCTGACGCCAAGGCGTCTGTTCCTGCGGCGGGTACTGTGCGCCGGGTTGCGGCTGGTAAGGGTGCGGCGACTGCTGGTAAGGGTGCGACGACGTGGCGGACGGGTATTGCTGCGGCTGCTGGCCCGGCTGGGCATATTGTCCGCCGGGACCGGGAGTGGGCGGGTAGTAGCCGTTCCCGCCGCCACCGCCTCCTCCGCCGCCACCGGAGCCGTTGTTGTTCTTGCCGCGCGTAATCAGGAAGACGATCACACCGATCAGCACCAGCACGCCGACGCCGAGCCCCGCATACAAGCCGATGTTCGACGACTTACCGGAGGAAGCGGCCGCGGGAGTGCTCGCCGTGTTCGACGGCGCACCTGCGCCTGCGCTGCTCGGCGACGCAGCGGCGGATGTGGCCGCCGGTCCGCCAAGCGGATTGCTGGTGTCGGTCGGTGCGGCGGCACCGAGTGCCTTGAGCGGGTTGATGACGCCGTAGCCGACGTGGTCGTCGACGCGCTGGCCGGAGCTTGAGGAGGTGTTGCCGATGATGACGCGGATAACCTGGCCGGCGGTCCAATCGGGGTGAAGTCCGATGATCAGTGCGGCCTCGGCGGACACCCACGGTGCGGCCTGCGACGTGCCGCTACGAAGCCCGTATTGGCCGCCGGGGTATGGGACCTCGATGTTGACGCCGGGCGCCGCCACCGTCACATCGCTGCCGAAATGCGAGTATGGGTCCATCTTGCCCGACTGATCGACTGCTGAGACAGCAATCACACCAGGATGATTCGCGGGGCACACCGAAGCGTTGGACGCATTGCCTGAGTTGCCACCAGCGGCCACGACCACGACGTTCTTTGAGAGCGCATAGTCAATAGCTGCGGCCTCGTTAGAGGTGCACGCGCCTGGCACTCCACCTGAAACGTTGATAACCCGTGCACCTTGATCGGCCGCGTAGCGGATAGCCGCCGCGTCCGCAGCAGCGGTGGTTGTTTCAGTGCCGTCTACGAGTGGGAGGATCTTGGCTTGCGTCGCCAACCCGTACATGCCTTGCGGATTGTTCGGATCACCATGTGCGTGGGCAGCGATGTCCGCCGCTACCGAAGTGCCGTGGTATTCGTTGGACCTGTCGTTAGTGTCCGAAGTGGGATTGCTGGGGATTGAGAAATTGGCTCCGGGCAACAGCGAACCCTGCAAATCAGGCTGGGTCGCATCGACACCAGAGTCAACGACTGCGACGGTTACTCCGTTGCCGCGCGCTTGGTATTGGGATCGGATCTGGGTGACTTGGAACTGGCTCAGCGCCCATTCCTTGTCATACACGGGATTCGTGGTCGCGTGCGCTGGGATGGCACTCAACCCGACGAGGCCCAGTGCACTGGCCGCCGCGAACGCCGCAACCGTCCTACGACGCAAGCTGCGGCGCCTGTCCCGTACCATGCACAACTCCCCACGTTCGCCCAACTCAGAGCCGCTATGTACCCGTGACAGGCTACAGACAGCCGCCGGTCAATGACACCTCTGGGC
>DASUAR010000092.1:0-6448 GCA_035763685.1 Actinocrinis sp. | reverse complement strand
CGCGATGTCACGGCCGACGACCGACATGCCCATATTCGTACCAGCTACCTTCCGCGATCACCCACGCCCGTCTTCAGACAGTACGGGTGCTTCCCGCCGATTCGCGGCAAGGAAACGGAGGTTCCACCGGACGAGGTACCGACGGCTGGTCTGGTCAGCCCACCTCTGGGAAGAACAGCTTGATCTCGCGCTCGGCGGAGGTCGGCGAGTCGGAGCCGTGCACCAGGTTCTGCACGACGGTGGTGCCGATGTCGGTGGCGAGGTCGCCGCGGATGGTCCCGGGCGCGGCCTTGACCGGGTCCGTGGCGCCGGCGATGGTGCGGAACGCCTCGATGCAGCGGTGCCCTTCGATGATCATGGCGACGACCGGTCCGGACATCATGAAGGAGACCAGCGGTTCGAAGAAGGGCTTGCCCTCGTGCTCGGCGTAGTGTTCCTCGACCAGCTCGCGGGGCAGCGCCCGCAGGTCCAGCGCGACCACCCTGATCCCCTTGGCTTCGATCCGCCGGATGATCTCCCCGGTAAGCGCGCGGCGCACGCCGTCCGGCTTCACCAGCACGAGCGAGCGTTCCACAGGGGTCGCCACCATCATCTCCTCAAGCAGTCGTGCGACGTCTGATTCGACGTCCGTGGTTCTCTTGATGGTATGACCCGGATCAGCGGGTCTTCACTCCAGGACGCTCTGTAGAAGTTCGCGGGTCGGCCGCGGAGTCCGGCGCCTGGGCCGCGGGTTCGACCTCGGGTTCGACCTCGGGTTCGTCTTGCTGCGCCTCGGCTTCGTGCTGCTGCGCCCTGGCCTCGTGTTCGGCCATCCGCAGCGCCTTGATCCGCTCCGCCTGCGCGCCGAAGTGCAGGCCGGCCCACCAGATCGCGGTGAAGATGATGCCGAGCACGAACATGTCGGCGACCAGGAATCCGGCCGCGATGAAGCCGATCTGCAGCGCCCAGCCGACGCCGTACGCCCAGCGGTGTCGCATCATCCCGGACAGCAGGACGCACACGACGCCGAGCACCACCGCGACGATCCAGTCGTCGGAAGGGTGCAGCTTCCCGACGACGAGACCGAAGAAGAGGGCGATGAACGCCTCGAAGACGAGTACGGAGGCGGCCATCCGGCGCATCGGATCGCCCTTTCTGCTTCAGTGTCCGTCGCTGACCTTGCCGGCCGCTTGAACCTCCATTGAAGCAGCCGCGGCGCTATCGCTTACACATGGCCTGCCGAGGCCCTTGGAACGCTCCCCGACACCGCCTAGCGACGCAGCAACCGCCCGGCTTCGCCCGCGGTGACCACGGAGCCGGTGATCAGAACGCCGGTACCGCCGAGCGAGGCGTCCGCCACCCCCTCCTCGGCCAAGCCCACCGCCCGCTCGATCGCGTCGTCGAGCCGGTCGACCGCGATGACCCGCTCGGGGCCGAAGACCTCCTCGGCGATCGCGGCCAGCTCGGCTACCGGCATCGCGCGCTCGGTCGAGTTGCGGGTGAGCACCACCTCGTCAAGCACCGGCTCGAAGGCCTCGAGTACGCCGCGCACGTCCTTGTCCCGCATCGCGGCCACGACGCCGACCAGGTGGTCGAAGGCGAACTCCTCGGCGATCGCCTCCGCGGTGGCCAGCGCGCCGCCGGGGTTGTGCGCGGCGTCGATCAAGACGGTCGGGCTGCGGCGGACCACCTCGAGCCGGCCCGGCGAGCGCACGGCGGCCATGGCCTCGCGCACGATCTCCGGCTCAAGCGTGCCGCCGCCCTGGCCCGCACCGAGGAACGCCTCGACGGCGGCGATGGCGCAGGCGGCGTTGTGCGCTTGGTGCGCGCCGTAGAGCGGGAGATGGATGTTGTCATACTCCTGCGACAGCCCCTTGACGACGAGCAGCTGGCCGCCGACCGCGAGCTGACGGTCCATCACGCCGAACTCGATGCCTTCGCGGGCCACCGTCGCGCCGACCTCGGCGGCCTGCCGCAGCAGCACCTGTGCGGCCTCCACCGGCTGCTGGGCCAGCACGACCAGCGCTTGGGCCTTGATGATTCCGGCCTTCTCCCAGGCGATGTCCTCGACGGTGTCGCCGAGCAGCTGAGTGTGGTCGAGCGAGATCGGCGTGACCACCGCGACCTGGCCGTCGATCACGTTGGTCGAGTCCCAGGTGCCGCCGAGGCCGACCTCGACGACCGCGGCGTCCACCGGGGCGTCCGCGAAGGCCGCGTAAGCCATGCCGGTGATCAGCTCGAAGAAGGAGAGCGGGAATGGCTGGCGCTTGTCGACGAGTTCGGCGAACGGCCGCACGTCCCGGTACACCTCGACGAAGCGTTCGCGGCTGATCGGCTCGCCGTCCAGGCAGATGCGCTCGCGCATCTCCTCGAGGTGCGGGCTGGTGTAGCGGCCGGTGCGCAGGTTGAGCGCGCGCAGCAGCTCGTCGATCATCCGCGCGGTGGTGGTCTTGCCGTTGGTGCCGGTGATGTGGATCGCCGGGTAGGAGCGCTGCGGCGAACCGAGCACGTCCATGAGGTCTTCGATCCGGTCCCTTGAGGGCTCGAGCCTGGTCTCCGGCCAGCGCCCGAGCAGCTCGCCCTCGACCGCCTGGTACTCCGCCTCGATGTCGTCCCGCCGCACGTTCATGCGCTCATTTTCGCTTACTGCGCGACCGGATTCTTCCGCGCGGCTTTCCCGGCGCCGTTGCGCGCGGCCGGGGCGCGCCCGCCGGCCTTCTGGCAGCGCGGGCAGAAATACGACGATCGGTTCATGAAGGCCACACGGGTGATCAGCGTCGCGCACCGGCCGCAGGGCTGTCCGGCCTGGCCGTAGGCGTTGAGCGAGCGGGAGAAGTAGCCTGACTCGCCGTTGACGTTGACGTACAGCGAGTCGAACGACGTGCCGCCGACCGCGAGCGCTTCCGCCATCACCTCGCGCGCGGCGGCGAGCAGCCGCTTGGCCTCGGGCAGGGTGAGCGAGGTGCCCGGCCGCTCGAAGTGCAGCTGGGCGCGCCACAGCGCCTCGTCGGCGTAGATGTTGCCGACCCCGCTGATCAGCGATTGATCCAGCAGCGCGCGCTTGACGCCGGTGTTCTTGGCCCGCAGCGCCGCGAGGAACTTCGCGTCCTGAAACTCGGGGTCCAGCGGATCGCGGGCGATGTGCACGATCGTCCCCGGAACGCCGTCCTTGAGCGGTTCGAGCGAGAGGCCGCCGAAGGTGCGCTGGTCGACGAAGCGCAGCTGGGGTCCGCCGTCGGTGAAGCTGATACGGACGCGCAGGTGCGTCTCGTCCGGGGCGTCGGCCGGCTGGATGAGCAGCTGGCCGCTCATGCCGAGATGACCGAGCAGCGCCTCGTCATCGTCGAGCGGAATCCACAGATATTTGCCGCGCCGGCACGCGACGCCGAGGGTGCGGCCGACGAGCCTGGCCGCGAAGTCGGCCGGGCCGGCCACATGCCGCCGGATCGCCCGCGGGTGCAGCACCTCGACCGCCGCGACCGTGCGTCCCGCCGTCCAGCGCTCCAGGCCCCGGCGGACGACCTCGACTTCAGGCAGCTCCGGCATCGGGTTCCGCCTTTGCCGAGCCGTACACCGCGCGGATCGCCCGGTAGGCGTGCTCGGCGGCGATCTGCTCGGCGACCTTCTTCGAGCGGCCGCGGCCCGACGGGTATTCCTTGTCGGCGACCCGGACCCGGGCCTCGAAGAACTTGTCGTGGTCCGGACCGTCCTCGGTGACCAGGTATACCGGCACGCCGAGGCCGTGCTCGGCGGTCAGTTCCTGCAGCGAGGTCTTCCAGTCCAGGCCCGCGCCGAGACCGGCAGAAGCCTCGATCAGCCCGTCGAAGAGCCGGTGGATCAGGCCCCCGGCGGTCTCCAGGTCGTGGTCCAGGTAGACCGCGCCGATCAACGCCTCCATGGTGTCGGCGAGGATCGACGACTTGTCCCGGCCGCCGGTGGCCTCCTCGCCCTTGCCCAGGCGCAGAAACTCCCCGAGCCTGAGCGAGCGGGCCACGTCCGCGAGCGCCCGCGAGTTGACCACGTGCGAGCGGAACTTGGCCAGCTGCCCCTCGGGCAGATCGGGGTGTGTGTCGTACAGCGTGCTGGTGACGACAAGCCCGAGCACCGAGTCGCCGAGAAACTCAAGGCGCTCGTTGGTCGGCACGTTCCCGTTCTCGTAGCTGAACGAACGGTGGGTCAGCGCACGCTCGAGCAGCTTCGCGTCGAGCGGAACGCCGAGCCGCTGCTCCAGCACGGCCGGGGGCACCTGGGAATCGGTCACGAACGGCTCCCGCCGGCCGTTAGACGGCGACGACCTGGCGCTTGTTGTAGGTGCCGCAGTTCTCGCACAGGGTGTGCGGGAGCTTGGTCTCACCACAACGGTCGCAGGCGACCAGGGTCAGCGGCGCGGCCTTCCACTGGGCACGCCGCGAGCGGGTGCGGCTGCGGGACTTCTTGCGCTTCGGAACGGCCACGGTTCGAACTCTCCTGGTCATCGCCCGCTGCAGGCCGCCAAGCCGCCAGCGGGTAGGGAAAAACTGTTGCGATTTTACAGTGCTCGCGCTGCTGCTCGGAGCCGTCGAAGGGCAGAACGGCTCCGAATAGTGCTCCGACGACTGTACTGGACAGCGCCGACTGGTACTTACCTACTGCGTCGTACTGCTGATTTACCCGCTGTTCACGCCCGGTCGGCCGGGTCGGCGGAATTCTGGCCGACCTGGCTCGCGCCATCCTGAGCCAATGCGCCCTGCGTCAGACTGCTCAGGGCGGCCCAGCGCGGGTCCACCGTCTCGTGCTCGTGGTCCGGGTCGTCGGCCAGCCTGGCGCCGCACTGCGCGCACAGCCCCGGGCAGTCCTCGTCACACAGCGGCTGAAGCGGCAGCTCCAGCATCACCGCGTCGTGCACGAGCGGGCCGACGTCGATCAGGTCCTCCACTACGAGCTGCGCCTCCTCCGCCTCTTCGGCGGTGAGGTTTTCGAGGTCGTAGTAGTAGAGCTCCTGGAACTCGGCGTCGACTTCCACCTCGACCGGGTCAAGGCAGCGCACGCACTCCCCGACCAGCGAGCCGGAAACCTGTCCGGTGGCCAGTATGCCTTCCACCACCGACTCGACCCGCAGGGTGAGCCTCAGGTCCGCGCCCTCGGCCGAGTAGAGGCCGTCGAGCGTGGCCGCCTTCTCGCCGTTGAGCAGGTCCGCGGCCGGCAGGTCGCGGTCGAACTCGCGCATCGCGCCGGCGCGGCGGCCGAGCTCCCGCACGTCGAAGACGAACGGGGACCGCGCGTCGAGACGGCGTGGCTTTGGTGCGGCAGGCATGACGACTTCCAGCGTTAGAGGGGGTGGCCGAGCAGGCGGTCCGACGAAGCGGAACCGGCCGTCCAGCTTAGCAAGAAGCTGGGCCGTTCCTTGAACGGCCCAGCTCAGCGGCACAGCAGACTGGTGTTACCCGGGTCTTAGCGGCTGTAGCCGCTGTTGTCGTGCTGGAACTGCCGCACGTCGATCAGGCCGGTGTCGAAGTACGAGGTCTCGTCAGCCGGGTACTGCGAGGGCGGGCCCTGGCGCTGCGCCGGCGGCTGACCGTACTGCCCTGGCTGGGCGTACTCGTCGCCGTACTCGGAGCCGTAGCCGCCGCCCTGCTGCGGGTCGGTGTGGAACTCGCCGGTGCCGTACCCGTGAGCCGCGCCTTGGTCGTACGCACCCTGTTCGTAGCTGTAGCCGTCGTGCTGGTCCGAGCCGTACGCACCCGCGGCCGCGTAGTCGCCCTGCCGCTCCGGGTACCCCTCGTCGCCGTACGCGTGCTGCTCGTAGGGGCGCTCCGCCTCGGCGAAGGCGTTCACGGTGAATTCCTGGCTCTCGTACCCGTCGAAGCCGGTCTCTGCGCCGGAGAAGTCCCGCGAGCGGCGCCGCTCCTCGGTGACCGCGTCCTGCTCCTCGACGTGCCGGCCGAGTTCGTCCATCGGGTTGGTGCTGCCGCGCATCTTCTCCCGGCCGCGGCCCACCGCCTGGATGGTCTTGGTGAGCACCACCTCGAAGTTGGCCAGCTTCTGGTCCACCCAGTCCTCGGCCTCGGCGCGCATCTGCTCGGCTTCGCGCCTGGCCTCGGCCAGCAGCCGCTCGGCCGCGCCGCGCGCCTCCCGGGACAGGTCGGTGTTCCCGATGATCGACTCGCGCTCGTTGCGGGTGCGCTCAAGCAGCCGCTCGGCTTCGCGGCGGCCGTCTTCGAGCACGGAGTCGCGGTCGGCGAGCACCCGGCGGGCCTTGTCCATCTCTTCCGGCAGCCCCCGCCGCAGGTCGTCGAGCAGTTCGAGCACCTGAGCGCGGTTGATCACGCACGAGGCCGACATCGGCATAGCGCGTGCGCTCTCCACGATCTCGATGAGTTCGTCGATCTTGGCATTCACGTCCACCGGACTGGCACTCCCTGTTTCACGGGCGGCGCCCGGAAGCGGGCGTCCCGCCAACGGTACCCCGTACGGCTCAGTGCGCGAGTGC
>DASUAR010000091.1:0-15335 GCA_035763685.1 Actinocrinis sp. | reverse complement strand
GAAGGCGTAGTAGTCGGCGAGCACGATCGCGCCGGGGTCGCCGACCATGATGTACGTCTCGCCGTTGTTCATGGCCCACTTGGGCAGGGTGCCGCCCTGCTTGTAGTCGTTGACCATGGACTGCGCCATGTCGCTGGCGGCGGCCGGGTTGATCAGGGCCGTGAGTTGGGCCTGGCTGCGGTAGATGTCCCAGCCCGAGTAGTTCGCGTATTGGGCGTGGCCGGCCGGGACCGCGTGCACGGCTTGGTCAAAGCCCAGATACGAACCGTCGGCGTCGCTGAAGATGTTCGGGTGCAGCGATGCGTGGTAGAGCGAACTGTAGAAGACGGTCTGCTGGTCGGAGGTTCCCCCGGCGATCTGGATTTTGCCCAGCTGTGCGTCCCAGGCGGCGTGTGCGGCGGCCTGGACCGTGGCGAAGCTCGTGGTGGCGGGGATTTCGGCGTCCCGGTTGGCCCGCGCCTCGGTGGCCGAGGTGTAGGAGATGCCGACGCGTGCGAGCACGCTCTGGTTCGCCGTCGTATCGAAGGTCACGTATTCACCGCCCGGGCCGGTCGACGTGGAACCGTACCCGCCGCTGCCGGTGATCGCGTGGTCGAAGCTGATCGCGAAGTACAGCGTGAACGGGTTGTTCGCCTCGCAGAAACCGTTGCTCGTCACGGATCCGACGACTTCATTGCTGCTCAGGACACTGACACTGGTGGCACTCGACGGGGTCTGGCTGTCGGCGACCTTGAGGATCAGGTTCGCCTGCGTCGTGGCCGGGAAGGTGAAGCGGCCGAGGCCGGCCCGCGCCGTGGTGGTCAGTTCGGTCTTCACGCCGTTGTCGAGGCTCACCCCGTAGTAGCCGGGGCTCGCGCTCTCGTTCGAGTGCGAGAAGGACTGCGAATCAGAGCCCGGAGAGCTGTCGATCGCGCCGACGGTGGGCAGGATCGGGACGTCTCCGGCCGCGTCGCATCCGGGTCCTGATATGTGCGTGAGGCTGAAGCCGGTGATGCTGGAATCGCCGTAGTCGTATCCGCCTCCCTTCGGCCGGGAAGAGGTGTCCGGGCTCCACTGGATCATGCCGTAGGGCAGGTCGGCGCCCGGGAAGTCGTGGCCGTCGCCGGTGGTGCCGATGAACGGGTTCACCGCCGAGGCCGGGTCGGTGACGAGTGTCGCTGACGTTGGGGCCGCCGTGGTCGCCGCACGCGCGGTCGCGCCCGCCACGCTCACCGAAGTGAGCGCAGTGGCGAGCGCGGTTGCGAGAGCCGTGACGGCGACCCTGCGCGGCTGCGTGAGTGCGCGGTTGGCAGAGGTCGTCATCGTGGATCAGCCTCGCGCGAGAACGTCGGGCAGCACGCCGTTGGCGGGCGCCGTGGTCCAGTCGGTGGAGACGAAGGAGACGCTGTCCGAGGCGAGCAGCGCGACGCGGGCCTGCGCGTCGGTGAGCGCGGGGTCGGAACTGGAGAGCGCCGGAGCGACGTCGTAGGCGTCAGTGGCGACGACGAGGTAGTGGTTCGCGTTGTACCACTCGGTGTTTCCGTCGCTGACGTACGTGTTTGCGTCACCATCGAAGACCACGAACCAGGGGCGGATCGTCGTGTCCGAGTAGCGGGTGCGCGGGTCGCCGCTCTGCGCGCCGAGGACGCTCGGGAAGATCTCCGCGTTGGCGACCGTGCCCGACGCTGCCAGACCCTTGAGATAGGTCGAGTACTCGACGTCGGTCCACAGGTGGTCGAAGGGGTTGCTCTGCTCGAAGGTGCCGGGGATCGCCTCGACGATCGCCTTGCCCTGCAACGCGGAGCGGCTCGGCCAGTTGCCCGCCTTCGCGGCGGTGTCCAGGTCGGGGTACAGGCTGCCGTCCGGCTTGGTCAGCAGGTCCACCGGCCGGTAGACCAGGTCGCCGAGGTGCGCCTTGATGTATCCGTCGAGTTCGGCCGGGCCCATGCCGATCGTCTGGTCGAAGCCTGACTTCATCTCCAGCTTGATCATGATCGGGTTGGCGGTCGGGTGCGCCTGGAGCCAGACCCGGATGTCGTCGAGGCAGCTGTCCAGGTTCTGGCTGCGGTTGCCGGTGTAGGCACCGGCCAGCGTGCTGGTCTGGACGCAGTTGTTGTCGCTGCCGATCGGGTTGCTGTGGCTGACGTTCCACTTGTGCGTGAACGGATTCACCCACGCGTCGAGCTCGATCAGGGTCGACCCGGCGTCGAGCGCCTGATCGAGATAGGTGTAAGCGCTCTTATCGTACGTGTTGTGCACGCCGACTGAGGTGCCTGCGGCAAGGGAGAGGGAGCCGTCGTCGAGGGCCGAAGCGCTGCCCGGCTGCAAGGCCAGCGCGGCGGTCAACGCGGTGACGGCGCCCAGGGCGGCGACAGCGCGGGGGGAGTGGGTGGGCATGCCAAACTCCTGGTGGGTACGGAGGGTGCCTTATGCAGAAGGGAGCTTCGGCGGAGCAGGTGAATGCGCGCGGTATCGGGCGTGGCGAGCGGGAGGCCACCGAATGTGAACTTTGGTTCAGCTCTGTGCGCCGCGCAAGAGTGGAACCGTGCTCTTAGGTAAGAAGTCGGCAAAGGCCGCGCCGACCGGTTACGGGATGGAGCCGCCGGCGTTGATCGGGATGTAGCACGCGTACCAACCGGCGCCGATCGCGAGCGCGGCCAGTACGAGGTACACGGCCGGGCGACGCTGGATCTTGGCCAGCGCGGAGGCGATCGGCAGCAGCAGCGGGAAGAGCGCGAGGAATTCGCGCGGCACGACGGTGTACACGTGGATCGACGCGTAGACGATCACCGCGACGATGACCGTGTAGCAAACAAGCGGCCACGGCACGCGCTGGAGAATCAGCAGCACGATAAGCACCGGAACGGCGAGCAGCGCGGCAGTGGTGATGAGTGTCGGGTAGTTCTGGTAACCGGGCGCGGTACCGAGCATGCCCTCGTGGATGCGGTGCAGCACGAACTGCACGTTGCTGAAGCCGGTACCCCACTGTTTCTGTGCCTTGAGATAGCCGGTGAGGCTGCCCATGCGGTGCGCTACGTAGGCTAGGTAGCCGATCATGCCGAGCGGCGGAATCACCAGCGCGAACCACGGGCGCCAGGCCACGCCACCCGTCGCGTCGTCGCGCAGATGACCGCGCCGCTTGATCAGTTCGATGAGCGCTGCCAGGCAGACGGTCGCGACGAGGGCGTTCGCGGTCGGCCTGGTCAGCCCGGCGAAGAAGGCCAGGATCCCGGCGGCGACCCACCAGCGGCGCAGCAGTGCGTAGATCGCCCATGCAGATAGGCAGATCGCGAGAGTGTCGGCGTACGAGGCGCCCTCAATGACCGCGGAGGGCAGCAGCGCCCAGAGCGCGGCGAAGAACACGCCGGTGCGCGCGTCACGGACCCGCCGGCCGATCTCGAAGAGCGCCCACGCGCAGGCCGCGGCGGCGATCCAGGTGATGATGACGCCCACGACGTCGACGCTCAAGCCGGTGACGTCGTGGCCGAGTCGCATCAGTCCCGGGTAGAGCGGGAAGAACGGGAACGGCGAGCCGAACTTGGCGATGTGCGTGTCGTAGCCGTGCTCGGCGATCAGCCGGTACCAGCCGGAGTCCACGAACACGAACAGGCCGCGCTGGGCATATCCGTGGCCTGCGGAAAGGATCGCGAAGACCGCGGTGCCGACCAGCCTGATCGCGAGGTAGAGGCCGACCGCGGGCCACGCGCGTGACGCGGAACTGCGGGCTAGCCGCGCAGCGGTGCGCGGCCAGGAGGCGTTGGCCGCAGCGGGGCCGCCGGGCGAAGCCTGATCGTCCGCCGCCACCACGGTGCCGCTCACGCTAAGCCGTCCCTTCGCCCTGCCACCGGCGCTTCCGCCTCGTCGACCGGCGGATCATAGCAGCGTACTCCGCACGGCCCGCGACCCGGCCCGCGACCCGGTCAGCGCTCCCGGCCGGTAGCGGCGGCGGTCTCGAGCGCGCGGCGGCGGCCGACGGTCAGGCTCAGCACGGTCGTCACGGCGAGGGTGACGACGATGACGCCGAGCGAGAACGGAATGGAGACGCTCGGCAGCGCGATCGGGCCCAGGTGCTCGATTCCGGAACCGTGCAGCGCCTCGACGATCATCTTCAGGCCGATGAAGCCGAGTACGACGGACAGGCCGGTGGACAAGTAGACCAGCCGGTCGAGTAGGCCGCCGATGAGGAAGTACAGCTGGCGCAGGCCGAGCAGCGCGAACGCGTTGGCCGTGAAGACGATGTACGGCTGCTGAGTCAGCCCGAAGACCGCGGGGATGGAGTCGAGCGCGAACAGCAGGTCGGTCGCACCGATCGCGAGGATCACCAAGGCCATCGGCGTCAGCGCGCGGCGCGAACGGGCGGCGCCGGAGGGCGTCGGCTCGCTGGCGATCCGCGTCGTCAGCGCGGTGCCTTCGTACTCGTCCACTGTCGGGTACACGCGGCGGACCAGTCGAACCAGGCCGTTTTCGCGGGCCGGTGCGGGCTTCGGCGAGCCTTCGGCGGCATCGTTCGGCTTCGAGCCGCTCTCGTGTCCGGCGGCCAGCTTGACCGCCGTGTAGATGAGGAACGCGCCGAAGACGTAGAACACCCAGTCGAACCTCGAGACGATCGCCGAGCCGAGGCCGATGAAGATCCCGCGCAATACGAGGGCGATGAGAACGCCGACCAGCAGGACCCGATGCTGGAAATCCCGCGGCACCTTGAATCGCGCCATGATGATCACGAAGACGAAGAGGTTGTCGACCGACAGGCTGTACTCGGTGATCCAGCCGGCGAAGAACTGGCCGCCGTAGGCCGGTCCGGCGATGTGGCTCAGGCCGATGCCGAAGGTGATCGCGAGCGCGGCCATGGCGGCGACCCAGGTGCCGGCCTCGCGTAGCGAAACGGCATGAGGCTTGCGGCCGACGACGAACAAGTCGAGGGCGAGCACGGCCAACAGGCCGATCAGGGTGGCTCCCCAGACCCAAAGGGAAACGGACATCACGAACCTCCGGCGGACTTAGGCGTTAGTCATCACCGGAGGTCTTCTCCACCACGCTTAGCGCGGGGCCGATGACACCGGATCGAGGCCGCGGCCGCGTTGGAGCGCCCGCGACGCCGGTCGTGTTGACGGACGTCACCGCTGGGGTCAGGGAGTACTCCCCTCCTTGCAGATCCATTCTCGCACAGGCGGGCGAGCGGCAGTGATTCATCCGCCAGAGTGAAGAAATCGGCCATTCGGCGTACGCGGAGCAACCGGCCGCCTACTCTTGGCTGCGGACACGCGGCGGCGGACCCGAAGCGGACGCCGGACCGGACCGCTGGACTGGAGCACGTCGGCGAATACCATCCGGCGGCGCGACGAAGACCGGGCGAGGGCAGGTGGGCGTGAACGGAACGGAGAGCACGGTCGGGGCGGTGTTGGCGACCGGGCGGCTGGACCGCGCAGCGCCGCCGGCTGCCGGCGCGACCAGGGCCGGACCGAGCGGCCGAGCTGGAGCGAAGACGGGGAACAAGCAGCGTCACGAGCCGAGCGTGCCCGCGCCGGACGATGTTGCGACAGAGGGAAACGTTGTCGTCGAGGATGTAGAGGATGTGGCCGGCGGCGATGCGCACGCCGCGCCGGACGACCGCGGCACCGCAGCCGCATTTCACCGGGACAGATTCGCCTTCCCGGACGCCGATCTGGACGCCGAACCAGGCTCCTCAGCGGACCCGGACGCCGATTACGCCCTCACGCCCGAGCGGTCCGGCCGCGGCCGAGGCTGGGATCCGCTGGACGAACTCGCGGTGCGCGTGGGCTCGACTCTGGATCCGGCGATCACCGCGCAAGAGGTCGTGGACCTGGTCGTGCCGGGGTTCGCCGATCACGCCTCGATCCTGCTGCGCGAAAGCGTGCTGAACGGCGCCGGGGCCGCCGAGCCGAATGAAGGGCCGGTGCGGCTGGTCAGGATGGCGTTCAGCTCCTGGGACAGCACGCTGGCCGAGCGGCTGCGCTCCGCGTGGCCGGTCGGGCGGGTCACCGTCGTTCAGGAGCATTCGCCGTGCGTGAAGGCGATGCGGTCGCATGAAGTGATCATCGACACGATGCACTCCCTTCCGTCGAGCGCGGACGGCTCAGACGTCGAGCAACTGCTCGGCGGGCGCCCCGCGGTCTATGCCCCGCTGCTGGTCGGCGGCCGGGTGCTCGGGGTCATGGTGTTCTCCCGCAATCCGGCCCGCGGCGGATTCTGCCCGGCGCAGATCGCCTCGATTGAGCGGGTCGCGGCGCGCGCCTCGATCTGGATGGACAACGCGCGGCTGCATGACCAGCTGCGTCATACCGCGATCAGCATGCAGAAGGCGATGCTGCCGACCAAGCTGTCCGCCCCGGCCGGCTTGGAGATCGCGCACCGGTATCTGCCGGGCAGCGACATGGCGGTGGTCGGCGGCGACTGGTTCGACGTGATCGCCCTGTCGGGCGGCCGGGTCGCGCTCGTGGTCGGCGACGTCATGGGCCACGGCATCCAGGCGGCCAGCGTGATGGGGCAGCTGCGCACCGCGGTCCGCACGCTCGCCGCGGTGGATCTGCCGCCCGCCGAGGTGCTGGCGCACCTGGACGACCTGATGCCGGACATCGACGACACGCTGTTCGCGACCTGTGTCTACGCGGTCTACGATCCGGCGACGCAGCAGTGCTCGATCTCTCGAGCCGGCCATGTGCCGCCGCTGGTGGTGCACCCGGACGGCAGGACCGAGGTACTGCACCAGATCGCTCCCGGCCTGCCGCTCGGCCTGGGCGGCGCGATGGGCACGTTCGGCACGCTCGATATCGAGTTGCCGGACGATTCGCTGTTCGTGCTCTGCACTGACGGGCTGTTGGAGAACAAGGCCCGCGATATCGACTCGGGGCTGAACCTGCTGCGGGCCAACCTGGCCGACCCGGGCCGGCCGCTGCAGGAGATCTGCGACCAGGTGGTCAAGGAACTGGACCTGACCAAGGACCGGGACGATATCGCGCTGCTGATCAGCCGGGTGCATCCGCTGCCTCCGGACCGGTCGGCCGCGTGGCGGCTGCCCGGCGAACCCAGGCAGGTCGCGCACTGCCGCCGGTTGGTGCGCGACACCCTGGCCGCCTGGGGCTTGACCGCGCTTACCGAGACGGTCGAGCTGCTGGTCAGCGAGCTGGTGACGAACGCGATCCAGCACGCGGGCGGCGAGATCCGGCTGCGCCTGCAGCGAGATGAGGGCGCGCTGCTGTGCGAGGTCTGCGACCAGACCCGTAACCCGCCCGAACTGCAGGAGCTGTCCGCGACGGCGGAGCGTGGCCGAGGGATCTTGCTGGTCAACGAGCTGTCCGGCAAGTGGGGTCACCGGCGTACCGCGTCAGGCAAGATCGTCTGGTGCACCCTCCCGACCGAGTAATCGGGCAGGCGACGCCGGTCGACCCGTGCGAACTATGGTGTTGCTCGTGAGATGCCCACGGTGCGGAGACCCGATGGAACCGGGCGATGAAGCGTGGCTGTGCCGGCGCGGCGACATGGAGCTGTCAAAATACCTCGATCAGCTGATTCGCCACGATCCGAACCCCGAACAGGCCCTAGCGGCCTGGATCGCGGATGAAAGCACGCTCGGCCCCGGCGCCACCGCCTTCTGGGGTGACTCCTGGTACTGCCCCGCCGACGGCAGCCGCATGGGCGATTCGGCCGGCCTCGTCGGCTGCCCGACCTGCGGGCGGCAGCTGCCGAGCCGAATGATGTGCATGCTCGTCGAACACCAGCCGCACCTGCCCGTCCCGCTGGAGGGCGGGGCCTGAAGCCAGGCGGCGGCGAACGCCTTTCGCCGCTCGGGGCTCGGCAAATGCCGCTGGCGGCGCGCGCTCAGACGCCGGCGGCGCGCATGCCGCGCAGTTCCTTCTTCAGTTCGCCGATCTCGTCGCGGAAGCGGGCCGCCAGTTCGAAGCGCAGCTCGGCCGCCGCGGTGTGCATCTGGGCGCTGAGGTCCTCGATCAGCGCCTCGAGCTCCTCGGCCGGCTTGCCGACGAAGTCGAGGGTGGACACGCCGCCCTTCAAGCCGACGCCGGGGACCGGCGCCTTGCCGGAGCCCCCTCTTCCCATGCCGCGCTGCCGTCCCGCGCTGCCGAGCAGTTCCTTGGTGTCGGCGTCCTCGCGGGCCAGTGAGTCGGTGATGTCCGCGATGCGCTTTCGCAGCGGGGTCGGGTCGATGCCGCTTTCCTCGTTGTACGCGATCTGCTTCGCGCGCCGCCGGTTCGTCTCGTCGATGGCTTTCGCCATGCTGGGGGTGATCTTGTCGGCATACATGTGTACCTGGCCGGACACGTTTCGCGCCGCGCGGCCGATGGTCTGGATCAGCGAGGTCCCGCTGCGCAGGAAGCCCTCCTTGTCCGCGTCCAGGATCGCTACCAGGGAGACCTCGGGCAGGTCCAGGCCCTCGCGCAGCAGGTTGATGCCGACCAGCACGTCGAACACGCCGAGGCGCAGCTCGCGCAGCAGCTCGACCCGGCGCAGCGTATCGATGTCCGAGTGCAGGTAGCGGACCTTGATGCCCAGCTCCAGCAGATAGTCCGTCAGGTCCTCGGACATCTTCTTGGTCAGCGTGGTGACCAGCACCCGCTCGTCCCGGTCCGCCCGGGTGCGGATTTCGTGCACCAGGTCGTCGATCTGACCCTGCGTCGGCTTGACGATGACCTCGGGGTCGATCAGTCCGGTGGGCCGGATGACCTGCTCGACCACGCCGCTCGCCTGGGACAGTTCGTACGGTCCCGGCGTCGCGGACAGGTAGACGGTCTGCCCGATCCGCTCGACGAACTCCTCCCAGCGCAGCGGCCGGTTGTCCACCGCCGAGGGCAGCCGGAAGCCGTGGTCCACCAGCACCCGCTTGCGCGAGGCGTCGCCCTCGTACATCGCGCCGATCTGCGGGACCGTCTGGTGCGATTCGTCGATGACCAGCAGGAAATCCTCGGGGAAGAAGTCGAGCAGGGTATTCGGGGCGCTGCCGGGCTCGCGGCCGTCGATGTGCCGCGAGTAGTTCTCGATGCCGTTGCAGAACCCGACCTCGCGCATCATCTCCAGGTCGTAGGTGGTGCGCATACGCAGCCGCTGCGCTTCGAGCAGCTTGCCCTGCCGTTCCAGCTCTGCCAGCCGGTCAGCCAGCTCCGCCTCGATGCCCTCGACCGCGCGAGCCATCCGCTCGGGGCCGGCCACATAGTGCGTGGCCGGGAAGATGTAGAGCTCCGAGTCGTCGGTAAGCACCTCACCGGTGACCGGATGCAGCGTCATCAGCCGCTCGACCTCGTCACCGAACAGCTCGATGCGCACCGGGTGCTGCTCGTAGACCGGGAACACCTCGACCGTGTCGCCGCGCACTCGGAAGGTGCCGCGGGTGAAGGCCAGGTCGTTGCGGCTGTACTGGATGGAGACCAGCTTGCGCAGCAGCCGGTCGAGCCCGAACTCCTCGCCGACGTTGAGCCGGATCATCCGGTCGACGTACTCCTGCGGCGTGCCCAGGCCGTAGATGCAGGACACTGAGGCGACCACGACCACGTCGCGTCGGGTCAGCAGCGAGCTGGTGGCGGAGTGGCGCAGCCGCTCGACCTCCTCGTTGACCGAGGAGTCCTTCTCGATGTACGTGTCCGTCTGCGCGATGTACGCCTCGGGCTGGTAGTAGTCGTAGTAGGAGACGAAGTACTCGACGGCGTTGTTCGGCAGCAGTTCGCGGAACTCGTTGGCCAGCTGTGCGGCCAGCGTCTTGTTCGGGGCCATCACCAGCGTCGGGCGTTGCAGCTTCTCGATCAGCCAGGCCGTGGTCGCGGACTTGCCGGTGCCGGTCGCGCCGAGCAGCACGATGTCCTTCTCGCCCGCGCGCACCCGCTGCTCCAGGTCGGCGATCGCGCGGGGCTGGTCCCCGGACGGCGTGTAATCGCTGACGACCTCGAAGGGCGCCACTTTTCGCTCAAGGTCGGTCAACGGTCGAGTCATGGACACAACGGTAGACGGACGCGCCGACAACGGGCGACGCTGCCGATCGGGCCGCCGCGCGGGACTGTCGGCAAACCGCGAACGCGCTGGTCAACGCCGCGCCGAAACGATCAGCGCTGGGCGGCCTTCCGGAAGACGGGGCGCGGCAGGTGGCGCAGTCCGGACATGACATAGCGCAGCGCACCCGGAACCCAGACGATCTCCGAGCCGCGGCGCAGCCCGGAGATGATCGCCTCGGCGACCGCGTCCGGGGTTGTCGACAGCGGAGCCTTCTCCATGCCCGCGGTCATCTTGCTCTCGACGAAGCCGGGTCGCACGACCATGACGTGCACGCCGCTGCCGTGCAGCGAGTCGCCGAGGCCCTGGGCGAACGCGTCGAGTCCGGCCTTGGTCGAGCCGTAGATGAAGTTGGCCTTGCGAGCACGCTCGCCGGCGACGGAGGAAAGCACTACCAGCGAGCCGTGGCCCTGCTTCTTCAGGGCGTTGGCGCACACCAGGCCGGAGGACACGGCGCCGACGTAGTTCGTCTGCGCGACCCTGGCCGCGGCCACCGGGTCCTGCTCGTCACTGGCCTGGTCGCCGAGCACGCCGAAGGCGACCAGCACGACGTCGACGTCCCCGGCCGCGAAGACCGCGCCGAGCGTCTTCTCGTGCTCCTCGACCTGTCCCGCGTCGAAGGGGACGGTCTCCACCTCGGCGCCGTACGCGCGCAGGTCCGCGGCCGCGGCGTCGAGGCGCTCCGAGGGCCTGGCGGCCAGCACGATCCGCTTGGTCTTGCCCGCGGCCATCCGGCGGGCGGTCGCCAACGCGATGTCCGAGGTACCGCCGAGGATCAGCAGAGACTGGGCGGAACCGAGCGCGTCCTTCATGGTCTGTCAGCTTCCTTAGAGAGCCAGTCGGCGGGACTGGTCCGAGACGAACACACCGTGCGGGTCCACCTTCGCGCGCACCTCGCGGAAGTCGTCGAGGCGCGGGTACATGGCCGACAGGTGTGCGGGGGCCATACGGGCGTCCTTGGCGAGATACACCCGTCCGCCCTCGGACAGTACCTGTTCGTCGAGCCAGTTGAGCAGCCGGTCGAGCCCGGGCGTGCCGGTCGGGAAGTCGAGCGCCAGCGTCCAGCCCTCGGCCGGGAAGGAGAGGTAGCCGGGCGAGCCCTTGCCGAAGCGCTTGAGCACGGACACGAACGACGGCGCCTGTACCCGGCTGATCCGCTCGACCATCCGACGGAACGTCACATCCGCGCTGAACGGAACCACGAACTGGTACTGGAGGAAGCCCGCCTTGCCGTAGACCCGGTTCCAGTCACGGATGCCGTCGAGCGGGTGGAAGAACCCGCCGATCGTGGCCAGGTGGTGGTGGGTGGCCGGGGTCTTGCGGTACCAGACCTCGTTGGCGATCGCGATGGTGCGGCGATTGAGCAGGCCGGAGGGGAAGAGGTCCGGGGTGGAGGCCATCGGCTTGGCGGAGAAGGCGAGCGGTTCGCCGCGGTGCTTGGCCGGGAGCTGGTCGATGGTGGCGAAGTTGCCGCAGTCCAGCAGCGCGCGGCCGAGCTTCGGGCCCTTGGCCAGGCAGTCCATCCAGGCCACGGTGTAGCGGTAGTCGGCGTCGGTGCCGGCCAGCTTCTCCATCAGCGCGTCGAGGTTCGGCAGCTTGAAGGTGTCGACGGCGAGGCGCGAGGTCTCGATCGGGACCATCCGGATCGTGGCGGCCAGCACGACGCCGGTCAGGCCCATGCCGCCGGCCGTGGCCCAGAACAGCTCGGGGTCGGACTCGGGGGTCACCGTGCGGACGGATCCGTCGGCGAGCAGCAGGTCCAACGAGGTGACGTGCTGCGCGAACGAGCCGTCGGCGTGGTGGTTCTTGCCGTGGATGTCGCTGCCGATCGCGCCGCCGACGGTGACGTACCGCGTTCCGGGCGTGACAGGCACGAAGTAGCCGAAGGGCACGAGCGCACGCATCAGGGAGTGCAGCGAAACGCCGCTCTCTGCGGTAACAAGCCCGGTCTCCAGGTCAACCGACAGGATGCGGTTGAGGCCGGTGAGGTCGAGCACGCGGCCGCCCGCGTTCTGCGCCGGGTCGCCGTAAGAGCGGCCGAGCCCGCGAGAGATGACGCCGCGCGGTCCGGCGGTGGCGACGGCGTCGGCGGCCTCCTCTCGGCTGCGCGGCCGCACGACCTCGGCGACCGTCGGCGAGGTGCGGCCCCAGCCGGTGAGCAGCTGTGGTCCTTCCTCGGTCTCGGCGGCGGCGCCTGCCGCGCCAGGCCGGGCGGGCAGCGCTCCCCGCCCCGCGCCGGTGGACCACTGCTCAGCTGGCATAGAAGACTCCCAATGCGAAGCAGGCGAGCCAGATCGCCGCGATGGCCATGATCACCCGGTCGCCGAGCAGGACGTCCTCGGGTTCTCCGGCGTTGCCCGCGTCGACGAACATGGCGTAGCGCAGGAAGAGGAAGGACCACGGCACGATCGAGATCTCGTGCCAGTTCACCCCGGCCGTGTTCTGGCTGAGGTTGAAGGCCCACAGGGCGTAGGTGAGGATCGTGAGGCCCGCGGCCATCTGCCAGACGAAGCGCAGGTACGACTCGGAGTACGCGGCCAGGGACTTGCGGGTGGTGGCGGCGGCCTCGCCCATGAGGATCATCTCGGAGTGCCGCTTGCCGGCCACCATGAACAGCGAGCCGAAGGCCGTGGTCAGCAGGAACCACTGGGAGAGCGGGATACCGGCCGCGACCCCGCCGATCATCGCGCGCAGCAGAAATCCGCCGGCGACGAGCGCGAGGTCGAGCACCAGGATGTGCTTGAACCAGGCGCTGTAGGACAAGTGCATGGCCAGATAGACCGCTATGACGGCGGCGGTCGCCGGGTTCGCGGCCAGCGAGACGCCGAGCGCGGCGATGGAGAGCACCACGACCATGCCCCAGGCCAGCGGGATGGGGATGAGACCCGCGGCGATCGGCCGGTGCCGCTTCTTCGGGTGCATCCGGTCGGCTTCGACGTCGAGGGCGTCGTTGGCGTAGTACACGGCGGCGGCGGCGAGGCAGAACGCGGCGAACGCGATGGCGCTGGCGCTGAGCACGGCGGATTCGTTGATCCGGCCGGCCGCCAGCGGGGCGGTGAGCACCAGGAAGTTCTTGACCCACTGCTTCGGCCTGGCCTCACGCACCAGCGCGCGCACGAGCTTCGTGCCGCTGGCCGGCGTCGGGCCGGGATGCTGGGCGGCGAGCGGCACCGGAACGAGTGCGGAGGGGGTCGGGACGTGGTCCGCCACACGCGCGGATTCGGCGCCCGGATCGGTTACCTGGACCGTGCCAGTCTCGTCGTCGCTCACTCCAGCCTCGTCATCCATAGAGGCGGTCGCGGACCGGTTGCGCTGCCGCGCGGGAATCGTCACCACGTCACCCTCCCAACGTTGATCGGTCCTGTCCGACGGCGGGAGCACCGCTGGGGACCTCGGGGCGCAAACAGCAGTCTCGTCGGGGTCTGACGCCGCGCCCCGATCCGTCCGCGCACACTGTCCTGCCTGGACGGACGGCTAAGGGAGATTATCAGGATCGGGGCCGCCGGCCCTACTCACCCGGCTTGCCGCGCACCCGCTGCGCGCGGACCTTTGCGCACGTCATCGGTGCTGCGCGGAGGCGTTCGCCGGATTGTCACGATCCTGTCCCAGAGCGCTGCGACTTGGTCGGCGAGCTGCTCGGGCGTTCCATCGTTGCTGATCACGACGTCGGCCGCCTCGATGCGCTGCTCGCGTGGAGCCTGTGCGGCGATACGCGCGGACGCTTCCGCTTCAGTCATGCCGCGGTCGTTAACCAGCCGGGCGATACGGACAGTGTCCGCCGCGTCCACGACGACGACGAGTTCGAACAGGCTAGCCAGCCCGGACTCGACGAGCAGCGGGATGTCCTGAACGACGATGGAGCCTTGGGGAGCGGTCATGACCCGTTCGGCCATCCAGGCGCGTACACGTGGATGCACGATGCCATTGAGTACCGCACGCCGATCTTGGTCGGCGAATACGACGGAGGCGAGAGCGGCGCGGTCCAATGCGCCGTCCGGGGCAAGTACCGCATCACCGAACGCCTTGACCACGTCCGCCAGGCCCTCGGTGCCGGGCGCGACCACCTCGCGCGCGGCCACGTCCGCGTCGAGGATCAGCGCGCCGCGATCGGCCAGCAACCGGGCGACAGTGGACTTACCCGCGCCGATGCCGCCGGTCAGACCGACCAGGACGGTTCGTGCCTCACTCATGGTGCTTCACCTTACTGAATGCGCCCGACCTGATCGCGTCCAAAGTCGCGGCGCTGGGCGCCGCCTGACGGCTCATCAGGAGCGAGAGCAGCACGCAGGCGACGAGCGGGACGCCGACAAAACGGCGACGGGCGCTTGAAGGAATCGTGGTGATTCCTTCAAGCGCCCGTTTCGACGCTCAGTCAGCTAGCGCCGCAGTGCAGTTACCGTGCGGTGAGCTGTTCAGCTCTGTCCGCCGGCCAGCTTCTCGCGCAGCGCGGCCAGGGCCTCGTCGGAGGCCAGCGCGCCGGTGTTCTCGGCCGGAGCCGAGGAGGAGTAGCTGGACGGGGCGGCCTCGCCCGGAGCGGCCGCGCCGCCGCCGGCCGCAGCGGCCTCCGCGTCGGCCTTGCGGGCCTCGGAGATCTGCTTCTGGTGCTGCTCGAAGCGGGTCTGCGCCTCGGCGTACTGGCGCTCCCACTCCTCGCGCTGGGTGTCGTAGCCCTCGAGCCACTCGCCGGTCTCCGGGTCGAAGCCATCGGGGTAGACGTAGTTGCCCTCGGCGTCGTACGAGGCGGTCATGCCGTAGAGGGTCGGGTCGAACTGGTCGACCGTCGCGTCTCCGGTCAGCCCCTCGTTGGCCTGCTTGAGCGAGAGGGAGATGCGGCGGCGGTCCAGGTCGATGTCGATGACCTTGACGAAGATCTCGTCGCCGACCTGCACGACCTGCTCGGGGATCTCCACGTGCCGCTCGGCCAGCTCGGAGATGTGCACCAGGCCCTCGATGCCCTCGTCCACCCGGACGAACGCGCCGAACGGCACCAGCTTGGTGACCTTGCCGGGCACGACCTGCCCGATCTGGTGGGTGCGGGCGAACTGCTGCCACGGGTCTTCCTGCGTCGCCTTGAGCGAGAGCGAGACCCGCTCGCGGTCCATGTCCACGTCCAGGACCTCGACCGTGACCTCCTGGCCGACCTCGACGACCTCGGAGGGGTGGTCGATGTGCTTCCAGGACAGCTCGGAGACGTGCACGAGGCCGTCCACGCCGCCCAGGTCCACGAAGGCGCCGAAGTTGACGATCGAGGACACCACACCGTTGCGCACCTGGCCCTTGAGCAGGGTGGTGAGGAAGGTCTGGCGCACCTCGGACTGGGTCTGCTCGAGCCAGGCGCGGCGGGA
>DASUAR010000090.1:0-26562 GCA_035763685.1 Actinocrinis sp. | reverse complement strand
CGGTTCCAAGCGCGACGTCGCAGCGCTCTGCGAACTCCCTGGTTGGCGTTCGCTTGGCCGTTTCTACCAGCCCAATGAGTGCACCTGTGTAATTAATGACCTCACCAAGCCGCTCTTGCGTGAGGTCAGCGGCCACACGGTAACGGCGGAGTTCAGCGCCGAAGTAGGCAGCGACCGAAGCACTCGGGTCGAGTTCGCGCGAACGAGCCATTTCGGAGCGCTCCTGCCGTATCCAACAGTCCCGTTGTTGGCTTATCTGATCTGGCCCAGAATAGCCGATTCGCAGCACCCTGGGGAGGTAACCCTTAGTCTCAGGCGGTGAATGACGATGACCACGGAGCCCCCACGACCAGTTATCAGCAACCTTCGGGTAGCGGCATTACCCTCAGCTGTCAGAATGGCGCGTCACTTCGCGCAGTACGTGCTTGAAACCTGGCGTCTCACCGAACTGTCGGAGACGGCGTGCTTGCTCGTGTCGGAGCTGGTCACCAACGCCGTCCGGGCAACGGGCTGCACCGACCATGACCCCGACCTGGAGACTCTGGCCTCTGTGCCATCGATTCGCTTGCAGCTTCAGGGCAACGCGGGCGGCGTCCTGGCCGAAGTCTGGGACTGTGACGACACTAAATTTCCGGTGGTTCAAACGCCCAGCGAAGAGGCAGTAGATGGACGCGGATTACTGCTCGTCGCCCAGATGAGTACGCGTTGGGGCGTCTACCAGCCGCAGATTGGCGGCAAGGTCGTGTGGTTTCAACTTGCGAGGATCGTCCCCGAAATCCAGATCCCTATTGAAACGGACGAGCCGAAACTTCCGCAGCGGATTAAGAATCTACAAACGAGCACTGTTCGTTACATAGAACACCAAGCAGACATAGCACTGCTTGAACGCGTTCTTGTCGGCCTGCACCAGTTGCAGGGAGCAGGCCGGTAGTTCAGGCGTCTCTGTCTTACTCGACAAGACGCCACTCATCGGAACCGGGTGCTTGGACGTGCGCGCAGGCGATGAAGACAGAGGCGCGATCGTCGTTGCGGTCAACCATCGAGACCGCGCAGTCGATAGCCCGGCTCTCATCGGGTCGTTCCTCGTACGTGTACTGAGGATGAGGCAGTCCACGGACGACCTTCCACGTGTAGCGCACCCGCCACGGCAGTTGATCTGATGCCGTCTTCACGTCGGCCACGCTCATTGGTGCCACGCCTCCTGCCATACCGTTGATGCCTTCCATCAACGGTAACGATGCAGGTAGAGCCCCTGATACAGCTAGTCGCGTAGTCGCATAAACTCGTCGGCGACGCCCTCCAGGAGTGCTGTCGCTTCGCTCCCCGTGAGGGCATGTTCATAGAAGTACTCGAACAGGTGGTCGTGATGCGTGATGTCTCTCGGATCACGGAGCACGACCTCGCCAGAGAATAGCTCGATCACCACGAGCCGGTCGTCGTAGAGCACGAACCCGTTAAGCGGCGCGCTCAACACCTCGGCATCTTGAGGGATGATCGCTATCTCAACGTTGGGCAGAGCGGAGAGCTGAATCATGTGCCGCACTTGGTCGGCCATGACTGCCAGGGGTGCGCGTCGCCACCGAACGGCGTGCTCAGGCATCAGGAAGACGAAGCGGCGCGCTGGATCGCGCAGTACCTCTTGACGGTCAAGACGAGCGTGAACGGCTCGTTCTACATCGCGCGCCGGCCCGCTCTTAACGGCCGGGGTTAACGTCAGGCGGGCATAGTCAGGCGTCTGAAGCAAACCCGAGGGGATCGCTGGTAGGAACTGGCGTACCACCGATGAGGCAGCCTCTAACGCCTTGATCTCGGTCTGCTTCTGCCACAGTCCGATGCGCGCGTATGCACGCCACGATGCGTAGTCGACGTTTGCTCGTCTGGCCTCATCGAGGAGGCCATGGGCCACCTGTTCCGGCACCTCCAGCGCTTGGAGAATGCGCTCCACATCGATGACCGAGGGCAGCACCTTGCCCGTTTCGATGCGCGAGATCTTCGTCTGACTCATGGCGCAGCGCACGGCCAGCCGGTCACCAGAGAGCCCGGCGGCCACGCGTAGTTCCTTCAGTACCTCCGCGAGGCTCTTTCGTCTAGCGGTCTGCTGTTCAGGTTCGAGCATTCCACTCATTGAACGGCATGGCCTTAGAGAGAGCTAGATCTCGCCACTGCCGGTACTGGTCGAGGTCTGGCTCATCGTCCGATTCGACGCTCTCCAGCGTGCCATCCGCCTGGAAGTTCAGCCGGACCACAGCGGCGTCATCGAACAGCCAGAAGTCGAAGGTTGGCAGCTCCAGGGTGAGGCCCGTCGCGTCGAGAATCCTGACGTCTTCGCCTGCGGCCACGTTGCCAGGGATTGACCACGCGAAGCCGTAGCGCTGGTAGTCGGTGAGGGGATGCCGAACGACTCGCACCCGTTGCATGACACGGCCGTTCTCCGCGTTGCGGCGGATCGTGTCGTGCCACGGTTTGTTGTGACCCTCTGGCGGTGTCAGCTCACCACCAAGGAAGCGTGCGACGTTTGGTTGCTCCGCGGGCATGGTGTAGGTCGGCTGCACTTCGAGCCGGAAGGCACTGCGCGTGAACTCGGCGAAGTAGGCAGCGCCCCAGGTGTCAGTGTCCAAGCGCACTGAGCGCCTCCCTAAGCAGTTGAACCGACACTTCTACAGCCTGCTCCCCGGAACCGAGTTCAAGGCCGTCTGCACTGCTCACCGCGCCTCCCTGGACGACCAGCGTTCCTCGCTCCGACACGTAGATGGTCGGGCAATTGCCGTTCTCGCACTCTCCCGTGAGTCTGCGAAGCTTCATGACCCTCCTGTCACCTGGTGACTGGCACGGTAACGAGCAGCGATCACGCGTACAAGAACAGTGACACCTTCAGTCGCGTTGTCGCATAAAGTCGGCACGACTAAGCGAGCGGGAATGACATTCTCGCGTCGATGGACCGTCAGAGCAGGGTATGGCCGGTCGTCAGGTGCTAGGCAACACCCCTTAGTGGATCAAGGGCAGGAGTGGCGGATTCGGCTAGAATGCTACACAGAGGCACCGATCAGCTCTCGGCCGCCTCTCGCAGCAATGTAAACTCATTGACAAGTTTGGGTGTAGTCCACAGCGCGTTGAGGCCGCTCGGATTCGGGAGCACCCACACTCGGCTGTCAGCCAGTTTCGCCGGCTGGGGGCCGATCGCCGCGTCCTTACGGCCGAACGCGGTCCGATAGGCGCCGATGCCGAGGATCGCAACCCAGCGCGGCCGGTACGTGCCGACCTTTTCGGCCAGAATCTCGCCGCCGCCGCGCAGTTCCTCGGGCGTCAGCTCATCCGCGCGCGCCGTCGCCCGCGACGCCACGTTGCTCAGGCCGAGGCCGAGTCCGAGCAGTTCTTCCTGCTGCCACGGGCCCAGCAGCCGCGGGGTGAATCCGGAGCCGTGCAGCGCGGGCCAGAAACGGTTGCCCGGCCTCGCGAAATGCTTGCCGATCGCCGCCGACCACAGGCCCGGGTTGATCCCGCAGAACAGGACTCGAAGATCCGGGCCGAGTACGTCAGGGATCGTCTTTCCGTGCGCCGCAGCCAGCTGCTGCGCAGTCGGCCGGATGCGGCGGGCCGCGTTTTCGGCGATCGGAAGCAGGGCTGGCGGAGTTTCCGGCTGGGGTGTCACACCGCCGCACCGTAGCATTCCCCCATGCCAACGCTCGCCGAAGTCGTCGGGATTCTGGACGCCGCCTACGATCCGCGCTGGGCCGAGTCCTGGGACGCGGTCGGGCTGGTTTGCGGCGATCCGGCGGCCGAGGTGCGCAAGGTGCTTTTCGCGGTCGACCCGGTGGACGCGGTGGTCGATGAGGCCCTCGCCTGGGGCGCGGACCTGCTGGTCACGCACCATCCGCTGCTGCTCAAGCCGGTGCACGGGGTCGCGGCGACGAGCTTCAAGGGCCGCTCCGTGCACCGGCTGATCACCAACGGCGTCGCGCTGCTGACCGCGCACACCAATGCCGACGTCGCGAGCCCCGGAGTCTCCGACGCCCTCGCCCGCGCCCTCGATCTTTCGGTGATCGGGCCGATCCTGCCCTCGGCCGGCGAAGGCGTCGCGCCGAACGGCTCGGCCGGCCGCGGTGCGGGCTCAGGGCGCGGACTCGGCCGCTTCGGCGTGCTGCCCGAACCCGAATCGCTGCGCGCCTTCGCCCAACGCGTCGCTCTCGCCCTGCCGCCGACCAGCGGGGGAGTGCGCGTGGCCGGAGACCCCGAGCGCACGATCCGGCTCGTCGCCGTCTGCGGCGGCGCGGGCGACGATCGGGAGCTGCTTTCAGCGGTGCGCGCCGCCGGAGCCGACGCGTACGTCACCGCCGATCTGCGCCACCATGCCGCATCGGAAGCGCTCGAAGCCGGGGATTTCGCCAAGCCGGGCACGGGTCCCGCGCTTGTCGACGTGGCGCACTGGGCCAGCGAGTGGCCCTGGCTTGCCGACGCCGCGGCGCTGCTGACCGCCGGGCTCGTCGAAACTCATGAGCACGGCCTTCGCGGGCATGAGCGCGGCCCCGAGCGCGGTACGGTTGAGATCCGCGTGTCCCAGCTGGTCACCGACCCCTGGACGCTGCACGCGCCGCAGAAGTGAAGAATGAGGACAGGAAGAGGTGCCAGCCGTGCAAGCCGCGCCCGCCGACCAGCAGCGACTGCTCGACCTTCAGGCGTTGGACTCGAAGCTTGACCAGCTGACGCACCGTCGCCGCACCCTCCCGCAGCTGGCCGAGCACGCCTCGCTGGAAAACCGGGCCAGGCAGCTGCGCGACCTGCTCGTCGCCGCCACCACCGCGCAGTCCGACCTCGCCCGCGAGCAGCGCAAGGCCGAGGCCGACGTGGACCAGGTGCGCACCCGCGCGGACCGGGACCGCAAGCTGCTGGACTCCGGCTCGGCCGGCGCGAGGGAGCTGTCCAACCTGCAGAGCGAGCTGGAATCGCTGGCCAAGCGCCAGTCAGACCTCGAAGACATCGTGCTCGAGGTGATGGAGCGGGTCGAGATCGCCGACAACCGCACCGCTGAACTGACGAAGCAGCGCGAGGCGGCTGAGGCGGATCTGGCGCGGGTGACCGTCACGCTCGCCGCCGAGCGGGCGTCTGTGGACAAGGACCTTGCCTTCGCCACCTCGCAGCGCGACCTGCTGGCCGCGCAGCTGCCCGCCGATCTGCTCGCGCTCTACCAGAAGTTGCGCGCGCAGTACGGCGGGATAGGGGCCGCGGCGATCAAACAGCGCCGCTGCGAGGGCTGCCGGCTGGAACTCGACATCTCCGAGGTGAACGAGATCCGCTCCGCCGCGCCGGACCTGGTGCTGCGGCACGATTCGTGCCGCCGGATCCTCGTGCGCACCGCGGAATCGGGAATCTAGCGATCGTGCGAACCCTGATCGTCGAGGCCGACGGAGCATCGCGGGGCAACCCCGGCGCGGCCTCCTACGGCGCCCTGGTCCGCGACGGCGACACCGGCGAACTGCTCGCCGAACTGGCCGAGGCGATCGGCCACGCCACCAACAACGTGGCCGAATACCGAGGCGTGATCGCCGGGCTCGAGGCGGTCAGGCGCATCGATCCGCAGGCGCGGGTCCAGGTCCGGATGGACTCGAAGCTCGTGGTCGAGCAGCTTTCCGGCCGCTGGCAGGTCAAGCACCCCGACATGAAGCCGCTGGCCGCGCGCGCCCGCGAGCTCTTCCCGGTCAACGGCGTCGCCTTCGCCTGGGTGCCGCGCAGCCAGAACAAGCACGCGGATCGGCTGGCGAATCAGGCCTTGGACGCGGCCGCCCGCGGCGAGGTGTGGCGCGCCGAGGTGCTCCCGGTTTCCAAGGGGCCGAGCGGGTCTGCCGGGACTGCGAATGCCGCATCATCGGGTCGGTCGAGCACGCAGCTCTCCGCCTTCGAAACCGAAACCGGCACCGGCAACGGCTTCGGCACCGATCGCCACGGCGCTGCGGCGTGGGCGGTACCGGCCGTCGGCGCTTCCGCGGACCTCGGCGAACCGACCCGCCTGCTCCTGCTGCGCCACGGCTCCACCGCGCTGACCGGAGAGAAGCGGTTCTCCGGACTCGGCGGCGACCCGGAGCTGATCCCGGAAGGGTTCGCCCAAGCGGGTGCGGCCGCGCGGCGGTTCGCCACCCCCGACGGTTCCGGTGATCCCCGGTACGGCCGCATCGATGCGATCATCACCTCGCCGCTGCGTCGCACCCAGCAGACCGCGTCCGCCGTCGCCGGGGCCGCCCGCCTCGAACCGCGGGTGGAGGACGGCTTCCGGGAACTGGACTTCGGGGCGTTCGAGGGGCTGACCTTCGCCGAGGCCCGCACGCAATACCCGGATCAGCTGGCCGCCTTCTTCGGCTCGACCGCCAGTCCGGCTCCCGGCGGCGAATCCGTGGAGCAGGTCGCGGCCCGCGCGGCGGTGGCCAGGGACCGGGCGCTCGTGCGCTTCGCCCGCAAGACGGTGCTGATCGTCGCGCACGTGACGCCGATCAAGACGCTGCTGTGCCAGGCCCTCGGCGCGCCGCTGGATTCGGTGCACCGGATGGAACTGGCCGCGGCCTCGCTCAGCGTGATCGATTACTACGGCGACGGCGTGGCCAACGTGCGCTGCATCAACGACACCGCACACCTCTATCTATAACGGCGTCTCCGGCCTAGCTGCAATCGCGTCAGATCTCTGGCACGACGACATCGAACGCGCCCGCCGCGCCGCCCTCGACCTGATATCCGAGGTCGCGCAAGGTGCCGGCGAACTCCTCCGGCGTCTTCGGCTCGGCACCGCAACGCAGCAGGTCGCGGATCAGCCGTCCCTTCGTGGCCTTGTTGAAGTGGCTCACCACCGATCGCTTGAGCACGCCGCCGACCATCCGCTCATGCACCACGCGCACCGTCACCGTCCGCGGGCCGGGCCGCCACATGCCGGCGTATGACGTGGACCGCAGATCCACCACGAGATGTTCGCCGACGAGTTCGGTGAGCGGCTCGCTGAGCGCCTTGCGCCAAACCGCGGTCACCGACCCGACGCGCGGCAGCTTCACCCCCGCGGAGCAGCGGTAGTACGGGATCCGGTCCGCCGGTCGAAGCACACCCCACAGACCCGAGAATACGAGCATTGAATTCTCGGCCCGCCGATACGCTTCGGGGTCCTGCGTGCGCAAGCCAGGCAGGTCAAGTGCCTCGTAGAGGACGCCGCGGTACACGTCGGCGGCCGGCGCGGCGGGCGCCGTGTCAATAACCTGATTGTATGCCAGTTCCTCGCGCTGGCCCTCGCTCAGTCCCAGCGTCGCCAGGGCGGTGGCCGGCCGGCCGGAGCTCAGCCGCTTCAACGCGGTGACCAGGCTCTTGCGCGTCGGCGAGAGCTGAGGAAGCACCAGGGAACCGGAGATCACCGGTTCCGCGTCCGTCGGAACGGCCTTCCCTTCGGACGGCGGTACGAAGATGAACATTCTGGAACGATTCTCCGGCAAGGTCGGCTATCGGCCTGGGGAACTCTAGCCCACGTTCTAAACTGCCGCTGATCGACGCGACCGGGGGCCGTGCGATCCGAGTCGAACGATTGTGTCCGAGGAAACTGGAGAGACGACAGCCCATGTCGCAGCTGAACCGCCGGACCCTTTATGTCGTCCTCGGCTGGTTCGCGAGTCGCATCCCCCTCTACCTGATGACCACCGGGCACCTCTGGGCCTGGTACGGCCGCCGCAGCATCGGCGACATCATCGTCTATACGCGGTGGGTGGACGGCGCCCTCAAGCACGGCGCGCTGCCGGTCGGCGACAACAGCTGGCAGTACCCGCCGCTGGTCGGTCCGCTGCTCCTGCTGCCCAAGGCGCTGCCGGGCGCCGACTACCAGGGCCAGTTCGTCCGACTCGCCTTCATCGCGGACGCGATCGTCATACTGGTGCTGCTGCTGACCGCGCGCCGGCGGGAGAGCTGGCTCGGGCCGTGGTTCTGGATCCTGAGCGTGCCGTTCCTCGGGCCGCTGATCTACGGGCGCTTCGACGTGTTCTCCGCGATGCCCGTGGTCGCGGCGCTGGCGATTCTCGGCCGGGGCGTGCCGTTGCCGGGCACGGAGGCCGGGCAGAAGCAGCTCAACGGCCGCCGCTGGATCGCCGGCTCGCTGATCGGCATCGGCACCGCGATCAAGATCTGGCCCGGCCTCACCGTCTTCGGGCTGCCGCGCACCAAGCGCGGCTGGCAGACCATCGCCACCGCGGTGTCCGCCGCCGTCGCGGTGACGGTGATCTGCATGCTCTCCTTCCGTAACGGCTCCTGGTTCCTGCACACCCAGGGCCACCGCGGCATCGAGGTGGAGAGCATCTGGGCGGTGCCGTTCCTGCTGGCCAGGCGGGCCGGCATCTGGCACGGCCGGATCCACGGCCACTACGGCTCGCTCGAAGTGCTCGGCTACGGCGCGGGCTTCGCCGGCAAGGTGGCGATCGCCTCCACGGTGCTGGTGTTCGCGCTGCTGGCCTGGTGGTGGTGGCGCAAGCAGTGGCGCCCGGCGGTGGTCGCCGACGCGACGCTGGTCGCCACGCTGCTGATGATCGTCACCAGCCGGGTCATCAGCCCGCAGTACCTGATCTGGTTGCTGGCCACCGCGGCCTTCTGCCTGCTGTCCAAAGACACCTCGCAGCGTCGCAGCGCGCTGCTGATCCTGCTGTCGCTGCCGGTGACGCAGTGGATCTTCCCGTACAACTTCACCTCGCTGATCCACTTCCACCTCAGCACCATCCTGGCGCTCACGGTGCGCGACGCACTGCTGATCGCCGCCGCGGCGATCGGCTTCATCGACCTGTGGCGGGACACCGTCGCCGGACCGTTCCTCCCGTGGCGGGGCCGCTCGTCCACGCCCATCTCCGACGCCTCCGCCGACGCTCCGAGCGTGACCGCCGAGCCGGCCGAGGAAAAGAAGGAAGTCGTGGCGCGGGAGGAAGGCATTACGGCGCAGGGGATCGACGCCGGTCAGGCTGTGGCCACCCCGGCTCACCAGAGTGCGGGCGCGGGTACGTCCAGCGGTGATCCCGCGGTGCCCGCCGGTTCCACGCCTGCCTAAGCGCCTAACGCACCGAGTCGGCCGCAGGTCCGCAAGCCACGGGCCTGCGTGCCTTTGCGTGCCGGTGCGTCTGTGCATTGTCTTGGCCCAACCGCTACGCTGCGCGCTGTGCCCCGCCGAGTCCTGGTGATCGACAGCGCCGACGCGCCCGACGAAGCGCGCGTCGCGCTGTGCAAGGGCTTCGACGCGATCCGCGCCGAGTTCACGCTGCCCGCCGAGTTCCCGCCCGAGGTGCTGGCAGACGCCGAGCGAGCCGCGCGTGACGCCCGCGATCCGGGCCCCGGCCGGGTCGACCGAACCGACCTGCCGCTGGTCACCCTCGATCCGCCGGGCTCGATGGATCTCGACCAGGCCATGTGGATCGAGCGGCGCGGCGACGGTTTTCGGGTCTGGTACGCGATCGCCGACGTGGCCGCGTTCGTGCGCCCGGGTTCACCACTCGACCTTGAGGCCCGCGCCCGGGTCGAGACCGTCTACCTGCCGGACAGCCGGATCCCGCTGCATCCGCCGGTGCTCTCCGAGGGCATGGCCTCCCTGCTGCCTGGGCAGGATCGGCCCGCGGTGCTATGGCAGATCGACCTGGATTCCTCCGGCGACATGACCTCGGTGGAGGCACGGCGCGCGACGGTGCGATCGCGGGCGCGTCTCGACTATCCACAGGTGCAGCGGGAACTGGACGCCGAGACCGCGCCCGAGGTGATGAATCTGCTGCGCGAGGTCGGCACGCTGCTGCGCGATCGGGAGGCGCTGCGCGGCGGCATCAGCCTGAACGCCCCGGTGCAGCAGGTCGTCGCGGATCACGACGGCTGGCGGCTTGAGTATCGTGCGCCGCTGCCGGTCGAGGATTGGAACGCGCAGATCTCGCTGCTCGCCGGAATCGCCGCCGCCGACCTGATGCTGTACGGCGAGGTCGGCGTGCTGCGGGTGCTGCCGGAGCCCGGGGACGCGACCGTCGGACGGCTGCGCCGGGCGGCCCGCGCGCTCAAGGTCCGCTGGCCGGACGGTGAGCCTTACGCCACGCTGATCCGGCGGATGAACCCGGCCAGGCCGCGGCACGCCGCGTTCCTCACCGAGGCCACCTCGCTGCTGCGCGGTGCGGGCTATCAGGTCTTCGACGGCCAGATCCCGCCGCGGCCCGTGCACGCCGCGCTGGCCACCCAGTACGCGCACGTCACGGCGCCGCTGCGCCGGCTGGTCGATCGCTTCGGCACCGAGATCTGCGTCAGCCTCTGCGCGGGCGACAAGGTGCCGGACTGGGTCTGCGAGGCGCTGCCGGCGCTGCCCGAACTCATGGACGCGGGCGACCGGCGCTCGAAGGCGGTCGAGCGCGCCTGCGTCGACCTGGCCGAGGCGGTGCTGCTGCGCGACCGGGTCGGCGAGGTCTTCGAGGGCGTGGTGCTGGACTTGAACGACCGGGTGGACTGGGACCGCAACGGCAAGCCGGACGCGGGCGTGGTGATGCTGCGCGAGCCCGCGGTGATAGCCCGGCTCGACGGACACGACCTGCCGCAGGGCGCTGAGCTGCGGGTACGCCTTGTGTCCGCGGATCCGGCGAGTCGGCGGGTCCTGTTCGACTGGATCGACGCGGTCTGACTCGTCGTCACGTCGCAGTCACCACGCCGCCTCCGGCGCCCTCAGCGGTGCCCGCTGCTCGCCCCGGGCGTTCTCGGCGGCCCGCACCTGCGCAGAACGTAAAGTCAGCTGGTATTACAGTGGAAGGGTGCTTGTCGAGGAACCGCTGCCCAGCCAGGTGACCGCCCCCGCGCAGGAGCCCGCCACCGAGCAGTTGGACCTGCCCACTGTGCTGGCCGCGCTGGCTGATCCGGGGCGGCTGGCGATCGTGCGGGCGCTCGCCGACCAAGGCGAGGAGTGCTGCAACAAGGTGGGTGAGCTGGCCGGGCTCACCGTCGGCAAGTCGACGCTGTCACACCATATGAAGGTGTTGCGCGAATCAGGGGTCACCAGGACCCGTGCGCAGGGCACCCACAGATACGTCTCGCTGCGACGCGCCGAGTTGGACGAGGCCTTCCCGCAGTTGCTGGATGCCGTGCTCGGCCAGGCGGCTCCGCTCGAATCGCGCTGAGCGCAACCGCCTGGCTCGGGCACAGCACCAGGCACAGCACCAGGCACAGCTCCGGGCTCAGTACCGGGCTCAGCGCGCCGCGAACTGGCTGACCACCGGCAGCGCCCTGTCACCGAAGTCGAAGGCCGCCTGGTTCTCCCAGCCGTCGCCGGAGGACGCGTTCGTCGGGTCCCAGCCGTTGCCCGCGACCGCGGTCCAGGTGGGCTCCCAGTAGAACGCGCCGAGGCCGAGGCCGTTCGGGACCGCCTGCACGATCGAGAGGACGTCACGCAGGTTCGCCGCCTGGCCCGCGCTGCTCGCCGGGTAGCCGGGATCGAGGGTGGTGTTCGAGGACGTCACCGAGTTGGTCTCGGAGTCGGCGTTGGCCATCGTCCACGGGTACGCGGTCTCGGCCACCATCACCGGCTTGCCGTACTTCGCGGCCAGGCCGTTGAGGTCGGTCTGCAGCACGTCGAGCCGTCCGTGCCAGTAGTCGTAGTACGAGATGCCGATCACATCGAACGACACTCCGTCGCTGATCGCCGTGCTGTACCAGCTCTCCAGCGTGGACAGGCTGTCCGAGGCGGCCAGGTGCAGCACGATCTTCGTGGACGAATGCGCTGCCCGCACCCCGGTGACGCCCTGCTTGAGCAGCGCGGCGAGCTGCGGCCAATTCGAGGTCGAGCCGTCCGGCCACAGCATGCCGCCGTTGATCTCGTTGCCGACCTGGACCATCGCCGGCGGCGTGCCCTGCGCGACGAGGTCGCCGACTACCTGCTTCGAGTAGGTGTAGACCTGGCTCTCCAACTGGCTGAGCGTGTCGGCGGACCAGGCCGCCGGGGTGCTCTGGTGACCGGGGTCGGCCCACGTGTCCGAGTAGTGCAGGTCCAGCAGGATCGGCAGGCCGTACGTGCTGTACGCCTGCTTCGCCGAGGCCAGCAGCGTCGCCTCGTTGTTCATCCCGTCCTGCGGGTTGACCCAGACGCGCAGCCGGACGTAGTTCATGCCACCGTTCTTGAGGATCTGCAAGGCGTTCTGCTTCGTGCCCGAGCTGTTGTAGTACACGCCGCCGAGCTGTTCGCCGCGGTACAGGCTGGAGGTGTCGCCGCCGCGGATCGCCACGGGCGCCGAACCGGCCGTGAACGTGACGTCGTCGTAGTTCGTCCACGCGTTCGCGGCGCTGCTCGAATAGAGATTGATCGTGCACTGGTTGTTTGACACGTATACGTAGTCCACGATGTGCAGCCAGTTGCCGTCCGAATCGACGGGTACGTACGTCGTCTTGGTGGAGCTGCCGCAGCCCGACAGTGAGATGTAGTTCGAGCCGCCGGCGTCATTCGAGCGCACGTAGACGCCGAGCGTGTAGTAGCCGTTCGTGATGTTGCTGATCGTCTGATACGTGTCGACCGTGTAGGCCGAAGACGCCCAGTGCGAGAGGCGGTACGAGCCCGAGTGGCCGCCGGACTCGGTGTAGTCGGCGGAGGTGGTGCCGCTGCTCGACCACCCCGAGGGCGAAGCGACTCCGGATCCGTCGGCCTCGAAGCCGGCGTTGGTGATCGTGGGTGTGCTGGTGGTGGCGGAGGCCGGGACCGCCGCGAGCGGCATCGCGGCGAGTGCGACGGCGAGGGGAAGCGTGAGGGTGAGGCTGCGGTTGAAATAGCGGCGGCGGCGACGGCTGGCATCGCGCGGGCCGGCCGGATGACGCGTCATTGCGACTCCTGAGATCGGCAGCTGAGGGCGGGCGTTCCTGGCGCGTGCTGTTCTTGCCCGGCGGCAGGCCGGCGCTCCGTCATCCGCACAAATCTGGGAGCGCTCCCAATCCGGGCAGCAGCATTTCTAGCACCATCCGGCCCACCGTGTCGATGGACTACTGCGGATCGGCAGGTAGAAGGCTGGGAGCGTACCCAAGCGCCACGGCGATGAGCGCGCCGAGCGCGGCCCACACGTAGGCGCTGCCGATCGCCTGCTCCCACCACGCCCAGTGCATTTCACGGTTCTGCGTCCCCGGGAACCACCACTGCGGGGAGATGAGGAAGAGCACGAGGCCGCCGCCGAAGAGAGCCAGCGCGGCGCGGTTACGGGCGCGGTACGCCGCAAGCAGTCCGGTCAGCACGATGGGCGCCGCCCACACCCAGTGGTGTGACCAAGAGACCGGCGAGACCAGCAGCGTCATACAGCAGGTCAGGCTGAGGGCGAGCAGTTGCCGGTCCGTGCGCGCCGCACGGAAGATGGCGTAAGCGCCGACGGCACCGACCAGTGCGGCGACGGCGAGCCACACATCGCGCTCTGCGTTACCGGCCAGGTGGGTGCGGTACAGAAAGCCGTTGAGCGACTGGTTTCCGGCGAAAGCCATCGGGCCGATCCGGCCGGTGTCGAACACCATCTTGGTCCAGTACTCATGCGAGTCCTGCGGAGCGCACAGCGCGCCGATGCCGGTCACCACGAAGAACGACGCGACCGACGTGATCGCCGCGCGCCACTGCCTGCGGGCGACGAAGTAGAGCACGAAGATGGCCGGGGTCAGCTTGAGCGCGGCGGCCAGGCCGACCAGCACTCCGCGCGGCCAGCCGATCGGCCGCTCCGCGATCCGCCACCAGGTCCGCGGCAGCAGGCAGTCGATCGTGACCAGAGCCATCAGGATGACATTGATCTGACCGTATGCCAGGTTCGTGCGCAGCGGCTCGAACAGCACCGCGACCGGCAGCAGCAGCGCGGCCAGCCGCCAGCCGCGAAACCCCTGAGCCAGCCCAGCCGTGCGCAGGAACAGCGCGATAACCGACATCAGCAGGCCGAGGGTGATCGCGGTGATCAGGACTCCGGCCAGCCGCGCCGGCACCATGGCTAGCGGCGACATGACGATGGCGGAGATCGGCGGGTAGGTGAAGCCGAGATTGAGGCCGTTGCGGGTCAGCGGCAGTTGCCCGTAGAGATCCGTGTTGTCGAGCCAGGCGCGCCCGCCGAGCCGGTAGACGTTCAGGTCGACCCGGTAGACGTCGAAGTTGAGCTTGCCGTTGGTGACGGTGATCAGCGAAACGGCGAACACGAGCAGCACGAGGGCGCACAGGGCGACTGTTCGACCTCTGCGCTGCCTCTCGCCGGCGGGCTGCTGACCCTCCTGCCGGCTCTCCCGCAATACCGCCACGCTACGCGCCCCCATGGTCCCGACTACCCCGCTTGTCCACGTGGTGCGATCAATGAGCGGGTCGATGGTATCCGAATCGGCTCGACCGAGGATTTGCTGGGGGAGTATCATTGTTTCCGATTTTATTAGTTGAGCTAAGGGAAGAGCTTGCCTGATCCAAGCCCACGGCGTCGCCAGCTGATCTTGGCGATCTGCTGTATGAGCCTGTTCATCGTCGCCATCGACAACACGATCGTGAACGTCGCCCTGCCGTCGATCCAGCACGACCTGCACGCCCCCGTCTCCGGCCTGCAATGGATCATCGACGCCTACACTCTCGTCCTGGCCAGTCTGCTGATGCTCGCCGGTTCGACCGCGGACCGGCTCGGCCGCCGCCGGGTCTTCCAACTGGGCCTCGTGCTGTTCACCCTCGCCTCCGCGCTCTGCTCGGCCGCGCCGTCGCTCGGCTGGCTGGTCGGCTTCCGCGCGCTGCAGGCGATCGGCGGCTCGATGCTCAACCCGGTCGCGATGTCGATCATCAGCAACACGTTCACCGACGCGAAGGAACGGGCCCGCGCGATAGGCGTGTGGGGCGGTGTCGTCGGCCTTTCCATGGCGGCAGGCCCGGTGCTCGGCGGCCTGCTGGTGCAGACGGTCGGCTGGCGGTCGGTCTTCTGGGTCAACATCCCGGTGGGCGTGGCGGCGCTGGTGTTGACCGCGCTGTTCGTACCCGAGTCGCGGGCGCGGCGCGGACGCAGACCGGACCCGGTCGGCCAGGTGCTCGTCATCGCGGTGCTCGCCGCCGTGACGTACGCGATCATCGAAGGCCCGAACCACGGCTGGACCTCGCCGCTGATCCTCGGCCTGTTCGCGTTCACCGCGGCCGCAGTGACCGCGCTGGTGCGCTACGAGTCGAGGCGCGAGGAGCCGCTGATCGAGCTGCGCTTCTTCCGCTCCGTCCCGTTCAGCGGGGCTACGGTGATCGCGGTCTGCGCCTTCATCGCGCTGGCCGGATTCCTCTTCCTCAACACGCTCTATCTCCAGGACGTGCGCGGGTTCTCGGCGATGAAGGCCGGACTGATGACGCTGCCGATGGCCGCGATCACAGCCGTCTTCGCGCCGCTCTCCGGCCGCCTGGTCGCCGAACGCGGCAGCCGCGGGCCGCTGCTCGCATCAGGGATCTTCATCGGCGCGACCGGCCTGCTGCTTCTGGCCATGACCAACACCACCTCGCTGCTCTACCTCGGCGTGGTGTACGCGCTGTTCGGCTTCGGCTTCGGCGTGGTCAACGCGCCGATCACCAACACCGCGATCTCCGGGATGCCGCGCGCGCAGTCCGGCGTCGCCGCCGCGGTCGCCTCGACGAGTCGTCAGGTCGGGCAGTCACTCGGCGTCGCGCTGATCGGCACGGTGGCCGTCGCGCGGGTGCACGGTTCGATGCGCGAGGGCTTCAGCGCGGCGAGCCACGTGGGCTGGGCGATCGTGGCCGGCTGCGGACTGATCGTCGCGGTGCTCGGCGTGCTGACCACGACCGCGCGGGCGAAGGCGAGCGCCGAACGCGCCGCGGCCCTCTTCCCGGCCGGCGAGCAGGGGCTGACGGATCACCACGCCGGCACGGCGCGGCGTGGAACCAGCGGCGCCAGCCCAACCGTGAGCGAGCCGGTCACCGCCGAACCGGCTGCGGAACCCGAGCCCGAGCCCGCCGCGTTCACGGGGGTCAACTCCAGCACCGGCGTGGTAGCCGCTCCCGACACCGAGACGCGGTAGCTCTGCCCCGGTCGCCCGACCACGATCACCGGTGCCAAGACGCCGAGCGGCGTCCCGCTCGCCGCACCACCTCGGTGAAGCGCCGCCACCTGGCTGCCGGGTACCGCGATCGTGGTCGCGGCGACGGTTCCCTGCGCGGCCGCGATCAGCTTCGCGGCCGTGCTCAGCGTCTGGTCGAGGAAGCTGTCGCCGGTGCCGAGCGGCTGCCCGAGTACCGCTCCGATGACGGTCTCGGTGCGGTCGCCGACGGTGACGGTGTCCGCGAACAGCAGGCAGCCGCCGGCCTGATCGGTCGAGCCGGTCTTTATGCCGGTCACCCCCTGGTGACCGACCAGCCGGTTGAAGTTGTGGATGGTGCCGTCGACCGGCACGCTCGCGGACTGCTCGCCCACGATCGCGGCGAACGCGGCCGACTGCATCGCCGCCTGGCCCAACGTCACCTGGTCCGGCGCGGTGGAGACGGTTGCCGGGTCAAGGCCCGAGGGATCGGTATAAGTGGTGTGCGTCATGCCGAGCTTGCGCGCCGCCGCGTTCATCTCATCGACGAAAGCGGACACCGAGCCCGCGTCCCAGCGCGCGAGGATCTTCGCGACGTTGTCGGCCGAGGCGAGCATCAGCGCTTCCAGGGCGTCGCGCTCGCTGATGCGCTCCCCGGCGTACACCTTGACCAGCGACTGCCCCTGCTTCGTCTCGGCTTTGTAGGCACCGGCCTCAGCGGAGCTGACGGTGATGAACGGTCCTGCTTCACCGGCCGCGAGAGGGTGGTGGGCGAGGATGAGGTACGCGGTCATCGTCTTGGTCACGCTGGCGATCGGGACCGGTGTGGTCGCCTTGCCCGAGGTGCCGAGCGAGCCGTAGCCGTCCATCTCGATCGCGCTCTGCCCGACGCTCGGCCAGGGGATCGCCGGCGCGCTGCCGGGGATGGTCACCGTGGTGGGCAGTTGCTGCACGAGGCGCGGCGGTGCGGGGGAGGAGGCGCCGGGTTTGTGACCCGTTGCGCTGGACGAACTCGACGCGCCGCCGGTCGCGGCCGTCTTCGCCAGCGCCCACCCGGCCACCAGGACGCAGAGTGCGATGACGAACGCGATGACCCGGATGCCGAGCGTGCGGTTCCGGTCGTAGTCGGACGCGATCCGCGCGGGTGCTGGCGAATTCCCGTCGCTCGCCGGACCGGATCCGGACGGCGCGGCCTGCGTGGCGGCGTCCGCAGCAGAGTTCTGCTCCCGGTCCGCCGCAAGATCGACCTCGACGCCGGCTTGCGCTGCCGCTTCGCACTGCGGTTGTTCGGTCTGCTCCGGCTGCTCCGCCGCAGTGGCCTCGGGCCGTTCCGCGCGCTCCACGGCAGTGCTTTCCATCCGGTCGGGCCTCCACCTGTCGGGCCGGGCACGCGCTGTCCCCGAAAGAATTCTCCGCGGAGATCTCTCCTCTGGACGCGCGGGCAACGGGCCTGGTTGCGGGTAACTTCCGAGGACTCCCGCGCCAGGCCCGCTCGCTCGACTACTTCTACACGCTACGTCATCCCGACGCCATCTCCTTGGCGTGCGCGGCCAGCAATTTCGCCAGCGCGCTGGTCGGGTTGGCCGGGTCGTTGTCCCAGACCACCCGGTAGCCGTCGTAGTCCGGGTAGAACGAACCGTCGTCGACGCGCGAGGTGAGCAGCCAGAACTGGTCGCCGGCGCCGCCGTTGTCGCGGACCGCGTTCACCCAGGTCTGATATCCCGCCTCGCGGGCCGTCTCATCGGGCACGCCCTGCGCGGCGTTGATGGACAGGCCGAACTCCTCGAGCACCAGCGGCTTGCCGATCGCGGCCGCGTCGGTCAGGTGCCGGGTTATCCACTCGGTGCCCCAGGCGACCGGATCCGTGCCCGGCTTGCTGGACGGGTTCTCGCCCCAGCCCTCCGGATACAGGTGGATCGTCGCGTAGTCGACGTTCGGCAGCGCGGCGAGATCCTTCCAGCGCGCGCCCTCGTAGTCGCCATACGGGTAGTCCGTCGCGTTCGGGTCGCCGTAGAAGCCCTCGTCGCCGACCGCGACCAGCTGACGCGGCGCCAGCCGCTTGACGAACCGGCTCATCTCCGCGACCCAGCCGAGCAGCTTGGCACCGGACTTGTCGCTGCGCGCCCGCGGCTCGTTGGCCAGCTCGAAGGTCATGATCGTCGGGTCTTCGTTGTACCTCAGCGCGGTGTACCGGTTGCGGCGGGTGATCACGTGCTCGGCGTAGGCCTTGTAGCAGTCCTTGATCGCCTTCTCGGTGTAGAAGCGGTCGTGGTTGACCATCGCGCCATAGGAGTCGTCGGGCAGGTTGAGGAACCAGGTCACGTACTGACGCATGCCGCCGTAGTCGGGCCAGTTGTTGGTGAGCCCGAGCACGAGCCTGATGCCGAGCTGACCGGCCTTGTAGACCGCGTAGTCGAGCGAGTCGAAGGCGGCTTCGTCGTAGACATAGGGCTGCGGTTGCAGCGGCGGGAAGCCGTTGCCGACGCCGTCGGCGAAGGCCCAGGCGCGCAGCACGCGCAAGGACATCGCGGCGGCGTCGTCGAGTGCTGCGTCGATCATGTAGTGCGACTGCTGATGCAGGTAGTAGCAGTTGGTGCCGCCGAACCGGAACGCCGCGCCGTCGAGCTCGAACTTGCCGTCGCGCACCTTCACGAACGAGGTGGGGCGGCGGGAGAACGGGCTGTCCGCCGCGGCAGGGGAGAGCTCGGCGGCATGCGCGGCCGGGGCCGCGGCGGCGGTGGCCGTCGCGGCGAGGGCCGCGGCGCCGCTGAGGCTGAGCATGGATCTGCGGGTCGGCCCGGACTTCGGCGCCGGCGCCGCGGGGTCGTGAGCGGGTGCGACGACCATGTCAGACCCTTTCAAAGGGAGGCGGCCGCGGGCGGGCGGCCACGTGGCGGAGTGCTGCGGCGCGCGGCGGCGGTCCTCGTGCGGGTGCGGTGATGCCGTCGCGCGGTAGGCAGCGGAGCGGTGTGGCAATGGTGCGAAGCGTGTGAGATGCAAGCACTAAACCGGTTAAGTGTCAAGCGGTACGGTCGGCGCCGGCGCATCTTGTGTGGCAGCGTCGAGGAAAGGCGTGGCGCATGTGTGACAGCGACTGAAAGGCCTGGCGGGTCAGGCCCCGGGCGGCAGTAGGCGCAGTCCCGGCGTCGGGCCGTTCTCGATCAGCCGCCAGAGGGCGTCGGTATCCACGTGCTCGGCCAGCGCATCGGCGAGCCGGTCGTACTGCGCCCGCCGAGCCGCCGCGAAATCGGTGTGTGGATGCGGAGTGAAGGAGCGACCGGCGCGCCGCGCGGCCCACCGGAGAAAAGCCCTGCGATAGTCGTCCGATTCGAGCGTTCCGTGCCACAGCGTGCCGATTACGTTCCCTGATACGCAGCCGTCCAGCGACTTGCCGCCGGCATCGGTGAACAGTGGCTCCCCGCCGTGCACCGAGACCAGGCCGTGGTGGATCTCATAGCCCGTAGTCACCGGTTCGCCGAGCCCGGATCCGGTCGGCCGGGCCAGGATCTTGCCCGGCGCGAAGTCGGTGGCGACCGGGAGCAGGCCGAGCCCGTCGACGCGGCCGCTGCGGCTTTCCACCGGATCGTCGATCGTCTTGCCGAGCATCTGGTAGCCGCCGCAGATCCCGAGCAGCGCGCCGCCACGTGCCGCCCGCGCGGCCAGTGCCTCGGCGATCCCGCGTTCGCGCAGCCAGGTCAGGTCGCTGACGGTCGCCTTGGTGCCCGGCAACACGACGAGATCCGCTTCCGCGATACCGCGCGGCCCGGTGGTGAAGGAGACCTCGACGCCGGGCTCCAGCATCAACGCGTCGACATCGGTGAAATTGGAGACGCGAGGCAGCTGCACCACGGTCACGGACAGCGGTTCGCGGCCGTACGGCTCCGCGCGGCCGGTCGTCTGCGGGCGGCCGTCCAGCGTCAGCGAATCCTCGGCGTCGAGCCAGATATCGCGCAGGTACGGCAACACCCCGAGCACCGGCCGGCCGGTGTGGCCTTCGATCATCCGCAGACCGGGTTCCAGCAGAGCCGGATCACCGCGGAACCGGTTGACCACGAACCCTGAGATCAGCGCCTGGTCGGCAGCCGCCAGCAGCGCGACCGTCCCGTGGAACGCTGCGAACACGCCGCCGCGGTCGATGTCCCCGACGACCACCGTCGGCAGATTGCGGGCGCGGGCCAAGCCGAGGTTCGCCAGATCGCCCTCGCGCAGATTGATCTCGGCCGGGGAGCCGGCGCCTTCGCAGACCACGACGTCATAGCGCGAGCGCAAGTCGTCGAAAGCGTCGAGCACCGGCCCGAGCAGCTGCTTCTTCAAGCTCTGATACGACTGGGCGTTCGCTTCGGTGATCGCTCTGCCGAGTACCACGACCTGGCTTGACCGATCGCCGCCCGGCTTGAGCAGGACTGGGTTCATAGCCGGTTCCGGCACCGCTCCGGCCGCCGCCGCCTGCATCGCCTGCGCGCGCCCGATCTCCGCCCCCGCTCCGGTGCCGGGATCGACGCAGACCGCTGAGTTGTTCGACATGTTCTGCGCTTTGAACGGCGCGACCCGCACGCCTTGCCGGGCCAGCCACCGGCAGATCGCGGCCGTGATCACGCTCTTTCCGGCGTCGGAAGTCGTGCCCGCGACCAGTAGCGCCCCGCCGCGCGCTGAGGCACGCCCGGCCGAACTCGCCGCCGACGTCGAACTCATCGCAGTCTTCTGTCGCGCCGCGCTCCGGCAACCCGAATCGCCAGCGCGCCGGCCGAAAGCCCGGCCGCCGCCGCCGTGGAAACCGCTGCGGACAGCCGATTCGCGCGGGCGATGTCGAAGCCGCGCGGACTGCGGCCGACCCCGAGGTAAGGCCGGTGCTCGATGCCTGACGTGTAGCTGTTGGTCCCGCCGAGCCGCAGGCCGAGCGCGCCGGCCGCAGCGGCCTCGCAGTGCCCTGCGTTCGGGCTCGGGTGCTTTCCGCCGTCGTGCCGCAGTGTGCGCCACGCTTCAAGGCGCGAGCCGCCGACTGTCGGCGCGAGAACCGCGGTCAGCGCGCCGGTCAGCCTGGCCGGCGCCAGGTTCAGCGCGTCGTCGAGGCGCGCCGAGGCCCAGCCGAACCGCGCGTAGCGCTCCGAGCGGTGGCCGACCATCGCGTCCAGCGTGTTCGCCGCTCGGTACGCCAACAGCCCAGGGACGCCCGCGACCGCGCCCCAGAACAGCGGCGCCACGACCGCGTCTGACGTGTTCTCGGCGACGGATTCCACCACCGCGCGCGCGATTTCGCGCTCGTCGAGGGTGCGCGGATCGCGGCCGCACAGCCGCGGCAGTCTCTCGCGCGCACCGTCGAGATCCCCGGCTTCAAGCAGGTCGCCGATCGCCGCCGCCTCCCGGCGCAGCGAGGCCGCGCCGACCACGCTCCACGTCGCCGCGGCCATCGTCGCGACGGCGGTGAGTGGCCGTCCGCGCGAACCGCGCGTTGCGGCGTAACCCAGTGCGGCCGATCCGCCGACACAGGCAGCGGCGAAGAGGGCGCCGCGCGCTCGGGAATCCTGGTAGCAGCGCTGCTCCAGCGCGTTCGCCGCCCGGCCGAAGGCCGCGACGGGATGGCCGCGGCTCGGATCCGCGACCAGCGTGTCCGCGGCGTATCCCGCTGCGAGACCGAGCGCCCAGACGGCCCCGGAAGATCTTCTTCGCACGTCCAGCACCCTACCGTTATGCGCGAATCAGCCGAGGCGCGACAATGGCCGGATGCGCGAGGAGCACGGGGCCGACGGCCGGCCAGAGCGCGTCGGCTCCGGCGCGGACGACTACGACCTGCGCCACCACGGCGACCAGGAAGCCGCCGCCGGGCTCGTCGATCTCGCCGTCAACGTCCGGATCCCGCAGCCGCCGAGCTGGCTGCTCGACCGGATCGCCGCGTCGCTGACCGGCCTGGCCGCCTACCCTGACCCGACGCGCGCGACGGGTGCCGTCGCGGCCCGCCACGGCCGCCGGTCGGACAACGTCCTGCTGACCTCGGGCGCCGCCGAGGCGTTCGTGCTGATCGCGCGGGCAGTGCCGGCCCGGCGTCCGGTGGTCGTGCATCCGCAGTTCACCGAGCCGGAGGCCGCGCTCCTAGCCGCCGGGCACCGAGTCGGGCGGGCGATCCTGCCCGAAGCGACCGGCTTCGCGCTCGACCCGGGCCTGGTACCCGCAGATGCGGACCTCGTCATCGTCGGCAACCCGACCAACCCGACCGGTGTGCTGCATCCCGCGGACCGCATCGCCGCGCTCGCCAAACCAGGCCGGCTACTAGTCGTCGATGAGGCGTTCATCGACGCGATCCCCGCAGAAGCCGAGTCATTGGCGGCGCGCGACGACCTGCCCGGCCTCGTCGTGATCAGAAGCCTGACGAAGACGTGGGGTCTCGCCGGGCTGCGCATCGGTTATGCGCTCGCCGCGCCGGACGTGGTCGACCGGCTACGTGCCGCGCAGCCGCTCTGGTCGGTCTCGACTCCGGCCCTCGCGGCCGCCGAAGCGTGCAGCGAGCCGCGCGCGCTGGCCGAAGCCGAACGACTAGCCGAGCGGGCGGCGCGCGACCGCGTGTATCTCGAGGACCGGCTCGCCGAGCTGGCAGACGTCCGGCTTCCGGTCGTGTCGGCTGCCCGCGGCAAGTCCGGTACGGCCCGTGCCCCCTTCGTCCTCGTCCGCGCTCCCGGGGCCGACAAGATCCGGCTGCGGCTGCGCGAGCGCGGATTCGCGCTGCGCCGCGCCGACACGTTTCCCGGTCTCGGACCCGACTGGCTGCGCATCGCCGTGCGCGCCCCTGAAGTCACCGACGCGCTCATCGCCGCCTGGCCGCGCTGACCCAGTCGCGCTCTTCGGCGCCGGCGCTGCGCCCGGCCGTCGCCGCGTTCGTCCGACATATTCGCTACCCGGCGGCCGGAGCGCTGTGATACACAGTCCGACGTGCAAAAAATCTTGGAGTTCCCCGAGGTCCTGCGGCTGATCGAAGACCGCTCGGCCGCGTTCCGCGCCGCGATCGCGTCCGCCCCCGACCTCGACGTCCAAGTCCCGACCTGCCCGGACTGGACGCTGCGCGACCTGACGCAGCACATGGGCGACGGCCGCCGCCGCCAGGCGGCCATCGTCGCGGCGGGTCCGGGCGCCGAGCCCCCGGCCAGGACGAACCCGAAGGGCGCCTCGACCGCGCCGCGTGAGCGTGAAGCGCTGGACGCCTGGCTCGCCGAGTCGACCGAGCTCATGCTCGACGCGCTGCGCGAGGCCGGCCCGGACCGCGGCTGCTGGACCTGGTGGGGCCGCTCGCAGGCCCCGCAGACCAGCGGAGCCGTGGCCCGGCACCAGATCCAGGAAATCGCCGTGCACACCTACGACGCCCAGCTCACCCAGGGCGCCGCACAGCCGCTGCCGACGGACGTCGCGGTCGAGGGCGTCGACGAGTTCCTGACGACCGTCGCGGCGACGAGCGTCCCCTGGCCGTTCAAGCCGGCGACCATCGACCTGCACGCGACCGAGGGCTGCTCCTGGCGCCTGACCCTCAACGCCGACGGCGTGCGTTGCGACGACCTCGCCGCCGACGCGGAGCCGGGCGACCTGGCGGTGCGAGGCGCAGCGAGCGAACTGGTCCTCTACTGCTACGACCGCATCCCGCTCGACGCCCTGGAGATCACCGGCGACCCCGAGCCGATGCAGCAGCTCGCGGACTGGGACCCGAACGCGTAAACGCGCACGTGTGCGCGCGCTCCTGCGCGTGCCGCTGGGCCCGGGCCGCGCACATCGCGCTCCTGTTGGCAGGCTGCGAGCCTGATGTTCGAGGGCGAAAGGCGCACCTGCGGCCGGCTCGTGCTCGACTGGGGACGGTGCGCGGCGGGTGCAGGTTGCTGGGGCTGACCTAGTAGATCAGGCAGCGAGTCGGTAGGGGGCCCGGTGCGTCGGCGACGGGCCCGACACTGTTCGCGCTCTGTCTATCGGCGGCAGGTGCTTCGGTTGCGTTGATCGCTTGAGCCCGCCGTGCTTATCGGACGCTGCGTTTATCCGAACACGCCCGGCGGTCCCACCGCCGCCGAAAGGATCGCCGCGTTCGGCAGCAGCACCGTGCCGTTGTCGGTGACCAGCTTCACGTAGGTCAGGTTCATGTCCGCGACCAGGCCGGTCAGCACGCCGCCGAGCGCCCCCGAGCGGATCGAGATCTCGTCGCCGATCGCGAACGGCCTGGTGAGCAGGAGCATCAGCCCCGCGAACACATTGCCGAGCGACTGCTGCGCCGCGATGCCGAGGATCACACCGGTGACCGCGCCGCCGAGCAGCAGCCGCTCGATCGGCACGTTGAGCGCGCCGAGCGTGCCGAAGACCACGAAGACGTAGCCGACCACCAGGCAGAACCAGCGCAGCCCGGCGCGTCGATTGTCGCCGAGGCTGGCGGGCACCGTCTTGAGGATCTCGTTCGTCGCCGATCGCACCGCGCTGACGCCGAAGACCAGGAACAGCACCGCGCCGCCGATCGCCGCGGCGTGCGCGATGGAGGAGTGCTTGTTGAAGAAGTCGACGCGCGCGGGCGTGTTCGTGAGCACGCCGCCGGCGCTGTACGTCAGCGCGAGCCCGATGCAGGCGAGCACCGTCGCCAGGATCGCGCGCCGGAAGTCCGCGCTGATCGCGTTGTGCAGGGCCATCAGCGGCGATTGCTCGTCCGGCTCGAGCTGGTGGATGCGGCCGGAGCGCTGCTCGGCCGCCTGCTTCACCCCGGCCTGCGCGGCCACCGCTCGCTCGCTCTCGGCCGCGGTCGCCGCGCCGCCGACGACACCGGGGCTGGTGCCGGGCACGTCGCGCGCGCCGGTAGCGGTAGCCGCCGCGATCGCCGCCGCGGCGACCGCCTCCTGCTCCTGTGTCGCTGCGGCGTGCGCCTGTGCCGCCTGCGTGACCGGCGTCGCCTGTACAGCCGACCCGTCCGCCGCGATTGCCTGTGCCTCTCCGTGTCCCTCCGCCTGCACATGCGCGGGCGTGTCCGCGGGCGTTTCTCTTCGCTCGGGAGTCGCCTGGTCGCCGGTTGTCTGCCCGCTCACCGCTGCTCCCTTCAGTCGCTCGGTTTCTGGCGGTTGATCACTTTACGGCGTGTCATCCCGCGGATGCCAAGACGATCAGCGCCTAACCCGACGCCCGATGGAAGAATGGAATCCGCACGCCCATGCTCGTCGCGCAGTGAACCATCTGCGCCTGGCGGCGCGTGGCGATTCGCTGATCATGATCCGAACCCCGAACAGACCCTAGGAGACCGGGGATGACCGAACCACTGAGCGGCCGGATCGTGCAGCCGAGCGATCAGCCCGGCTCCGGCTCCGGCCCGCGCCGCCCCGGTCCGCTTTCGCCCAAATGGGCCAAGGCGTGGATCGTGCCCGTCGTGTTCGGCGCGGCCTCGACCATCCTCGGCGTGTTGGTGCTCGTCTGGCCAGGACACACCGTCGGCGCACTGACCGAGCTGTTCGGTCTCTACCTCCTCATCACCGGCGGCTACCGCTTAGTCGCCGCGATCCAACTGCACGGAGTCGATCCGGTCGCGCGGGTCGTGGCCCTGGTGCTCGCGGCGCTGTCGATCGGTGTGGGCATCGTCTGCCTGATCGACCCGTTCAGCACCGCGTCCTCGTTCGCCGTCGTCGCCGGGGCGTTCTGGTTCGCCGCCGGCGCGATCACCTGGTTCGGGTCCTGGCAGCGGCGCGGGCGTGCCATGGCGGCCGGGCGCGCGCCCGGATTCGCCGGGGGAGCGTTCAGTATGATCATCGGAATTCTGATCATGCTGTTCCCGAAGAGCAGCCTGGTGTTCCTCGCCGTGGTGCTCGGCTGCTGGCTGATCTTCTTCGGCATCTCCGCGTTCGCGACCGGACTGGCCGCGCGCAGGCTGCTGAAGAACGTCGAGCGCGCCGTCCTGTACTGGCCCTGACCGCGCTGTGCCGGTCTTGAGCGCCGAGGCAGCGCGTCCGGACGCGGGATACGTACTGGCTCATGTCGCAGGTCGGTTCTAGCGTTGACGCTATGAGTACGGACATGAGCATCGAGATCAGGGACGAACGCGAAGAGGGCCGCTACGGCGCCTACTTCGGCGGCCGGCGCATCGGATACGCGACATGGGTGAAGGTGCACGACACGGTCGTCCTCCCGCACGCCGAGGTCGATCCGGCCTGGGAGCGGCAAGGGATCGGCTCGATGCTCGCCCGCCGGGCCTTCGAGGACGCCAAAGCCGACGGGCTCGCGGTGCTGCCGCTCTGCCCGTTCATGCGGCGCTGGGCCGACCTGCATCCGCTCTTCCGGGACATCGTGCGCGCGCCGCGGCCCGGTGAGATGGCGGCTGTCAACGACGCCGTGCACGCGGCGCGCACGCTCGAAGGGCTGGCCAAGTCGGCCGGAGTCGACCAAGCTCAGCACTCGACGTCCTAGGCGGTGTTGGGGAATGTATCAAGGCAACGATCTGGCCGCCGCTTTGTCGGGGATCGTGATGGCGAATCGCCACGCGCCGCCAGGCGCAGATGGTTCACTGCGCGACGAGCCTGGGCGTGCGGCCGGAGCGTCCTCATACCGGTTGTCTGTGGGCGCTTCGGCCGTGCGTCCAGG
>DASUAR010000089.1:0-14812 GCA_035763685.1 Actinocrinis sp. | reverse complement strand
GTAGGCGCGGCCGTCGGGCGCCGGGCCGTTGCCCTGGTACAGGTCGTCGCCGCCGTACATGTTGTACGCCTGCCACGTCTGGTCCGAGGTCTGCACCACGATGTCGGAGTGGCTGCTGGGGTTCGTGACCACGAACGGGTAAGGCATGAAGCCCTGGCCGTTGGTCTGGTCGAAATCGGCCAGGTACACCCCGGAAACCGCGTCGGACGGCACCGTCCAGGTCGCGGTGACCGACCAGTTGGCGCAGTCGGTCATACCGGTCGACGAGTCGCGGTTGCAGGTCTGCTGCGTGATCGGCGGGAAGGTCGTCGTGGGCGAGGTCGGCATCAGCCGCGCCCCGTCCCCGCCGTACCAGCCGAGCCGGTAGATCTCCACCTTGTAGTCCGAGGGGGCGCTGACCTTGAAGCTGATGGTCTGTCCGGGCTGCACGCTCTCGGCGGTCGAGAAGCCCTGGATGTCGCCGTACGCGCTGGGGGAGTACCACTGGCTCATCGGCGTGCCCGGCAGCGAGTTCTCGCACACGACCGGGTTGGACCCGGAGCCGCATGGATCGGTCGCCTGCGCCACGATGGCGGGGCCCGCGAGCGCGGCGAGCACGGCCAGAATGACCGCGGGAATCAGAATTCTGGTTCTAACTCTTGCGCGGCGGTACTTTTCGAAGAATACTGATAATAGCTTAGCGTGCATCGCCCACCCCGGGCCTAGAAACGATGAATGGAAGGTCCTCGCTACACACATACAGTGCTAAAGATAGCGATGGTCTTCGATATTGACAGCCATACGCGGACATTGTTGCGAGACCTTCATCTGGTGCTTGGATTTCGTCACCGTGAGTGTGCGCACGGTGGCCTTTTTGATCGCGCTGGGTAACGCCCGCTAGGCGCTCGGAGCCACGGTCTGACCGTTGCGGAAGGTGTTGCCGCTCCACACGTTTCCCGAGCCCGCTGCGTTCCAATGCGCGATGGCGCCGTAGAAGCCGCACGCCGGCCAGTACTCGTCCGAGAAAACGTTGCCGGAGACCACGATGCGCGCCGCTCCCGGCCCGCCGCCGTAGAGCGCGTAGGCGCCGCCGGCCAGCCAGTTGTTCTTCACGGTGATGTCGGTGACCGGCCCGGTGTTCGCGAACAGCCCGATCGCGGCGGAGGCGCCGTGGCTCGCGTCGATCGGGTTCAGCAGCGTGTTGTGCTCGATGCGCAGACCCTCGGTATCTCCGCCGTCGCTGATCACCGCGTCGGTGTGCTGGTAATAGCCGCTGTGGTTGATGAACGGAACCAGATCGTGCACGTAGTTGTCGTGAACATAACCGTGTCCGGTTGAAACCGTGTTCCCGAAAACGGACATGTTGCTCCAGCCGACTTCCACGGCTCCGTCACTCATGTTCGACAACGCGTAGTCTTCGCCGCCGTTGTCCGGACCCTTCCCGGGGACGCCGGTGATGAAGGAATGCAGAATACGAAGACCGGTGTGTCCGGGGCGCAGGTTCACCCCCCACCAGTTGGTGGAGGTGATCTTGCTGTCGATCACCGTGACGTTGTCCGCGTAGATGTCCAGCGAGCCGGTCAAATTCCAGCCGCTGATGGTCATTCCGTTGTCCCGGATCGAGATGTTCCCGGAATGCGCGGAAAACGACGCGGTGCGCGGGCCGGTGTCGGACGCGTCCGGGAATCCGCACGCGGCAGGGCTCGCGCAGCGCGATGCCGCGGCGTCGCTGCCTGGACTCGCGGTGCCGGAGACCTTGGGCGCGGGGCGCGGTGAGGGGGAGTGCGCCGCGCCGCTGCTTGACGTGGTCGGAAGCTGGGTCGGCCGGTGAATGTCGGCGGTCGGCGTCGAGGCGGCGGCAGGCGCGCCACCGCCGCCGGAGCCGAGGGTCGTGGCCAGGGCGCCGCCGGTGCCGACCAGGACGCCCGCGACGACGAGTATCAGAACTCGCCGACGGCTCAACCGCCACCTGTGCGTGTTCACCAATGGGTGTCTCCTCAGCCGATCCGATTCAGCCCAGCGCCGCCGTGAAGGCCTCGGCCACGCGTTCCTGCTGCGCGGCGGTGAGGTGCGGATGGAGCGGGAGCGAGACGATGCGCGCCGCGGCGGCTTCCGCGTTGGGGAAGCTGCCCGCCGGATAGCCCAGGTGCGAGAAGGCCGGAGTCAGGTGCAGGGCGGCCGGGTAGTGCACGCCGGCGCCGATGCCCTGGGCGTTGAGGTTCGCGACGAGGGCGTCGCGCCGCTCGCGGTCGCCATCGAAAGCGTCGATACGCACGACGTAGAGGTGCCAGACGTGTTCGTTGTCTGCCAAGGTCGCCGGAAGGGCGATGCCGGGCACGTCCGCGAGCAGTTCGGCGTAACGCGCGGCGGCGGCGCGGCGGGCGGCGTTCCAGGCCGGCAGCTTGCGCAGCTTCAGGCGCAGGACGACGGCCTGGAGCGCGTCGAGCCTGCTGTTGAAGCCGACCAGATCGTGGCTGTATTTGGTCAGGCCGCCGTGGTTCGCGATGGCCCGGACGGTCTTGGCCAGGTCGGCGTCGTCGGTGACGACAGCGCCGCCGTCGCCGTACGCGCCGAGGTTCTTGCCGGGGTAGAAGCTCGTCGCGGCGATCGCGCCGGTGCCCGATCCCGCGCCCCTGCCGCCGCGCGTCGCACCCTGGCACTGCGCGGCGTCCTCGACCACGCGCACGTTGCTGCCGGCCAGCTTCTCGGTCAGCTCCTCGACCGGCGCGTGCTGGCCGTAGAGGTGCACTGGGAGGACCGCGGCCGTGCGCGGGCCGACTGCGGCGAGCGCGGCCTGCACGTCGATCAGATAGCTGTCCGGGTCGCAGTCCACGAGCACCGGCACCGCGCCGACGCGCGCCACCGCACCGGCGCTCGCGATGAAGGTGTTCGCCGGCAGCACGACCTCGTCGCCCTGCCGCACGCCCGCCGCGCGCAGCGCCAGCTCGACCGCGTCGGTGCCGTTCGCGACGCCGACGCAGTGGCGCGCCCCGCTGAACGCCGCGAACTCCTCCTCGAAGGCCGCGACCTCGGGCCCGCCGATGAAGCCGGTGGTGGCAAGCACCTTCTCGAAGCCCGCCGCGACCTCGTCGGCGATCTCGGCGTGCGCCGATTTGAGATCCACCAACGGGATCGGGTCTGCCTGAGCCATCGCCTAAGCCAGCCTTTCCGGGATTTCGACCGCGATGTCGCGGAGTTTGCGTGCGGGGTTGCCGACCCACACCTGTCCGTCCGGGATGTCCTGCAGGACGACCGAACCCATGCCGACCTGTGACCAGGCGCCGATCTTGACCTGCTCGCGGATCAGCGCCCCGGAACCGAGATACGCCCCGCGCTGCACTCGCACGCCGCCGCCGAACCGCACGCCCGAGGCGATCGTCGCGAAGTCGTCGACCGTCACGTCGTGCGTGAGAACCGCGTGTGGCATGACGGCGACGTGCGCGCCGACTGTGGCGGCGGCGGTCAACACCGCCTGAGCGAGAAGCACGCTACCGGGGCCGATGACGCTGTCGCCCGAGATATCGGCGGAAGGATGCAGAACCGTGGCATAGCGATCGGCCGGAAGATCGAGCCGTTCGACGATGCGGGCACGGGTGAGGTAGTTGCGGGGATTGCCGACGCACACGACCACGCGCGCGTTCGGCAGCGAATACACCAGATCCGTGCCGCCGATCACCGGCAGCCCGTCGACCCGCCGCCCGTGCAGCAGCGGGTCGTCGTCCAGGAAACCGTGCAGCCGCCAAGTCGGCCGCACGGCGTTGATCGCGGCCACGGCCTGCGCGGTCTCCCGCGCGAAGCCGCCGGCGCCGACGATCAGCAATTCGCTGGTGGTGGTCATGGCGGTGATCCCTATACCGCGTCGTCCGCGGGCTTGCGCAGCACGTCGACGACGTGTTCCTGCTGTGCCTCGGTCAGCGCGTGGAAGAGCGGCAGGATCAGCGAGTCGCGGGTCAGCCGCTCGGTGTTCGGCAGCGGAACGTGATCAGTTCCCTGATACGCCGGCTCCAGGTGTGAGGCCATGATCCCGCGCCGCGCCGAGACGCCCGCGGCCGCGAGCCGGTGCAGCGTGGCGTCGCGGCTGCCGCCCCGGAACTGCGCCGGATCGAGCAGCACCCAGAACGACTGGAAGTTGCTGCGGCCGTACTGCGGATCGCGCACCGGGCTCAGCCCCGGGATGCCGGCCAGCAGTTCGTAGTACCGGTCCGCCAGCTGGCGGCGGCGCTCGACCATGGCGTCCAGCTTCTCCAGCTGCACCAGGCCGACCGCCGCCTGAATGTCCGTCATCCGGTAGTTGAAGCCGGTCTCCAGGTAGCTCTCGAACGTCGGACCCGCGCTGGCGTGGCGGGCCGCGGCCGACAGATCCATGGCGTGCTCACGCAGCCGGCGCAGGCGTTGCGCCCAGTCCGCCCGGTCCAGCGTCAGCATGCCGCCTTCGCCGGTGGTCAGCAGCTTGCGCGGGTGGAAGGACCAGGCCGCGATCGCCGAACCGGCGCCGACCGGCTTGCCCAGGTACTGCGAGCCGATCGCGCAGGCCGCGTCCTCCACCAGCTCCAGATCGTGCCGGATGCACAGCGTGCGCATCGCGTCCACGTCGGCGGGCATGCCGCCCTGATGCACCAGCATCACGGCGCGGGTACGGTCGGTGACCACCGGCTCGACCGTCTCCGGCGTCAGGTTGCCGGTTTCCAGGTCCACGTCGGCGAAAACCGGGGTGGCGCCTACGTAGCGCACCGCGTTGGCCGTCGCGATGAACGAGAACGACGGCACGATCACCTCGTCGCCCGGCCCGATGCCGCAAGCCACCAGCGCCAGGTGCAGCGCCGTGGTGCACGAGCTGACCGCGACACCGTGCTGCGCACCGACCCGCGCCGCGAACTCCTCCTCGAAGCGCGCGACCCGCGGCCCCTGCGCGACCCAGCCGGACAGCACCGCCTCGGCCGCGGCGTCGGCCTCGGCCTTGCCCAGCCAGGGGATCATCACCGGGATGCGGTCGCCCGCCGCTGCGCCGGCCATCAGTGTGCTTCCGATGATCGCTGTGTTTCCGATGATCGCTGTGCCCGCCACCACTCGACCAGATCGCGCAGGCCCTGATCCAAACCGATCTCGGCCCGGAAGCCCAGCTTCTGCTCGGCCGCCGAGATGTCGGCCAGCCGCCGGGTCACGCCGTTGACCGCGCGCTCGGGGCCGTGCTCGACTCCCAGGCCGTCCGCGTCCATGGCGCGCAGCAGCGCGGCGGCCAGTTCCTTGAGGCTGGTCTCCTCGCCGCGGGCCACGTTGAAGACCTCGTCGGTGAGCGGGGAGCGGGCGGCCAGCAGGTTAGCCCGCGCGATGTCCCGCACGTCCACGAAGTCCATCGTCTGCTCGCCGTCGCCGAAGATCAGCGGCGGCTGGCCGGCCTCGATCCGCTCCATCCAGCGGATCAGCACCTCGGTGTACTTGCCGTGCGCGTCCATCCGCGGGCCGTACACGTTGAAGTACCGCAGCGCGAGGTAGTCGAGCCCGTACATCGCGTGGAAGCTGCGCAGCATGCCCTCGTTGAAGGCCTTGGCCGCGCCGTAGAAGGTGTCGTTGTTGTAGGGGTGGTGGTTCTCGGCGGTCGGGAAGGACTCGGCGAGCCCGTACACCGAGGCCGAGGACGAGGCGATCACCTTGCGCACGCCGCAGGCCGCCGCGGCCTCGAGCACGTTGAACGTGCCGTCGACCAGGACCTCGTTGGCCACGCGCGGCTCCTGCGCGCACCGGGTGATCCGGATGGCGGCCAGGTGGAAGACCAGGTCAGCGCCCTGAGTCGACTCGTGGACCAGCTTCGCGTCCCGGATGTCGCCCTCGATCACCCGCACCGAGCTGTGGTACGCCGCGCCGTTCTCCATGGCCCAGGCCAGGTTCTCCCGGCGGCCGCGGGTGAAGTCGTCCAGCACCCGGATCTCGGTGGCGCCCTCCCGCACCAGCAGGTCCACCAGGTTCGAGCCGATCGTGCCCGCGCCGCCGGTCACCAGGACCCGGCCGAGCGCTTCTTGCTGTGTCACGGTCACGCTGTTCTACTCCCACCCTTTGAGGCCGATCACGGCGCCCTGGAACTCCAGGCTGCGCGAGGCGGCTTCCAACACGTCAAGCACCCGCAGACCCGCGCGGCCGTCGGTCAGCGGCCGGCGTCCGGTGCGGATCGCGGCGGCGTACTCCTCGACCATCGCGCCCAGCGCCTCGCGCTCCAGCAGCGCCGGAGCGGTCATGTCGCCGGCTCGGTACGAGATCTGCATCTCCCGCCGCGCCTCGGCGCCGATCTCGCTGACATTGGCCAGGTCCACGCCCCGGTCGAAGACCGCGACGCGCTGCGCGGGGTTCAGATCGTCCCACACCAGCGTCCGCTTCGAACCGCCGATGATCGTGGTGCGCACCTTGGTCGGCGAGAGCCAGTTGACGTGCACGTGCGCGATCGCGCCGCCGGTCAGGCGCAGCGTCAGATACGCGACGCAGGCGCGCCCTGCGCCGATCGGGTCCGCGCCGTGCGCCGCGACCGCCTCCGGCTCGACGCCTTCGGGCAGCACCGAGTCCAGGATCGACAGGTCGTGCGGGGCCAGGTCCCACAGCACGTCCACGTCGCGCTGCACCAGGCCGAGGTTGATCCGCACCGAGTCGAAGAAGTGCAGCTCGCCGAGGGAGCCCTCGTGAATCAGCTCCCTGATCTTGGTGACCGCGGGCGTGTAGCAGTAGGTGTGGTCGCACATCAGGGTCAGCCCGCGCCGCTCGGCCTCCTCGACCAGGATCTTGCCGTCGGCGTAGGTCGCGGCGAGCGGCTTCTCGATCAGCACGTGCTTGCCGGCTTCGAGCGCGGCGAGGGCGAGTTCCTTGTGCGTGGCCGCGGGCGTGGCGATCGCCACCGCGGTGACGCTCTCGTCCGCCAGCACCTTCGCGTAGTCGGCGGTGCTCTCTACCGTCGAGTAGTTGCCGAGCACCTTGCGCGCCCGGTTGACGTCCAGGTCGCACAGCCAGCGCAGCCGGAACGAGGACGAGGCCTGGAAGTTGCGCACCAGGTTCGGGCCCCAGTAGCCGGCGCCGATCACGGCGACCCCAAGCGGCTCCGGTGGCGGGCCGGCTTGTTCGGTGGAACGGGTCACTAGCTTTCCCCCCAAGGATTCTGGAACAGCTCTTCAGTGTCAGAACGCGCCGGTGCCGCGCAGCACGGCCGAGGTGGTGCGCAGCAGTATCTTGGCGTCCAGCTGCGGCGACCAGTTCTCCACGTAGCTCAGGTCAAGGCGCACCGACTCGTCCCAGGACAGCATCGAGCGGCCGCTGACCTGCCACAGCCCGGTGATCCCGGGCTTGACCGCCAGCCGGTGGCGCACCTCGTCGGTGTACTGCGCGACCTCTTCGGGCAGCGGCGGGCGCGGGCCCACCAGGGACATCTCGCCGCGCAGCACATTGATCAGCTGCGGTAGCTCGTCCAGCGAGCACTTGCGCAGGATCCGGCCCACTTTGGTGATCCGCGGGTCCCGCCGGATCTTGAACAGCACGCCGTCGCTCTTCTCGTTCAGGTGCTCGAGTTGCTCGCGCAACCGCTCCGCGTCGGCGACCATCGTGCGGAACTTCAGGCACACGAACTCGGCGCCGTTGCGCCCCACCCGCACCTGGCGGAAGAAGGCCGGACCCGCGCTGGTGACCCGCACCGTGACGGCGAGCGCCAGCATCAGCGGCGAGAGCAGCAGCAGGGCGACGGCCGCGATCGCGCGCTCGACCCCCTCCATGACGGCGCGCGCCGGGCCGGCCAGGATCGGCGCGCGGATGTGCATCAGGGGCAGGCCGTCGACGTTGTCCACCAGGATCCGCTCGGCGGCGACGCCCACGAGCACCGGCACGATCGCCAGGTCGATGCCCTGATCGTGCAGCCGCCAGGACAGCTCGCGCAGCGCCGGGCCGTCCACCTCCGGGCAGTTGAGCACGACCACCGCGTCGCACTCCATCGCCGTCGCGGTCTCGATCACCGAGCTGAGGTCCCCCTGGACGCTGATCGCCAGGTTCTCTTCATCCTCGGGCTCGGTGGGACCGACCAGGCAGGCGCCGACGATGCGAAGCCAGGGCGCCCGGTTCGGCCGCACCTGAGCCGCGAATCCGGCCACCGACCGGGCGTGCCCGACCAGCAGAACCTTGCGTTGCTCCAGATTCAGCCCGGCCCGGGACAAACCGGCCCGAGCCGCCGCGCGGGCGATCGGGGTCAGCGCCGCGGCCAGCGGGATCGCGACGATCACCTGACGGAACAACGACATGCTGTCCACCAGCAGCGCGCTGGCCGCCAGCCCGGCGGCCAGCAGTCCGGACGCGCCGAGCACCTTACGGCCGAGCTCCGCGTCCATGCCGACCCGCCGTCGGTCGTACGCGCGTTGCAGCCACAGGGCCAGCGCCCAGAACAGCGGCATCAGCGCCACGGCGAGCCGCAGCGGGAATATGGACAAATTCGCCGAGTCGCTGCCGTCAGGATGCAGCACGTAGGCCACCAGCGCCCCCACCAGCGCCGCGACCGCGTCCGCGAAAAGCAGGGTCCGCAAATAAACCCTGGTGCGCTCATAGCGCCTGGTACGCACGTCCCGGCTGGTTCTTCGCTCGGACGTCAAAACGTTCAGGACCGTCACCGGTCAATCCCCCCCACACCTTGGTTCGGGCATCCGCCGCCCGTAGTCGCCAGAGACACTGCGCCGGCAAGCCCTGTCAGTTCCCACCACCCATTCCGAACCTGGGTCTCGGGTTCGGCGATGCCCAACATAGCGTGATCGAACAGAATTCGTAGTCCCCACCGCAAATTGACCAGAAGTTCCCCGCAGCTTTGCGGGCGCGCGCCGCATCCGGACACGCGCCGGAGCCGACCGGCTAGCACACGGTGATTTTCGGCAACGCGTGGACAAGCCATGACGCGCCACTGATACTGCCTTCTGTGATAAGCGTGGTAGTGCCCGCACACAACGAGGCCGCGGTGCTGGGACGACTCCTTTCGGGTCTGGTTGCCGACAGCCTGTCGGAGTCGTCTGACCAGGCAGATGGCTTGGAAATCGTTGTGGTGGCCAACGGTTGCAGCGACGAGACGGCGGAAGTAGCCGCAAACCACCCGAATGTGCGGGTTATCGAGACGCCGGTGCCGAACAAGTACCGCGCCCTGCGCCTCGGTGACGAGCACGTGACCGGATTTCCACGGCTGTATGTAGATGCTGACGTTGAGTTAACAACTGACGCCGTGTTGTCGCTGGCCAGCGCGGTTTCGCAGCCTGGTGTTCACGCTGCGGCACCAACGCGGATCACGCCGCTGGGCGGTTGTCCGTGGACGGTGCGGTGGTACTACCAGATCTGGGAGCGGCTACCGGTGGTGCGGCAAGGACTCTTCGGGCGCGGCGTGATCGCGTTGTCCGCCGAAGGTCACGCCCGGATCGCCGCGCTGCCGGAACTGATGGGCGATGATCTCGCGGCGTCGCTCTCCTTCACACCGGAGGAACGCAGCGTAGTCGAGCATGCGCGGGTTGTAGTGTACCCGCCGCGTACGCTTGGAGATCTCCTGCGCCGGCGGGTGCGCTCGATGACGGTCACCACACAGGCGGCCCACGAGACGCAGCTGCCGGGGTCGCGCACCAGCAAGGCGGATCTCAGGGATCTGCTTCGTGAGGCGCCGCTGCGCAACGGTCCGCGGTTGGCGTGGTTCGTGATCGTGACGGCGATCGCAAGGTCGCGTGCCCGGCGGGCGGTCAAGGCCGGGGATTTCACCACCTGGCTGCGGGATGAGAGCAGCCGCGCGGCGGCGGCCACGGCGACGGAACGGAAATAGGGGGAGCGGCGCATGCCGGAAATCGCGGTCCTGGTGGTCGCCTGGAACAGCGCGAAGGTGATCGACGGCCTGCTCGCGTCGCTGCGCGCTGGGCTGCAGGGCCTGGACTGGCACTTGGTGGTCGCGGACAACGATTCCGCCGACGACACCGTCGCGCGGGTCGAGCGATGGGCGAACGAGAATTCCGAGCTGCGCTGCCGGATCGTGAACACCGGCGGAAATCTCGGCTACGCGGGCGGCATCAACGCGGCGCTGGCGCAATCCGAGAAATACGACGCGGCGCTGGTGCTGAATCCGGATATCCGCCTGCACGAGGGCGCCATCGCGGCGATGTACGAGTTCATCGACGGTTCGGCACCGGCGGGCGCCGGCCCGGGGCCGCGCACCGGCATCGTGGTTCCGCGCATCGTGGACGAGCAGGGCAATCTCGCGCACTCGTTGCGCCGCGAGCCGACCCTGCTGCGGGCCCTCGGCGAGGCGACGCTCGGTGCGCGGGCCGGCCGGTTCGCGCCGCTCGGCGAGCTGGTCATGGACGAGTCTTCTTATCAGCGTCCTGCGGTCGTGGACTGGGCGACCGGCGCGATCATGCTGATCTCGGCGGCCTGCCTCGAAGCCTGCGGCTCCTGGGACGAATCCTTCTTCCTCTACTCGGAGGAGACGGAATTCGCCTTGCGGGCCAGGGACCGCGGCTTCCTCACCCGGCTCGCGCCGAAGGCGACGGCAATGCACATCGGCGGTGAATCGGGGGTTTCCCCCGAGTTGTGGACGCTGCTGATGAGCAATCGGGTCAAGCTCTACCGGCGCCGGCACGCGCTGCCCGCCTCAGTGGCCTACTGGGGTGCGGCGTTGCTGCGCGAAGCCCCGCGAGCCGCGCTCGGGCGGCAACGCAGCCGCAGCGCTGTCAAAGCCCTGCTGAACACGAAGGTGCTGAGCGACTGACCGCCGCGCACGCCAGCGGGACGAATTAATTCGCATCCCGAGTTGTTCTCAGTGCCAATCCGTTCCGCACGCCGAATTGTTTGGTAACCGGCTGTCTCGCTTATTGAGCGTCTGAGCTGCGCGTCAAGGCAGTGCTTTAGACGCCTGCTAGCGTCGTGGGCATGGTCTCCCAGGCTGCCGGACTCACCTCGCGGCGCTACGTCGACTTTCGGCGTCAGTGCGCTGCGATCTGTTCGCCTCCTTATTAGGCGGTCCGAGGCTTGCGTGCTTCGGCCCGCCGACCGTGTCGGCGTCGCAGCGACAGTCGGAGGCAGGCCGCATGAATCGTCGGGATCCCAGCTACCGCCGAGGCGCGAGCGCAGGTTCGGTACTGCGCGCAGTCCTCGAACACGGACCGGTCGCGCGCAGCACCATCGCGCGGTTGACCGGACTTTCCCCGCATCGGTGACGGGACACACCGCGGAACTCGGCGAACAGAACTTCATCAGGGAACTGCCGGAGACCGCGCGGTCCAAGGGCGTCGGGCGACCACATGTGCCGGTCGACCTCAACATATCCGGACACGTCGTCGCTGCCGTGCACATCGCGGTACCACCCTGCTGCGCGCCACCGCGCGCATTTGCTCTCCGCGCTCGGCGTGAAGGCGAACTGGCCATGCCCGGAAGCGCGTCCCGCTCGCCTGCAACCCGCGTCGGCTCGGATCTCCCGGGCCGGCGCGGGTTTTGTCTGCGAAAGCTCATCAACCCGGCACCCCCGCGCCCTGCCTTCGTCTCAGACCTTTTGCACCCTCGTGCAAAAGCCTGGCCGTTCGACTGCTCGCAGACGATCGTTGACCGCGTCTTCGGTCGCGCCGGCGGGTCGCCGGTCGCCGAAGGAGGTCCAACGTGTCGAGCGTTGAGCCGCATAGCCGAGGGTGCATCGAGGCAGCCCTTGGTCCGGATAGTCCGACGGGGCGGAAGATGAGTAGCGAAAGATTTCCTGACCGGGAGGGTTCCGCGAAAGCCGACCCCTCCCGCTCCATCTGCCGGCCTGCCTTGGCCCCATTCGACTGACGGTTTGGACCACGCCGCTGTACGGCGCGTCAGGCTTCTGGCGGTCCACAGCCATTTCTGAGCTGTGTACGCCTGCCGAAAATCTCTTTGTTTCGGGCTGGCTCAACGCTTCTTCCCTGTTCTGCGCAACTCCTTCTCCACGACAGAAAGCAGATTCGATGACATCCCTCTTCGCGCCGACGACGAGACAGCGCACCTTGAAACGCAGGGTGATCACGGCGTCGAGCTGTGGCAGCCCTCGTCCGATGGCATCCGGAAAGCCAGCTGATCCGTCACGCTCGGGAAAGCCGCACCACGCCGAGCGCCGGTTGGTCCTCGGCGGTTGATCCGTGCACCATGTCCTCGCCGAGCCTGGTCGGGGCGTGGTGGACCGTCTGGCCATCGCGGACGGTGGCGATGAGGCCGGACTCGCGCAGGACGGAGGCGTGCCGCGAGGCGGCCGCGACGGATACGCCGAGGGTCGCGGCGAGCCGTCCGGTGGTCACGGCCGGCGTCCTGACCACGGCGACCAGCGCCGAAGCCCTTGTGGCGCCCAGCAGCGAGACCAAGGCCTGGGCCGGGACGTGCAGTTCGGGGTCGCGCGTGATCGGGCCGGCGGTGGCCGGGTAGATGACGCTCACCGAGTCGGCCAGCGGATCGAACATGAGCCTGGTCGCCAACGCTGTGGGCTGGAAGATCAAGGGCCGTCCGTCGAGGGATTCGACGGCGGTGACGCGGGTGTTCAGGTGCAACTCTCGGCCGTCCCAGCGGATCGACGGGTGCAGGGAGTTGAGCATCGCGTCGGTGCCGCCGATCGCGGCGCGGACTCCGGCCCTGGCCGACGCGGTGGCGACGAGCGAGGTGATCCTTCGACGGTACGGATCCAGGGCCCGGGCGCGGAGGTCGGTGAGTATGTGGTTCAGCCTGTTCACCGCGCTGAAGTGTCCGTCCGCGAGCGCGCGGGTGAACGGGGTCAAGGCGCCGGATCGGGCCAGGTCGCGCAGATGAGCGAGGGCCGGCGCCGCCTCGGGGTCGATCTCCGAGTGTGTCGCGCGGGCGATCCGGTCGAAGAAGGCCGGGATGTAGAGGCGCGTGTAGAGGTCGAACAGTCTGTTGTGCTCGGGGTTCCAGCCGCGGGTGACCTCCAGCCGCCACCCCTGCAGCCTTCGGTCCGAGGGCAGGTCGGCCAGTTGCGCCCCGCCCAGCGCGAGCTCGTATCCGAAGTCGGGCGTGTCAAGAACCCGCAACCGCCTGTAGTCATCTGGGGTAAGGCGAATCCGTATCAACCTGGCATCCCCCGGTTCCGCGCCAAGTGTGCTCGTCTCAGACCTTTTGCAAACGCGCGGACGACACTAGCCGCTGGAGCACCGCGAGTCGATCGTTTAACGGTGATCTACGGCACTGGACCGGTCAAGCGGAGCCGGGGAGCGGCCGCGAAGCCGGTGAGCAGCGCGACCAAGGCGAAGGCCGCCGGCGTCCGGGGGGAGCGGACGGCCGGCGGCCTTTTGTTCGGCGACCGGAGGGGAGGGCGGTCAGCCGATTTCGAGGGCGGCATCGGCTGCCGCGACGACGGCGCCCTCTGCCTGGCCCGCGTCCGGGGCGCCCTGCGGCGAGCCGCCGAGGCCGCGGAAGGTGAAGAAGCCGTTGAGCATGCTCAGACCGAGGAACACCGCTAGCACGATGAATGCGCGGCTCAGGCCGTGGACCAGCGCCGTCTGGTACGACTGACCCGCCTCCAGCAGGTGGGAAACCCGGCTGTTGAGCACCGTGACGCTGATCGCGATGCCGAAGCCCGCGCCGATCTGCGTCGAGGCGTTGAGCAGCGCCGAGGTCGTGCCCGCGTCCTGCTCAGTGGCCTGAGACGTGCCGACGATCGGGGTTGGGATGAGGCACAGCACCAGTCCCAGCCCGAACAGCGCCGAGAGCGGCAGCATGAAGCGCGTGTAGCCGCCGTGCAGCGGGATGCCGATCGCCAGCGCGACCACCGCGACCAGCACGCCGGTTCCGGCCAGGTACATCGTGCGCGGGCCGGTCTTCATGATCAGCTTCGGCGCGAAGCTCGCGAAGATCATGATGCCGAGGCTGGTCGGCAGCCACGCCAGACCGGTCTTGAGCGGGCTGTATCCCTGCACCTCCTGCATGTAGAGCGGCAGCATGAAGAACAGCGGCATCATCAGCGCCGCGGTCAGGAACTCGCCGAACCCGCCGGCCAGCACCGCCCGCGAACGAAACAGTCGCAGCGGAACCAGCGGTGCCTTGCTGCGGCTCTCGACGAACACGAAGGCGACCAGGAGCGCCGCGGAAGCGGCGAAGCTGGTCACGGTGGCGGTCGCGGTCCAGCTGTGGATGCTGCTGTTGATGATCCCGTAGACCAGCAGCAGCAGGCCGCCGGTCGCGGTGAGCGCGCCGAGCAGGTCGGTCGACGGGCGCTTGCCGCTCGGCCGCGGGATGTGCACCCAGGCGAAGGTGCCCGCCGCGACGATCACGCCGATCGGCACGTTCAGCCAGAACGCCCACCGCCAGTCGGCGTCGGCGATCGCGCCGCCCAGCAGCGTGCCCATGCTCGCCCCGACGCCGATGATCGTGCCCCACACGCCGAAGGCCTTCTTGCGCTCGTTCGGATCCGGGAAGACCGTCACCACGATCGACAGCGAGGCCGGGGACAGCGCCGCGGCGGCCAGGCCCTGCACCGCGCGCGCCACCAGCAGCTCGGACTCGGTGTGCGAGAGACCGGCCGCGAACGAGGCCGCGGTGAACACCAGCAGGCCGATCAGGAAGATCTGCTTGCGGCCGATCACGTCCGCGAGCCGCCCGCCGAGCAGCAGCAGCCCGCCGAACAGCAGCACGTAGATGTTCATCACCCATTGCAGGCCGGTGGTGGAAAGACCGATGGCCTCCTTCAGCCGCGGGCCCATCACGTTCACGATCGACCCGTCGATGGCGAGTACGAACTGTGCGAAGGACACGATGACGAGGATCCACCAGCGCCTCGGATCCGCTGCGGCGCGTGGCACCATGGCAGAGTCAGTAGTCACAGCTACTCCTTTTCGGAAGACCGGCC
>DASUAR010000088.1:0-14498 GCA_035763685.1 Actinocrinis sp. | reverse complement strand
GTCTCGCGTTACCCTCATCCGCCGTCGGCGAAGCTATCGCGAGACATCCAGCGGGCAAGGACGTCTGTGGTCGAGCGAATCAGAGAACGAGACTCGCCGCTGCACGAAAGCCGCGTCGCGGAGATGTCATCGCGGCGGTTTCATTAAGGAAAAGCGGCACGGCGGCCGGCGGTAAGCGGGAGGGGAAGACACGATGTCCAGTCGAACGGGACATGCGGGGGCGGCGGGTTGTCCAGCTGGGCGAGACAGATCTGTCACAGACGTATTACGCGATCATCGCCGGACGGTCGCGGCCGCTCGGATAGGGTCGAGAGCATGACATGGCTGGTAACCGGAGGCGCCGGATTCATCGGTTCGCACGTGGTGCGCGCACTGCTCGCTGACGGTGCCCGTGTGGTCGTCCTCGACGACCTGTCCACCGGCGACAAGAGCCGAGTGCCCGACGGCGTCCCGCTGGAGATCGGCTCGGTGCGAGACCGCGCGACCGTGGACCGCGTGCTCGCCGAGCACCGGATCAGCGGCGTCGTGCACATCGCGGCGAAGAAGCAGGTCGGCGAGTCCGTCGAGAAACCGCTCTGGTACTACGAGGAGAACGTCGGCGGCCTGCGCACCCTGCTCGCGGCCATCGTCGAGGCCGGAGTGCGGCGGCTGGTCTTCTCCTCCTCGGCCGCGGTCTACGGCTCGCCCGACGTGCCGCTGATCACCGAGGAAACGCCGTGCGAACCCCAGTCGCCCTACGGCGAGACCAAGCTCGTCGGCGAGTGGCTGATCCGGGACGTCGCCGCCGCGCACGCTCTCGCCTACGCCAATCTGCGCTACTTCAACGTGGCCGGCGCCGCGTCACCCGAACTCGGCGATCCGACCGCGCTGAACATCGTGCCCATGGTCTTCCAGCGCATCGAGGCCGGGCTGCCGCCGCGGATCTTCGGCGACGACTACGACACCCCGGACGGCACCGCGATCCGCGACTACATCCACGTCAGCGACATCGCCGGCGCGCACGTCGTCGCCGCCCGCCGCCTGGCGCAGGACGAGCACGCCGCGCTCACGCTCAACATCGGCCGTGGCGAAGGCGTCTCGGTCCGCGAGCTGGTCGACCGGATCCTCGAGCACACGGGCAGCGACCTGGTTCCCGAGATCACGCCGCGGCGTCCCGGCGACGGCGCGCGCTCGATCGCCTCGGCCGACCGCATCAAGGCCGAGCTCGGGTGGTCCGCGCAGCACGACATCGCGGATATGGTGGCCTCCGCGTGGGCCGGTTGGCGCATGCGCCATGATGCATAGCACGCACTAGTCGCTGGCTACATCGAATAACGCGGAACAGGAACCATGATCGGGCTTATCCTCGCCGCCGGGGCGGGTCGTCGACTGCGCCCATATACGGACGCACTGCCCAAAGCGTTGGTGCCCGTGGACGGTGATCGCACGGTGATGGACCTGACGCTCGCCAACTTCGCCGAGGTCGGCCTCACTGACGCGGCGGTGGTGATTGGTTACCGCGCTGAGGCCGTACATGAGCGGAAGGCGGCGCTCGAAGCCGCGTACGGCGTAACGCTGCATCTCGTGCACAACGACAAGGCCGAGGAGTGGAATAACGCTTACTCGCTCTGGTGCGCACGGGACCTGCTCAGCGAAGGCGTGATCCTGGCCAACGGCGACACCGTGCACCCGGCCTCGGTCGAGCGCACGCTGCTGGGCGCGCGTGGCGAGGCGCAGCGGATCATCCTGGCCCTCGACACGGTCAAGAAGCTGGCCGACGAGGAGATGAAGGTGATCTGGTCGGCCGAGGACGGCGTGCGCCGGATCACCAAGCTCATGGAGCCGGCCGAGGCCACCGGCGAGTACATCGGCGTCACGCTCATCGAGCCGGAGGCCGGGGCCGAACTGGCTGACGCGCTGCGGGCGACCTTCGAGCGCGACCCGCAGCTGTACTACGAGGACGGCTACCAAGAACTGGTCGACCGCGGCTTCCGGGTCGACGTACAGCCGATCGGCGAGGTCGACTGGGTCGAGATCGACAACCATGAGGACCTGGCCAAGGCGCGCGGCATCGTAGGGCGAGGCCAGTGGCCGTCCTGACGCGGCTGATCCCAGGTCCCGCGGCGGTGCGGATCGGTGCCGGGGCCGCCCGCGAGCTGCCCGCGATCCTCGCCGACCAGCGCATTTCCACCTCGGGTCGGCTGGCCATCGTGATCAGCGAAGGCTCGGGCAGCGAGTTGCGCGAGCGGCTGCACGAGTACCTGCCCGCTGACGCCGGCTGGTTCCCGATTCGCGGCGGCACGCTGGATGACGCCGTGGACGTCGCCGACCGCATCCGCGCCTCCGCCGGATCCGGCGGAGGCCACGGGCTCGGGTCCTACGACACGATCGTCGGACTCGGCGGCGGGCGGGTAATCGACGTCACCAAGTACGCGGCCGCCAGGCTCGGCCTGCCCATGGTCGCGGTCGCGACCAATCTCGCGCACGACGGCATCTGCTCGCCGGTCTCCACCCTCGACAACGACGCCGGTCGCGGCTCCTACGGCGTGCCCGGCCCGATCGGCATCGTCGTGGACCTCGATCTCGTGCGTGACGCCCCGGGCGTCTTCGTGCGCGCGGGGATCGGCGAGGCGCTGTCCAACCTCTCTGCCCTCGCCGACTGGGAACTCTCCCACGACGTGACCGGCGAACCGGTGGACGGGCTCGCCGCCGCGATGGCCCGTACCGCCGCCGAGGCGGTACTGCACCAGCCCGGCAGCATCGAGGACCCCGCCTTCCTCACCGTGCTGGCCGAAGCGCTGGTCCTCTCCGGCCTGGCCATGTCCGTCGCCGGGAACAGCCGGCCGAGCTCAGGGGCCTGCCACGAGATCTCGCACGCGCTCGTGCTGCTGTTCCCGGGCAAGTACGGCCAGCACGGCGAACAGGTCGGCCTCGGCGCGGCCTTTGCGTCTCACCTGCGCGGGGATACGGAGCGGACAGGGCAAATCGTGGATGCGTTACGGCGTCACGGATTGGCTGCCGTTCCCGCCGATCTGGGCATTGATGCCACCGCGTTCGTGGAAGCGGTAACGTACGCGCCGCGGACCAGGCCCGGACGCTACACGATCCTGGAACACCTCGACCTGACCGAAGCGAAACTGCGTGACGCGGTGAAGGACTATGTCGACACCTACGCTCGATGAGCTGCGACTCGTCGTCCAGCCGCCGGAGAAGATGCAGCGGCGAAGCGGCGAACACTGGGCCGGCGGGCTCTACATGCGCTGGATCTCACTGCGCGTCACCCGACTCCTCGTCAATTCGCCCATCTCAGCGAACGGTTATACCTATCTGATGATCGTGGCCGGGATGGCCGCCGGAGCCGTGCTCCTCATCCCGGGCATCGTCGGCGCGCTCCTCGGCGCGCTGCTCATCCAGGTCTACCTTTTGCTCGACTGCGTGGACGGCGAACTGGCCCGCTGGCGCAAGCAGACCTCGATCATCGGGGTCTACCTCGACCGGATCGGCGCCTACGGCGTCGAAGCGGCGTTCCTGATCGGCCTCGGCTTCCGCGCCGACGACCTGCACAGCGGGCCCTGGACGGTACTCGGCCTCGCCGCCGCGGTCGGCGTGCTGATCGTGAAATCGGAAACCGACCTGGTCGACGTGGCGCGGGCCCGCTCCGGCCTGGCCGCCGTCGCCGAGAGCGCGTCCGTACCCCGCTCCGCGAAGGTCGCCAAGGCCCGAATTCTCGCCTCCGCCGTCAAAGTGCACCGGCTGATCGTCGTCATCGAGACCTCGCTGCTGGTCCTGCTCGCCGGCGTCCTGGACGCGGCCACCGGGGGAGGAGCCAGCGGCCTGTTCTACACCCGGCTCGCCGTCGCGATCCTGGCCGGGATCGCGCTGGCCATGGTCTTCCTGCACTTCGTCTCGATCGTCATGTCGAGCAGGCTCAAGGGATGAAACTCGCCGCCGTCATCCTCACGATGGGCAACCGCCCGGCCGAGCTGGCCGATCTGATCCGCACGGTGGGCAAGCAGCAGGGCGACCCGATCGACGTCGTGGTCGTCGGCAACGGGGTCAAAGCCTCGCAGCTGCCTGATCTCGGCGACGCGCGCACCGTGGACCTGCCGGAGAACCTCGGCATCCCGGCCGGCCGCAACGAGGGCTACCGCGTGCTGCTCGAGCTTCCGCCGCAGCAGCGACCCGAGGTGATCCTCACCCTCGACGACGACGGCTCCCTCGACGGCGACCAGGTCGCTGAGAAGGTCCGCGCCGCCTTCACCGCCGCGCCGCGCCTCGGCATCGTCTCCTTCCGCATCACGGACCCGGATACGGGCACGGTCCAGCGGCGGCACGTGCCGCGCGTGCGGGTAGGTGATCCGAACCATTCCTCACAGGTCACCACGTTCCTCGGCGGCGCCAACGCGACCCGTACCGCAGTGCTCGAGCAGGTCGGCCTGCTGCCCGGCGAGTTCTTCCTCTTCCACGAGGAGACCGACCTGGCGTGGCGCGCGCTGGACGCTGGCTGGACCATCGAATACCGCGCGGACCTGACGCTGAACCACCCGGCGACCTCCCCGACCCGGCACGCGACCTACCACCGGATGGTCGCGCGCAACCGGGTCTGGCTGGCCAAACGCAACCTGCCGTGGCCGCTGGTCCCGGTCTACCTGGCGGTCTGGTTCGCGTTGACCGTGGCCCGCAACCGTGACCTGTCGACGCTGCGTCCGTGGCTGGCCGGATTCGCCGAAGGCGTGCGCGGCAGCGCCGGCCCGCGGCACCCCATGCGATGGCGTACTGTCTGGCGGATGACCAAACTGGGCCGGCCGCCCATCATCTGACGGCGCGCGGAGGCAACCGGGTAGCTGGCCCGGTCAGTCAGACTAGTTAGGCGATGAGGGCGAGAAGAGTCGAAGTGAGCGGCACACAGACAGTGGCGGCTGAGCCGGAGCGCACGAGCGCCGATCCCGGCTCCGAGAGCCTGCCCCCGGTGGATCCCGAGTTCCACGAGCTCGGCGGCGCGGGCGTGGCGGCCAAGTACGGCCTCGCGGTGGCCGGCAAGCGCCCGAACCCTATCGCGTACGCGCGGCGGCTATGGGTGGCGCGGTACTTCATCGTCACCTGGGCGACCGCGCGCAACCAGGCGCTTTACTCCGGCTCCCGGCTTGGCCAGCTGTGGCAGGTGCTGACCCCGATCCTGAACGTCGCGGTCTACTACCTGATCTTCGGCGTGCTGCTGGGTACCAGCCGCGGCGTGCCGGACTTCATCGTCTACCTGGTCACCGGCGTCTTCATCTTCAACTTCATGCAGACCGCGATGCTCTACGGCTCGCGGGCGATCAGCGACAACCTCAACCTGATCCGCGCGCTGTACTTCCCCCGCGCCAGCCTGCCGATCGCGATCACCATCATCCAGCTCCAGCAACTGCTCATCGCCATGGTGATCCTCGCCGCGGTGGCCCTGGCCAAGGGCGAGCCGTTCACCTGGCACTGGCTGCTGATCGCCCCGGCGCTGGGCCTCCAGTTCGTCTTCAACACCGGCCTGGCGCTGCTCGTGGCCCGCTTCGGCGCGATCCTCACCGACACCAGCCAGCTGCTGCCGTTCATCCTGCGCACCTGGCTCTACGGCTCGGGCGTCTTCTACAGCATCAAGAAGATGGTCGCGCAGCACCCGAACGTGCCCGGCGCGCTTACCTGGATCCTCGACCACAACCCGCCGCTGATGTTCATCCAGGTGATCCGCGACCAGCTGATCCGGGTCCCGGCCACCACCGACCCGAAGGCCGCCGCCGACTACGCCAACGCGATGTACGTCCCGGCGCACGCCTGGCTGTGGCTGGTGTTCTGGGCGCTGGCCGTAGGGATCGGCGGGTACCTGTACTTCTGGAGCGGTGAGGAGACGTACGGCCGTGGCTAACAAGAAGAAGGCGTCCTCCGCCGCGACCGACCTCATCGTGGTCGACGGCGAGGAGCTGACCCGCGACGAGGTCGTCGAGCGCCGCTCCAAGCGCCGCGCCGAGGCCGCCAAGAACGCGCCGACCGTCGTCGTCGACAACCTGCACGTGCACTACAAGGTCTACGGCGGCAGCGGCGCGACCCGCGGCGCGGCGACCGGCGCGCTCAACCGGATCATCCACCGGCGCAAGCACGACGCGCTGCGCGACGTGCACGCGATCAAGGGCATCTCCTTCGTGGCGCGCCGCGGCGAGTCGATCGGCCTGATCGGCTCGAACGGCTCCGGCAAGTCCACCCTGCTGCGCGCCATCGCGGGCCTGCTGCCGGCCGAGAAGGTCGGCGGCGTGTACACCGACGGACAGCCGAGCCTGCTCGGCGTGAACGCGGCGCTGATGAACGACCTGAGCGGGGAGCGCAACGTCGTGCTCGGCTGCCTGGCGATGGGCCTGCATCCGACCGAGATCAAGGAGAAGTACCAGTCGATCATCGACTTCTCCGGGATCGACGAGAAGTCCCAGAACACCTCACTGCGCCCGATGAAGACCTACTCGGCGGGCCAGGCCGCGCGGCTGCGCTTCTCCATCGCCGCCACCAAGCTGCACGACGTGCTGCTCATCGACGAGGCGCTGGCCACCGGCGACGCCGGCTTCCAGCGGCGCAGCGAGGACCGCATCCGTGAGCTGCGACGCAACGCGGGCACCGTGTTCGTGGTCAGCCACTCGATCAGCTCTGTGCGCGACATCTGCGACCGGGCGATCTGGCTCGAGGCCGGGCTGATCCGGATGGACGGCGACGTCGACGAGGTCACCGAGGCCTACGAGGCCTGGAGCAACGGCTGACGGCCATGGGCATCACGAGCAAGCTCTTCCTCGTGACCCTGGGCCTGCTCGCGCTGGCCGCCTGCGGTCTGACGATCTGGCTCTGGCCGAGGCTGGCCGGCCGCGGGGTGCGCCCCGCGGCCGGGCGGATCGGGCTGCTGCTCACCACTCAGATCGCGTTGCTGATCACCGCCGCCGTGCTCACGAACGACCTGTTCGGCTTCTATACGTCGTGGAGTGACCTGTTCGGCGTCGGCTCGCAGCGTTATCAGCTCAAGGACTCCGGCGTCGTACGGTCCGACGTCAACGCGGCCCAATTGCAAGCCGGCACGACCGCGACCCCGGCTTCCCAGACCTCGCCGAGTCCGAACGGCTCGCCGAAAGCAACCGAGGTCAACACCACCCTGGTCGGACTGCGCAGCGGCATAACCGCCGGGCTCCAGGTCTTCCTCCCGCCGGAGTACTACGCACCCGCCGATGGCCGCCGCTACTACCCGGCCATCGTCGTTGACGACACGTCAGACCCCGGCGTCGCCACCCTCGCCTCCGACCTCATGTCCGGAAAGCAGCGGCCGCCACAGGCCGTGGTCGTCATAGTGCACGGTGACCACCACCGTCACATCCCGTGCGTTAACGAGCCGGACGCCGCGTCAGCCGAGCAGTTCTGGGGCCAGGACCTGCGTACCGCAGTCGCCGACTCTTACCGCGTTCGGCTGAGCCCGGCGGCGTGGGGCGTCATGGGCGGCGGTCCGGGCAATGGCGGCGGCTGCGCGGTCGCGCTCGCCCTCGAGGACGCCGGACGGTACTCGGCAGCCGCCGTGTTCGGCCGCTGGCAGCGTCCCGGCCCACCGGACTCGCCGGCCGACCCCGCCTGGTGGTTGCGCAACTATCCCGCGCCGCCGAGCCGCCTGCTGTTCGCGGCCACCGGCGAACCCCCGCAGGCCATACTCGGCCCGGTTCGCCCGCCGCTTCAGGTCATGTCCACGCCAGGTCCGGCCGACGAGCTCCAGACGCTCGACTGGCTCGCGCAGACCCTCCAAAACGGCGCGCCGCAATCATGAGCACCGTCATGGAAGCACAGCCATGAGCCTGACCGGCCTTCCCCTGCTCATCCTGCTCGCGGCGCTGACCGCCGCAGGGTTCGTCGCCGTGGTCCGCTTCTGGCCGAGACTCGCCGGACGAGGCGCGCGCTCGCTGGCCGGACGCGTCGGCGCCCTCGCCGTCACGCAGTTGCTGCTGCTCGCCACGGTCCTGGCCGCCGCGAACAACTACTTCGGCTTCTACGGCTCCTGGCGCGACCTGGTGAGCGTCACGACCGGCCACTACGCCGCCTCCGCCCCATCGCCGCTCGGCGCCGCGCAGAACGGTTCGGGCATCACCGTCAACAGCCACGGCACGCTGCCGATCCCCGGTGGCGCGGACCCGGCCCGAGGCGGCAGACTCGACGACGTGACCGTCCACGGTCAGCTGACCGGCCTGTCCGCGCACGCGCTGATCTACTTGCCGCCGCAGTACTTCCAGGCAAGCTATCGCAAAACCCTGTTTCCGACGGTCATCGTGTCCAGCGGTTACCCCGGCGACGTCACCAAGCTCGTCACGTTGTTGAGATACCCGGCCCGGTTGGTCGACGGCGTCAACGCCGGGCAGGACAAGCCGATGGTGCTGGTGATGATGTCGCCGATGATCATCTCCGGCCGCGACACCGAGTGCACCGACGTGGCCGCAGGCGGCCCGCGGGCCGGCGAGTTCTGGTCGGTCGATGTGACCTCGGCCGTGGAGCGCAGCTATCGGGTCAGCCAGGACGCGTCGGGCTGGGGGCTGGTCGGAGACTCCACCGGCGGATACTGCGCTCTCAAGCTGGCGATGCTCAACTCCGACCGGTTCTCGGCCGCGGCGAGCCTGTCAGGGTACTTCGACGCCTTGCAGGATGGAACCACCGGTGACCTCTACGGCGGCGACCCCGTGTTCCGCCAGCAGAACGACCTGCTGTGGCGGATAGAGCACCTTCCCTCCCCGCCGATCGCCGCGCTGCTGACCACCAGCCGCACTGGCGAGTCGAACTACGGGCCCACGATGCAGTTCGCCCGCGACGCCAAGAGCCCGATGCGCGTGTCGACGCTGGTGCGGGCCTCCGGCGGCCACAACTTCAACACCTGGAACGCCGAGGTGCCCGCCGCGCTGCAATGGCTCAGCAGCCACCTGACCGCGAGCACGAGCTGACCGGCGGACGGCTGCCCGTCTCCCGTCTCCACGCTCTGCCATTACCATCGGGATCATGCCAGATCGAGGGCGGGGACCTGACTACATAGTCTGCGGCGCCAACACACTCGCGCACCGTCTCGTCGCCGAGCTGACCGAGCTGTACGAGGTATCCGTCGTCGCGATCGTGCCGAACCGGGACCGGGACCACGCGCCACAGATCACGAAGATCCTCGGCAGGGACTCGGTCATCGCAGTACCCACAATCACCGAGGAAGTGCTCAGGTCCGCCGAGGTGGCCACGGCGCGCGGCATCGCACTCGTGGACGGCGACGACCAGACCAACATCCACGCCGCGCTGCGCGCCCAAGCGATCAACCCGCAGATCCGCGTGGTGCTGCGGATATACAACCAGCGCCTCGGAAAGCACGTCGAACGGCTGCTGAACAACTGCGCCGCCCTCTCCCGGTCGGCCACCGCCGCACCGGCGTTCGTCAACGCGGCGCTGCGCCGGCCCAACTCGGTGCAGGTCGGCGGCAAGTCGGTGAGCGTGGACTTCGGCGCGGAGGGCGAGTCGGCCGACTTCCTGTGCACGATCGCCGACCGCATCGACAAGCAGGACCTGACCCGCATGCGGCTGCTCCCCGACGCTCCGGGCCCGGCCGCCGCCTGGATCAGCGGCGTGACCCGCGAGCCCGCCATCGCCATCATGCCCATCGCTTCCGCTTCGCACCCTCCCTCCTCCCTCCCATCCGATCCTGAACCTTCTCCCATCCCCCCTCCCGGCACCCGTGCCGTCCTGCGCTTCCTCGACGGCGTCCGTCCGCACACGCCTTCCTGGATCTCCCGGCTGCGGTGGCGCCTGGTCGACTTGCGTCGACTGCTCGGTGCGACTCAACTCAGCCGAGTCTTCCTCGGCGCATTCGTCGCGGTCCTCGCGTCCTTCTTCACCGTCTGGTATCTGAATCAGCACTTTGCCTGGGCCGTCTACGACACGCTGCTTGACATGGCCGGCGCCGCACAGCCAGACGTGTTCGGACAGCAGAGCCAGACCGGAGGCGCGTGGCAGCGGGTCGCGCAGGTGGTGACCACGTTCTGCGGCATCATGTTCATCCCGGCGATCACCGCGATCATGCTGGATGTGATCGCGCGCGGCCGGGCCGGCATCGCCCGGCAGCCGAGCGCGGGCGTGCGTGGTCACGTCGTCGTCTTCGGCCTCGGCAATGTCGGCATCCGTGTCGCGACCCTGATTCACCAGATCGGCATCCCGGTCGTGTGCATCGAACGCGATCCGACCGCGCGCGGCATCGCCGCGGTCCGCGGCATGGAATTGCCGGTACTCACTGGAGAAGCGCCGCTGGAAGACCAACTGCGCAAAGCCCGTGTCCACCGGTGCCGGGCCGTGCTCGCCCTCACCGGCGACGACGCCGCTAACCTGGAGGCGGCGCTGGAAGCCAGGGCCCTGGCTCCGGACGTGCGCGTCGTGCTGCGGCTCTTCGACGACGACTTCGCCACCCAGGTCTACCGCACTTTCACCAACGCGGCCTCGCGATCCGTCTCATACCTCGCTGCCCCAGCCTTCGCCGCGGCGCTCATGGGCCGCGAAGTGCTCGGCACGCTCTCGGTCTATCGCCACGTCGTCCTCGTCGCAGAGTTCGTAGCCGACGACGAATCAGGGCTCATCGGTAGGCGACTGCGCGACATCGAGGTTCCCGGCGAGGTGCGGGTCATAGCTGTCCGCACGAAGCACGCCCATGAGTACCAGTGGCGACCGGATCACGCCCGCCGCCTCGAAGACGGGGACAAATACGTGCTGCTCGCGACCCGCGCCGGCCTCGGCCGCCACACCAGCCGCGTCTCCTAACCCTTCCCTCACCCCTTCCTCCACATCCGCCCCAGTGCCGCGCCTCTCTCCTCAATCAACCTCATCCGCGCATGCCACTCATCCGGCTCCGTGTGCGCCGGCTGCGCCGTGACCTGACCCGGCCACTTGCGGTAGTAGAGCCCTACCTCGTCATGGAAATAGCCGGGCGACACGACACTCGCCGCGATCAGCAACCCCGTGTCGTCTGACCCTGGCACGCCCATCCAGCCACCGAGCGCGACCAGCAACGACCGCCGCATACACAACGTCACGCCGTGCACCGGCAGCCGATATCCGTGCGAGCGCCAGTAATCCGCGACGCTGCCAGGCTCCAGCCGCCCAGGCTCCGGGTCGTGCTCCGACGCGACTGTCGAACCGTCCGGCAACAAGTCCAGCGCCCGCGACGTCGCCCACTGAACCCCGTCCCCTCCATCACCCCCGTCCCCGCTATCGCTCAACACTCGAATATCCCGCTCCAACACCCCTTCCCCCATCACGTCGTCCCCGTCGAACGCCTTCACCAACTCCCCGCGCGAACGCGCCAATGCCATGTTCCGGGTCTGGCCCACTCCACCGTGCGGGCGCCCCGTGCCGACCCGCACCCGCGGATCCGGCGGCAGCAACCGGGCTACCCCGCCGGTGCGGCCGTCCTCCTGCACGACCCATTCCCACTCCCAACCGCTCGGCATCTCCTGCGAGGCCAACGATTCGTAGGCCTGCGCCAGGTAGTCAGGCCGTGGGTCCAGGATCGGCGTGACGATCGACAGAACCCGCGCGCCCTCACCCACTCACTCCACACCCATCTCTTCCGCGTCCTCCGCCATCTCGACCGGAATCTCGTATCGCGGCCGGTACGGCGGTGGGACCACCATGTCAGCGGTCTCCACCGGTTTGTCCCCGGCGAAGTGCGTCCGCTCGATCACGATGATCGCGATCCCGGCCCGCAGGCCAAGGGTTTCCGCCTCGGGCCCGGTAAGCGTCCGCGGCACGATCTCCTCCACCGCGCGGGTGACCGTGATGCCGACCTCGGCGAGCCGCCGGATGATGCCCCAGCCGCCGAACGGACCGCCTTCGGGAGTCTGCGCGGCGCTGGTGCCGGTGAGCCCAAGCGGTTCCCAGCTGGTGGCGATGAACGTCGGCTTGGCATCGGCGGTGTACCTGTACGCGGTCCGCACCACCGAGTCGCCCGTCGCGATCGCCAGGCGCTCGGCGATCGCAGGCGGAGCGGTCGCGGTCTCCGAGTGCGCCTCGAACGCTCCAACGCGCCCCTGCGCCGCCATCTCGGCGTGCCACGGCGAGCCGGAGGGCGGGTCGAGGTACCAAGCGCGCACGAGACGGATCACCTCCGGCCGCCCGCGCACCCGGGTCGCCGCGCCCGGCCGGGTGTCGGTGAGACCCTCGTCGAACAGCAACTTCGCTGCTCGGAACGCGGTGCCCTCGGCGACGGCGTAGTCCTCCTGGATCTCGGCCAGGGTCGGGAAGCGCGCGCCGGGAGGCAGCCTGCCGTCGATGATTCGCGCCCGCAGATCGTCCGCGATGATCTCGTATTTGCGCTTGGTGATCGGTCTCACCCCGCCGGAGAGTCGAATGTCGGCGTGGACAGCTTGACTGGCTCCATAGGGAGGCCGCAAGCTCTCTAGGGTGAAGCTCCCTAGAGAGCAAGTCCCACGGCCCGCGGGGGGACCGCAACCACCATGCGCATCTCGATCACGCTGCCCGGCTTCTCCTGCATGGTCGCGGTGGCCCGCCTCGCCGTCCGCGCGCTGCTGCCCGACAACCCACGCGCCGATGACGCGGAACTGATCGTCTCAGAGCTCGCCGTCAACGCGATCCGCCACTCCACCTCCCGCGGCGGCCAGTTCGAGCTCACCGTCGATCTCGCGCCGGGCCGCCTCCGCATCGAGGTCAAGGACGGTGGCCCATTCGGCTACCCGCCCCCGTCGCCTCCCTTACCTCCCTCGCCCCTCATGCATCCCTGGACAACCATGCACCAAGAAGACCGCGCCCGTGACCGCGCCGCCGAGGCCGAGGAGTACGGCTTCGGCCTCGCGATCGTGACGTCCGCGTCGGACAAGTGGGGCCACAGCAGGTACCCGGACCACGCAGTCTGGTGGGCGGAACTCGCATGGCCCGACCCGGCCCCTCACCCATCCGGCCGCCCATCCATCGCGAGCTCCCCGTGAACGACGCCTATCTCCTCATCCGTGCCGGCATCACCGCCGACTACATCACCGCCGACCAGGCAAAGCAGCTCTACGACGAAGCCCGCGACCACCCCGAATCAGGCCTCGACGGCCAACTCGAATCCGGCTTCGGCTTCTGGTCGCTGAGCTCCGACGGAACGGTGCGCCTCGTCCGCTGCACGGTGATCCCTTGTGTGCCCATTCCGGCCGATCGGCCCGACGAACATCCGGCCGACGACCGCCCGGCCGTTTGACGCTCTCCAGTGCCCACGGCGCGATTCGAACGCGCGACACCCGATCGTCGGTGGCGGCTGCGCGAGTTCCGCTGCCGGCGCGACCTACCTTGGCGGCACGGTCCCGCTCTCGATCGTTTTCACGCTTCGGTGGACTCTCCAAGCGGGTGCGGCTACACATTGGAGGATCGCAGTCATCAGCGGCGGTTAGCGCTGATGTGTCGCGGTTGTGCTCCTGTCGTCTGATCAGTTCACCCCAATGCAGCGACTTGGTCTCCGTGCATTGATAACCATGGCGGCGCTCGCATGCGAGATTGGGTGTGGATTGTGCCGGTGGTCCTGGGGGCGGTGGCGGCGTGGCGCAAGTTCTGGGTGATCACGGGAGCGCAAGTATGCCTGCTGCTTTGGCTGGCCTGGAACTGGTGATGACGCCGGGCCGCGGTCAGGCCCCTGACCGCTGAACGGTGCTCGCTCCTCGGGCTGAGGGACTGGCCACGGCCCGGCGCGCATTAACCGACCTTGCTCGACTCCAGCGGCGCGACTCCTGACCTCTTCGTCCCGAAACTGCGGCACCGGTAGCGCGTAACCGGACATTCCCGTCCGAGTCGCGTCGGGGAGAGTCATGCTGCATCACTGCTCGTCGGTGTCGTTGCTGTACTGCGCTGCTGTACTGCCGACAACATTGCGCCACGTTAAGCTCTAGCCATGGTGCGCTTCATGGTCTTCTATCCGCAGCCAAATGATGTCGAGGCATTCGAGCGCCACTACTTCGAAGTTCATGTACCGCTGGCCAAGAAGTTGCCGAGTCTACGTCGCTACACCGTCAGTCGAAATCCCCGCCCCGGGCGCGGCACAGAGCCGTATTTCATGATCGCCGAGCTCGACTGGGACGACATGGCCTCGCTCGAGCAGGATTTCTCCTCGCCGCTCGGGCAAGAAATCGCCCGTGACGTCGACACTCTTTCCGCGTGGTGCCCAGATCTCCACAGCATGATCGTGGACATTCAGGAGGTATAAGGCCCCCGTTCACGATTCCGCAACGACGGCGGGCAGCTACGTCGTCCGCCTCGATGGAGCGGACGGGCCTGCCTCCTCGCCTCCGGCGTGGGCCACGGCCGAGCTGCTGGATGCTGCGGTGCGTGATGGTGTCGCCCGTGCCCGGATCCAGAGCCCGCACACTGCGGCTCTCTGCATCGTGACGCTCGGCCAGGGCGCGCAGATCGATGTGCGCTCGATCACTTCGGCGGACTTCGACGATGCCGCAGACCTCACCGACGTGAGGGTGGCC
>DASUAR010000087.1:0-2918 GCA_035763685.1 Actinocrinis sp. | reverse complement strand
GTACTCGGACTTGCGCGGCAGCCCGTCCTCGAAGACCACCATCGAGGCGACCACGTTGGTGCCCTGGAGGTTGGAGATGTCGTAGCACTCGATGCGCAGCGGCGCCTGGTCCATGCCGAGGGCGTCGGCGATGTCCTGGAGGGCCTGGCCGCGCGTGGTCAGGTCAGAGGCGCGCTTGGTCTTGTGCAGGGCGAGGGACTGCTTCGCGTTGCGCTCGACGGTTTCCATGAGGGCTCGTTTGTCGCCGCGGCGGGGCACGTGCAGGTCGACCTGGCCGGGGGCGTGGGACGAGGCGCCGTTGGTCGCGCGCAGCGCGGTGAGCCACGCGGCGATCGCGGCGCTGTCTTCGGGCAGCGCCGGCACCAGGATCTGGCGCGGCACCGCCTCGCCGGACTGCTCGCCGTAGAGCTGCTGGAGGAAGTGCTCGACCAGGCCGCCGGTGTCCAGTTCCTCGACCCGGTCGACCACCCAGCCGCGCTGGCCGCGCACCCGGCCGCCGCGCACGTGGAAGACCTGTACCGCGGCCTCGAGTTCGTCCTCGCTGATGCCGATGACGTCCGCGTCGGTGCCGTCGCCGAGGACGATGGCGTTGCGTTCCAGGACCCGTTCGAGGGCCGCGAGGTCGTCGCGCAACCGGGCGGCCTTCTCGAATTCGAGTGCGGCGGCGGCCTGCTTCATCTCGTTTTCCAGCCGCCTGGTGTACGCGGCGGTGTGCCCGGCGAGGAAGGCGCAGAAGTCTTCGACGATGCGGCGGTGCTCCTCTGCGGTGACCCGGCCGATGCAGGGCGCTGAGCATTTGCCGATGTAGCCGAGTAGGCAGGGCCGGTCGGAGAGCTGCGCGCGTCGATATACGCCGTTGGAGCAGCTGCGCATCGGGAAGACCCGCAGCAGCGCGTCCACGGTCTCGCGGATCGCCCAAGCGTGCGCGTACGGGCCGAAGTAACGCACGCCTTTGCGCTTCGGGCCGCGCATCACCTGGACGCGCGGGATCTGCTCGCCGACGGTGACCGCGAGGCTCGGGTAGGACTTGTCGTCGCGGTAGCGGACGTTGAATCGCGGGTCGAACTCCTTGATCCAGGCGTATTCCAGCTGGAGCGCCTCGACCTCGGTGTTGACCACGGTCCACTCGACTGAGGCCGCGGTGGTCACCATCGCCTGGGTGCGCGGGTGCAGCGCGGCGAGGTCCTGGAAGTAGTTCGACAGCCGCGAGCGCAGGTTCTTGGCCTTGCCGACATAGACGACGCGGCCGTGTGGATCGCGGAACTTGTAGACCCCTGGCTGGGTGGGGATCGAGCCGGGGCCCGGTCGGTAGGTCGCCGGATCGGTCACAGTCCCACCCTAGTGCGCCGAGGTGACAGCCAGGTGCCGAGCAGTGATTGCGGCACAACGCCGCCCCGCGCGCCGAACAGTGGCTCCGGCGCGCGGGGCGGCGCGTGCGTCAGGCCAGGGTGATCTGGGTTCCCGAAACCTTGATGTTCTTGGCGGCCAGCGGCGCCGGGGCCGGACCGCTGATGACCGAGCCGTCCTTGGCGCTGAACACGGAGCCGTGGCAGGGGCAGGTGATCTGGTTGTCCGACACCGAGCCGACGGTGCAGCCCGAATGCGTGCAGATCGCGGTGAACGCCTTGTAGGTGCCGGCGGCCGGCTGGGTGATCACGATGCCGCCGTCGGCGTTGACGATCTTGCCGCCGTCCACCGGGATGTCCGAGGTCGTGGCCAGGACGCTGCCGCCGGAGCCCGCGTCGGAGCCGCCGGCCGCGGCGTTGTTGTTCGAGCCGCCGGCCGAGGCGCCGCTGGACGAGCTGCCGCAGGCCGCCGCGGTCAGGCCGATGGCCGCGGCGGCGCCACCGACCCCGGCCGCGCGCAGCAGGGTCCGGCGACTAGAACCACAGTGGCTCGAACCACAGCAAGTCTGCTCGTCGGTCAGCTCGGCGGTCTGCTGCTCGGTGGTTTCCAGGGCCATCAGTGAATTCCTCCACGAGAAAAGCGATGTCGGGCGACAGCGTATCCACGCCAGCCGCCCGACTCTGTCACGGTGTCCTGAAAAACGGATGAATGTACGCAGCGGTTCAGATCATCGGGGCCTAAGTCGTCTTGCGGCGAGAAAGTTACCTACGGCAAGGGTACCGCCCCGGCCGGGGTCTCAGCTGGCCAGGATCTCCTTCAAGAACCGGCCGGTGTGCGAGGACTTGTTCTTGGCCACCTGCTCCGGGGTGCCCTCGGCGACCACCAGGCCGCCACCGTTGCCGCCCTCCGGGCCCATGTCCACGATCCAGTCCGCGGTCTTGATCACGTCGAGGTTGTGCTCGATCACGATCACCGAGTTGCCCGAGTCCACCAGCCGGCCGAGCACGCCGAGCAGCTTGCGGATGTCCTCGAAGTGCAGGCCGGTGGTCGGCTCGTCGAGCACGTACACGGTCCGGCCGGTGGAGCGGCGCTGTAGTTCCGAGGCCAGCTTCACTCGCTGCGCCTCGCCGCCGGACAGCGTGGTCGCGCTCTGGCCGAGGCGGACGTAGCCGAGGCCGACGTCGTTGAGCGTCCTGAGGTGCCGGGCGATGCCGGGGATTGCCTCGAAGAACTCATTGGCCTCGGCGACTGGCATCTCCAGCACCTCGGAGATGGTCTTGCCCTTGTAATGCACCTGCAGCGTCTGCTCGTTGTAGCGCTTGCCGTGGCAGACCTCGCAGGGTACGTATACGTCCGGCAGGAAGTTCATCTCGATCTTGATGGTGCCGTCGCCCTGGCAGTTCTCGCAGCGGCCGCCCTTGACGTTGAACGAGAACCGGCCGGGCAGGTAGCCGCGCACCTTCGCCTCGGTGGTCTCCGCGAACAGCCGGCGGATGTGGTCGAAGACGCCGGTGTACGTCGCCGGGTTGGACCGCGGGGTGCGGCCGATCGGCGACTGGTCGACGTGCACC
>DASUAR010000086.1:0-3979 GCA_035763685.1 Actinocrinis sp. | reverse complement strand
TCGCCTGCCGGGTACGCACCATCAGATCGTGATTCGCCGGATCGTAAGAGATCTCCCCGGTCCCGTCCGCCTTCTCAATCCCACCGATCCGGTGCTCAAGCCCCGGCGTACCCGGAATCGCCCACGGCCGCGCCAAAGTCTGCGGATCACGCAGGAAGGGCCAGAAGACCGGCTGGCCATTGGCATCGGTGTGGTTCGGCGCAGTAGCGAATTCGACGTGCAGATCCGGCAGCTTCTCCACGTCCGGGATGTGCCACGGCTCCGAACCATTGGCCAGATAACCATCCGAAAGCAGGAACACCGGCGTGCGATACGTCAGCGCGATCCGCACTGCCTCCAACGCCGCATCGAAGCAGTCCGCCGGAGAGCGGGGCGCGACGATCGGCACCGGTGCCTCACCGTTGCGGCCGTACATGGCCTGTAAAAGGTCTGATTGCTCGGTTTTCGTCGGCAGACCGGTGGACGGCCCGCCGCGCTGGATATCGCAGATCACCAGCGGCAACTCCAGCGACACGGCCAGACCCACGGTCTCGCTCTTGAGCGCGACTCCGGGTCCTGATGTCGAGGTGACGCCCAGCGCTCCGCCGAAGGAAGCGCCCAGAGCCGCGCCGATGGCCGCGATCTCGTCCTCGGCCTGGAACGTGCGCACGCCGAAGTTCTTGTGCTTCGACAGCTCATGAAGGATGTCCGAAGCTGGGGTGATCGGATAGGCGCCGAGGAACAGCGGCAAACCGGAGCGCTGCGAAGCCGCGATCAGGCCATAGGCCAGCGCCAGATTCCCCGAGATGTTGCGGTAGGTGCCGGCCGGGAAGGCCGAAGCCGCCGGTGCCACCTCATAGGAGACCGCGAAGTGCTCGGTGGTCTCGCCGTAGTTCCAGCCGGCTCGGAACACGGCGATGTTGGCCTGCGCGATCTCAGGCCGCTTGGCGAACTTCGCCTGCAAGAACCGCTCGGTGGCCTCGGTCGGCCGGTGGTACATCCAGGAGAGCAGCCCGAGCGCGAACATGTTGGCGCAACGCTCGGCTTCTTTGCGGGTCAGGCTGCTGTCGGCCAGCGCGGTCACCGTCATCGAGGTGAGCGGGACGCGGTAGATGGTGAACGCGTCCAGCGAGCCGTCCTCCAGCGGATCGGCGGCGTAACCGGCCCGATCGAGCGCCCGGGGCGTGAACTCGTCGGTGTTGACCAGGATCTGCGCACCACTCGACAGGTCCCTGATGTTCGCGCGCAGGGCCGCCGGATTCATCGCCACCAGCACATCCGGCGCGTCGCCCGGCGTGAGGATGTCGTGGTCCGCGAAGTGCAACTGGAAGCTGGAGACGCCCGGCAGCGTCCCGGCCGGCGCGCGGATCTCGGCCGGGAAGTTCGGCAGCGTGGACAGGTCGTTGCCGAAGGACGCGGTCCGGGCGGTGAACTGGTCGCCGGTCAGCTGCATGCCGTCGCCCGAGTCCCCGGCGAACCGGATGACGACTCGGTCCAGCCTGAGCACCGGTTTCTCCGAGGCTGCCTCGTCGTTTCCGGCGGCGGCGGCACTGAGGGAGCCGCCGGGCGGTGCGCTCGCCGCGGTGATAGTCACGATCGCAGACCTCGCTCCTGTCGATGTTGCCATCAGCGAAGCGGTCCGAACTTGAGCCGCGCCTTATCGCGGATAAAGAGCCGCTTCGGTCACCTGCGTCACAGACGTTCAGCCCGTGCGTCACAGCCCTCGAAGAGCGCGTCCGATCCCACTGCGCGCACCCTCTTAAGCGCCTCGCAAGGGCCCCGGCTGACGCTCAACGGCATGACTACCCTCTCCAGCGATCTGGCGGTGACGCATCGCCAAGGGGACGTCGGCAGCACCGTGATCCAACCGGACGGCGCCTACTGCACCGACGTGTTGCGCGTCGTGCGCGGCACCCCCAATCCCGAGGAGCTGGCGGCGCTCGTCACAGTCCTCTTATTCAGCCGCCGGACGCGCGAGGAGCACCGTCTCGACGCGCCGGACGCAGAGCAGTACCGGCCCACCTGGCCGCGGGAGCGCCATGCGGCTCCCGGTCCGTGGGTGGCCGGCTCGTGACCGGTCCGCGCTTTCCGCGCCGCCGGCCGATTTATCCGCGCACCGACCTGGCGGCACGCGGGTCGGCAGGAAGGAGAACGTCGTGGCAACCAGCAGCAGGGCGGGGACGGCGAAAGACGGCCGGGCACGGCTGCGCGCCGTTCCGGCGGGCGCGTCGGTCGCCCGACTGCGCTACCGCACAGTGCACGGTTACCGCCGCGCGTTCCGGATGGCGGGCAACGGGCCGTCGGTCCTCCTGATCCACGGGATCGGGGATTCCTCGGACACGTGGGCCTCAGTCATCCCGGGGCTCGCGCAGCACTACCGGGTGATCGTGCCGGACCTGCTCGGGCACGGGCACTCGGACAAGCCGCGGGCCGACTACTCGATCGGCGGCTACGCGAACGGGATGCGGGACCTGCTCTCCGTGCTCGGCGTCGACCGGGCGACGCTGGTCGGGCACTCGCTCGGCGGCGGCATCGCCATGCAATTTGCGTATCAGTACCCTGAACGTACCGAGCGGATCGTGCTGGTCTCCACCGGCGGAGTCGGCCGGCAGGTCACCCCGCTGCTGCGCGCGGCCTCGCTGCCCGGCGCCGACCTGGTGCTCGCCGCGCTCAATCTGCCCGGTATGCGCACGCAGATCGGCTGGCTGGTGAAGCTGTTGCAGATGAGCGGCACCCGGCTGGGCATCGACGGCCCGGATGTGCTGCGTGTGGTCGACGCGCTGCCGGACGCGACTGCTCGCGCCGCCTTCATCAGGACCCTGCGCGCGGTGGTGGACTGGCGCGGGCAGGTCGGCACGCTGATGGACCGCTGCTATCTGACCGAGGGCATGCCGACCATGCTGGTCTGGGGCGACAAGGACCCGATCCTGCCGGCCCTGCACGCCGGGCTCGCGCATGTCGCGATGCCGGGCAGCCGGCTCGAACTGTTCCCGAACACCGGCCACTTCCCCTTCCACACGGAGCCGCAGCGGTTCCTGAACGTGATCCGCGACTTCATCGACACCACCGAGCCGGCCAGCTTCTCGCCCGAGCAGTGGCGGCAGATGCTGCGCAACCGCAAGCCGGAGTTGCGCGAGCGGATCCTGGTCCGGACCGCCGCCGCGGCGGCCGCGGCCAACGCGAGTGCCGGCGCCGGTGCCGGTACCGGTACGGACACGGGGACGACCCCGGACCGCGCGATCCCCGACACCGGGATCAGGGTTCTGCCAGCGGCGGCCTGATCCACCCTCAGGACAGCAGGATGAGGAGGAGCACGATGACCCGTTACCTTTCCGCGCCGCGCCCCGGTGCGCCGGCGACCGGGCTGCGGATGTTCTGCTTCCCCTACGCCGGCGGCGGCGCCTCCACCTATGCGGGCTGGCAGCGCGCGCTCGGTGACCGGGTCAGGGTCCTGCCGATCCACTTGCCCGGGCGCGAAGGGCGCATGTCCGAGCAGCGGTTCACCGACCTGGACGAGCTGACCGAGGACCTGGACTGGGAGCTGGACGCGGAACTCGGCGAACCGCATCTGTTCTTCGGGCACAGCATGGGCGCGCTGATCGCGTTCAGCCTGGCGCTGCGCAGATTCGAACGCGGCGCGCCGCTGCCGAAGGCGCTGCTGCTGGCCGCCTATCGCGCGCCGCACCTGGCGCCGCCGAGAATCGGTGACGTGGACGCCCCCGACGCCGAACTCGTCGACGTCCTCAGCGCGCTCGGCGGGATCCCCGACGCGGTGCTGCGGCACCCCGAGTGGCTCAGCACCCTGCTGCCGATCGCACGGGACGACCTGGTGTTGTGCGCCACAGTGCCGCCGCGCGAACAGCAGCCGATGCCGGTGCCGATCCACGTGTTCGCGGGCCGGGAGGACCCGCTGGTGGCGCCGGTGGAGATGAGCGAGTGGTCGCGGCACACCGCGGACGAGTTCGAGATGCGGATCCTGCCGGGCCGGCACTTCTTCATC
>DASUAR010000085.1:0-87951 GCA_035763685.1 Actinocrinis sp. | reverse complement strand
CAAGTACGGCATCCCGTTCCCGGTGTTCGCCCGCGCCTTCTACGGCATCCGCGGCGCGAACCTGGCCGCGCTGCTGCGCGCGCTGGTGGCCTGCGGCTGGTTCGGCATCCAGACCTGGATCGGCGGCGAGGGCATCAGCGTGGTGGCCGGCAAACTGTTCGGCTTCTGGTGGACCAACGCCTCCTCGGTGCTCGGACAGCCCTGGACGCTCTGGCTGGCCTTCGCGATCTTCTGGGTGATCCAGATGGCGATCATCTGGCGCGGCATGGACACGCTGCGCCGCTTCGAGAACTGGGCCGCGCCCTTCGTGCTCGTAGTCTTCCTCGCCGTCCTCGGCTGGGTGATCTACCGCGCCAACGGCGTCGGCGCGCTGCTCTCCCAGCCGGCCACGCTCGGCTGGGGCGGGCGATTCTGGCCGGTGTTCTGGCCCTCGCTGATGGCGATGATCGCGTTCTGGGCGACGCTTTCGCTGAACATGCCGGACTTCACCCGCTTCTCCCGCTCGCAGCGCGGCCAGGCCTGGGGACAGGTGATCGGCCTGCCGACCACGATGACCTTCTTCTCGCTGATCGCGGTGATGATCTCCTCCGGCACCGCGATCATCTACGGCAAGGCGATCTGGGACCCGACCCAGCTGGCGGCGAAGTTCTCCAACCCGTTCGTGGTGGTGCTCGGACTGGTCACCCTTCTGGTGGCGACCGTCTCGGTGAACGTGGCGGCGAACGTGGTCAGCCCGTCCTACGACTTCTCCAACCTCGCGCCCAAGGTGATCTCGCGCCGGGTCGGCGGGCTGATCGCCGGGGTGCTCGGCGTGCTGCTCATGCCGTGGAAGCTGCTGAGCGACCCGCACGTCTACATCTTCGCCTGGCTGGACTTCTACGGCGGCGTGCTCGGCGCGGTGGCCGGGGTGCTGGTCGCAGGGTACTGGTTCATCCGGCGCACCCGGCTGGACCCGGCCGATCTGTACCGGCGCGGCGGCAGGTACTGGTTCGCCGCGGGCTGGAACTGGTCGGCGGTGGCCGCGACCGTGGTGGGCGCGGTGCTCGCGGTCGGCGGGGCGAACACGGCGCCGGGCACCTCGGGCCCGTTCCCGGCTAACGGCCTGATCCCGTTCCTCAAGCCGCTGTACTCCTACAGCTGGGCGGTGGGCTTCGGCGCCGGCCTCGTGCTCTATCTGGCACTCGCGGCCATTCCGGGACGGGCCGGGGTCCCGGCGCGGCCCGCGGTGGCGGCGCAGCGGTGACGAGCTTTTCATGTAATGAGTGCGGACTGTATCGAAGGGCGTGGTGAGGGTGTCAGAGATCGTGCGGGCGGCGCTGGTCCAGCAGAAGTGGACCGGCGAGAAGAAGACCATGATCGAGAACGCGGTGGCGCACGTGCGGGCGGCCGCGGCGCAGGGCGCGCAGGTCGTCTGCCTCCAGGAGCTGTTCTACGGCCCCTACTTCTGCCAGGTCCAAGAACCCGAATACTTCTCCTACACCGAGGCGATCCCGGACGGCCCGACCACCCGGCTGATGCAGGAGGTGGCCCGGGAGAACGGCGTGGTGCTGGTCGTGCCGATGTACGAGCACGAACAGCCCGGCGTCTACTACAACACCGCGGCCGTGATCGACGCGGACGGCAGCTACCTCGGCAAGCACCGCAAGAACCACATCCCGCAGGTGCGCGGGTTCTGGGAGAAGTTCTACTTCCGGCCCGGCAACCTCGGCTACCCGATCTTCGACACCGCGGTCGGCCGGATCGGGGTGTACATCTGCTACGAGCGGCACTTCCCGGAGGGCTGGCGAGCGCTCGGCCTGGCCGGCGCGCGCATCGTATTCAACCCGTCGGCGACCAGCAGGGGCCTGTCACAGTACCTCTGGCGCCTGGAGCAGCCGGCCGCCGCGGTCGCCAACGAGTACTTCGTCGGCGCGATCAATCGGGTCGGCGTCGAGCCCCTGGGCGACAACGACTTCTACGGCCAGACCTACTTCGTGGATCCGCGCGGGCAGCTGGTCGGCGAGGCCGCGTCGGACACCGAGGAGGAGGTCATCGTCCGCGACCTGGACATGGACCGGCTCCAGGAGGTCCGCGACCTGTGGGCCTTCTACCGGGACCGGCGTCCGGACACCTACGGCCCGCTGACCGAGGCCTGACGGGAGGGGAGCTGAAATGAGCATCCTGATTCGCGGCGGCACGGTGGTGTCCGCGACCGGCTCGGCGCTCGCCGACGTGCTCGTGGACGGCGAGAGCATCGTCGCGCTGGCCGTTCCCAGCACCCCGTTGGCCGACTCGTGGAGCGCGGTCGCCGGCGCGGTGATCGACGCGACCGGGAAGTACGTCATCCCCGGCGGCATCGACGTGCACACCCACATGGAGCTGCCGTTCGGCGGCACCTTCGCCTCGGACACCTTCGAGACCGGCACGATCGCGGCAGCCTGGGGCGGCACGACGACGATCGTGGACTTCGCGGTGCAGAGCAAGGGGGCTTCGCTGCTCGCCGGGATCGAGGCCTGGCACGGCAAGGCGGACGGCAACTGCGCGATCGACTACGGCTTCCACGCGATCATCTCGGACGTGAACGGGGCCGCGCTCAAGGAGATGGACGCCGCAGTCGCGGCCGGGGTGACCAGCTTCAAGATGTTCATGGCCTATCCGGGCGTGTTCTACTCGACCGACGGCGAGATCTTCCTGGCCATGCAGAAGGCCCGGGCCAACGGCGCGGTCATCATGATGCACGCCGAGAACGGCATCGCGATCGACCAGCTGGTCGCGCAGGCGCTGGCCCAGGGGCGCACGGACCCGGTGTACCACGGCCTGACCCGCCCGCCGGAACTGGAGGGCGAGGCCACCAGCCGCGCGATCCAGCTGGCGAAGGTGACCGGCGCGCCACTGTACATCGTGCACCTGACCGCGTCGCAGGCCCTTGACGCGGTGACCGAGGCGCGCGACTGCGGGCAGAACGTCTTCGCCGAGACCTGCCCGCAGTACCTGTATCTGGCCCTTGACGATCTGGCCAAGCCGGACTTCGAGGGCGCCAAGTACGTCGCGTCCCCGCCGCTGCGGCCGCGCGAGCACACCGAGTCGCTGTGGAAGGGCCTGCGCACCAACGATCTGTCGGTCATCTCCACGGACCACTGCCCGTTCTGCTTCAAGGATCAGAAGGAGCTGGGCCGCGGCGACTTCTCGAAGATCCCGAACGGAATGCCGGGCGTCGAGCATCGCATGGACCTGATCTTCCAGGGGGTCGCCGCCGGAAAGATCAGCAAGGAGCGGTGGGTCGAGCTGTGCTCCACCACTGCGGCGCGCATGTTCGGGCTCTACGGCCGCAAGGGCGTCATCGCGCCCGGCGCGGACGCGGACATCGTGGTCTACGACCCGAACGCGCAGCAGACCATCAGCGCCACGACGCACCACATGAACGTCGATTACTCGGCGTATGAGGGCATGGAGATCACCGGCCGGGTGGAGACGGTGCTCTCGCGCGGCAGCGTGGTCATCCGCGACGGCGCCTTCCACGGCAAGCCGGGCCACGGCCGGTTCGTGCGCCGCGGCCTGTCCCAGTACCTGATCTGACGGAGGAAATCGTGGAATTCGGCGTCGTCCTTCAGACAGATCCCCCGGCCGCCAGGCTGATCGACACGATGCGGCAGGCCGAGCAGTTGGGCTTCGGCTACGGCTGGACCTTCGACTCCACGGTGCTGTGGCAGGAGCCGTTCGTCATCTACTCGCGGATCCTCGCCGCGACCGAGCGGTTGCGCGTGGGCCCGCTGGTGACCAATCCGGGCACCCGGGACTGGTCGGTGCTCGCGTCCCTGTTCGCGACGCTCAACGACATGTACGGCAACCGCACCATCTGCGCGATCGGCCGGGGCGACTCGGCGTTGCGGGTGATCGGCCGAAAGCCGGAGAGCCTGGCGACGGTCGGCGAGTGCATGCGCGTGGTGAAGGATCTGGCCGAGGGGCGGGAGGCCCAGCTCAACGGCGTGATGGTGAAGATCCCCTGGGTGCGCGGCGGCCGGCTGCCGATGTGGATGGCGGCGTACGGGCCCAAGGCGCTCAAGCTGGTCGGCGAGCGGGCGGACGGCTTCGTGCTGCAATGCGCGGACCCTGACATCGCGCGCTGGACGATCGGCAGTGTGCGCGAGGCGGCGAAGGAGGTCGGGCGCGATCCGGACAGCATCACGATCTGCGTCTCAGCGCCCGCATACGTCGGCGAGGATCTGGACCACGCCCGCGAGCAGACCCGGTGGTTCGGCGGGATGGTGGGCAACCACGTCGCGGACCTGGTGGCGCGCTACGGCGCGGACGGCGCGGTTCCCAAGGCGCTGACCGACTACATCAAGGGCCGGGACGGTTACGACTACTCGCACCACGGCCGGGCCGGCAATCCGTCGACCGAGTTCGTCCCGGACGAGATCGTGGACCGCTTCTGCCTGCTCGGCCCGTCCTCCGCGCACCGCGACCGCCTCACCGAGCTGGCCGAGCTGGGTGTCAGCCAGTTCGCGCTGTACCTGATGCACGATCAGCCCGAGCAGACACTCTGGGCGTACGGCGAGGATGTGATCCCCGCGCTGCGATAAGCAATGTGACACGGAGAACAACCGTGCGTTACGCGGCGCCACAAACGGCACCGCACAGCGCACGGTCACGCTTCTTTCGATCACTCTAAGCACTCAATACATGACACAGTGCCGCCTGCTCAGGGCCGCGATTGGTGCGGAAATGCCTTATGGCTGCTCGCAACTGGCACTATGCGGTACGCCGCTCCTATGCGCTAAGGTGCGGCAGACGCGGCTGATCCGCGCCGCCCCAACGACGCGGGAGTAGCCGTGATACCTGATGTCACCCCATCTGTCGCTCGCGATCAGCTGTGTGCCGCGTTGATCGAGATTCGCGCGGAGCTGGGGATGACTCAGAACGACGTCGCCGCCGCCCTTGAGTGGTCCTGGTCGAAGATCAACCGCATCGAAGCAGGCGTCGTGGGCCTGAGCATCACGGATCTCAAGGCGCTGCTGGCACTTTATTCGGTCGCCGACGCCGACCGGGAGCTGCACCTGCTCGGTTTGGCCCGTGCGGCACGCGGCGCGTCGTGGTGGAGTGATTTCAAGGGCGTCGTCTCACCGGCCGCGGGCAAGCAGCTCGACTACGAGCGGCAAGCCAGGGCGATCAAGTGCTTTCATCCATCCCTCGTGCCCGGCCTGCTGCAGACCAAGGCCTACGCCGAAGAACTCGTAGCCGGCCAGGGCGAGGGCGCGGACGATCCGCGCAAGGTCGAGCTGCGGATACGCCGGCAAGGAGTACTGACGCTCGCTGAGCCGCCTGAAGTCGTGATTCTGGTAGGTGAGGCAGCGCTCTACAACCGGATGTGCAGCCCGGCGACGATGGCCGAGCAGCTTCAGGTGCTGGCGCACAATGCCGTTGACGGGCCGGCCCGACTCGGGGTCATCCCGTTCGGCCGCAGCGTTTACCCGGCGATGTTGAGCCCGTTCACGCTGACCGAATTGCTGGAGGGCGAAACAGTCGTCTTCAACGAGACGCCGCACTCGGCACGCGCCGCCAAGAACGACCACGAACTCACTAACCGGTACTCGGCGTACTTCTCCTCGCTGCACGGCCAGCACGCGGTCTTCGGCGCGCAGGCCGCCGCTCTGATTGACCGCGCGCTGAAAGGACTCGACGACGATGGCCGATAGCGAGGACGACCCCGAGCCGGCCCCGAGCCGCGACGACAGGGCGAACGAACGCTGGCGCCACACTCCGTTGGGCTTCGTCTACAAGATGTTCGAAGACAAGCAAGCCTTCACGAATCTCATGCAGTTCCTGGGCGCGCCCGTCATCCAAACGCTGATACTGGCAACCGCGGCGGCGCTGCTAGCGATTTGCGCGGCGGTGGCGGCCACTCTCGCCCATCAAACCGTTCCGATCAGATGGATGGCCGCGGGATCGGCCGGCGGAGGGTCGGTGGCTCTATTCGGTCTCCGGATCCTGTTTCGCTGGCTCAAGCTGCGAAGAGCGGCGAACGTGGAGACCGCGATAGCACTCGACGGTCAGCTCGATGACGACTCCGTGGGTGAGGCGAAGGAGCCAAGCCGGTCGTGAGCCGGGCGCGCGGCGACGGCTGCGAGGCCGAGGACCGCGCACGCGCTGAGGCCGCAGGCCGCGCATATCGCGTAGCCGCGCACGGAACCGACTACCGTAGGCAGTACGAAGGTCAACACCGCCAGCACGGCGATAGACGAGATATCAATGATCCGACGCAGCATGGACACGCGGTTCAACCCCCACCCTCGGCCGCGGCGCTTGCCAGGGCGCCGTCGACCGTTTGACTGCCGGCCGTATGCAGCCCGGTGGTGCCGATCCTAGTCCCGGTGCCGACTGCGGTCAGGCAGTTCGGCTCAGTTCTCAGGCGGTGCAGAAAATCTCCCCAGTCGGCGAAACTGAAGCGCAACTGCTCGTGCTGGACTTTGGAATCGCGCATCAGCACCGCGTCCGACAGGAACCGAACCTCGACACAGTCGACATCGGGACAGCTGGAACTGCGTAGCCACGGCCGGTGCGCGGCGCACCGCGCGTGCTCATATTTCCGCTCCATGTTCGTCTCATACCCCCACTGGTCGCGCTCCCCTGCGACCGTCGGCCAAAACTCGATTCAGGCGAGACATATAGTCTTATCAGAGTTCTTTTTCGTCAACGTTGCGGAGGGTCAGGTTCCGGCAAAGTGCCAGCGGATGCCTCGTAAGCTGGGACGTCGAACTCACCGCGGCGCACACCCTCAAGAAAGACGGCCCAGTCTTTCAGGCTGAAGCGCAACGGCGGCGATGAGCTGTCCCGGGCGTCGCGCACGATGACGAACCCGTTCCGCGTCTCCACACGAACCGGCGGCTGCTCGGGTTCATCCTCAGTACTACTCGAATTCATGGTCACCCCCGCCCCACGATGCAGTGCGGGCGCAAGCCACGTAAGGGCGTATCAGATCACTGAAAAAGCGCGCCGTGCGCCCCGTGGCCGGTTCGAGCGCCTGGCATCAACCGGCCGGTGCTCCCGGGATCATGCCGAGGGCTGGCAGGACGACAGCGCCGGGCAGCAGGGTGAGGGCGGATCCGGGCAGCCAGAGCTTCGAGCCACGGATGCCGGAGCCGACCACGACGCGGGGCGCGGCCGCGACCGCCTCGTCGATGAGGATCGGCCAGTCGGCGGGCAGGCCGACAGGAGTGATGCCGCCGTACTCCATGCCGGTGAGCTCGACCGCCTCATCCATCGGCGCGAAGGAGATCTTGCGGGCGCCGAGGTGACGGCGGGCCAATCCGTTGATGTCGGCGCGGGTGGTGGCGAGCACGAGGCAGGCCGCGTAGGTGGTCTGACCGGCCCGTTTGGCCGCGACGACGACGCAGTTGGCGGATTCGTCGAGACCGACGCCGTACTCGGCGCAGAACGCGGCGGTGTCCGCGAGCGCGGGGTCGATCGCGCCGACCTGGATCTCGGCCGGCGCGAGGACGGCGGCGTGCTCGGCGAGGGCCTTCGCGGTCGGCGCGGCGAGCAGTTCGGGATGATCGGCGGCGGGTTGCAGGACGACGTTCACGGTCACGGCTCCCAGCATGCCACGCATGGGTACGGTGAGGTGGACGGGACCGCGACGCGGGAGCGGACACGGAGCCTGCGACGCTGCGGCGGTCTCACGCGGCGTCAGATCTTGTGAAAGGCGCGGGCTTCCTCGGCGGCGGCGCGCACCGCGGCGAAGTCGGCTCCCGAGGCAGCCGCGACGGCCGCCGAGACCGCGCCCTCGACCAGCGGCGCGTCGGCGAGCACGATCGGGCCCGGCAGATCGGCCGCGTCGTCGAGCAGGAGCTTCACGGTGAGCACCGCGCTGCCGAGATCGGCGAGTATGACCACCCCGGCGCCGCGATCGGCCGCGCGCACGGCCCGCTCGATCAGCTCGATGCTCGTGCCGAGGCCCCCTTCCGGCAGGCCGCCGGCCGGTTCGACCGGTGCTTCGCCGCCAAGTTGGCTCGCCAGCTCCGCCGCTCCCTCGGCAAGACGCGCGCTGTGCGAGACAAGGACCAAGCCGACCATCCGTGCAGGCTGGCCGCTCGCGCGTAGTCGCCGTTGTTGTTGCCGCTGCTGATCAGTCACTATCCGAACCATTCGATCCGACATCAGATCCGACCGCCGCGGCGGTGTCACGCAGCGCGGTGAGGATGAGGACGGTTGACGCGGCGCCCGGATCCCGGTGGCCGACGCTGCGCGGGCCGAGGTAGCTCGCGCGGCCTTTCGAGGCCTGCATCGGGATCGTGGCGTCGGCTCCCGCCCGCGCCGCGTCCACCATCGCCGAGAGCGCGTCGAGCAGCGGCGCTGCGTTAGACGCCGCCTCGTTCAGCGCGGCGACCGCCGGGGCGAGCGCGTCGACCATGGTCTTGTCGCCGTCGCGGGCCGCGCCGAGCTTGCGGATCGCGGCGAGCGCCGCGTCGAGGGCGGAGGCGAGGCCGGGCAGGTCGATCTCCGTGGCGTCGCCGAGTGCGTTACCTGCGCGGCGGAACGCGGTGCCGTAGAGCGGTCCTGATGCGCCGCCCACCTTTGAGATCAAGGTGGTGCCGGTGAGCGAGAGGACGGTAGCCGGCGTGCGCGGGCTCGTGGTGTCCAGAACCCGCATGACGCCTGCGAAGCCTCGGTCCAGGTTCGTTCCGTGGTCCCCGTCCCCGATCGCGGCGTCGAGTTCGCTCAGCCACACCCGATCCGTCTCGATCGCGGCGGCGGCGCGAGTGATCCACGCGGTGAAGAACGCGGTGTCCAACGCGGCTTCGGATCGTGGCGTAGACAAGGGCTACCGTCCCCAGCGCAGCGCGGGCGTCTGCACCGGCGCGTCCCACAGCTCCGTGAACTGCTCGGTGAGTCGACAGAGCGTCAGCGAGAAGCCCTGCATCTCCAGGCTGGTGATGTAGTTGCCGACCAGGTTGCGCGCGATCGTGACGCCCTTGGCCGCCAGCAGTCGCTGCACCTCGCGGTAGATGATGTAGAGCTCGATCAAAGGCGTGCCGCCCATGCCGTTGACCATCACGAGCACCTCGCCGCTCAGCGGCATGTCGTCGTTGATCGCGTCGAGGGCGGTCTGCGCCAGCTGCGCGGCGGAAGCGATCGGGCCGCGGCGGCGTCCCGGTTCACCGTGAATGCCGACACCGATCTCGATCTCTGCTTCCCCGAGCGTGAAGCCGGGGCGGCCGGAGGCCGGCGTCGTCGCGGCGCTCAGCGCGATACCGAACGAGCGGCTGCGCGCGTTGACCTCCTCGGCGACCGCCGCGACGGCGGCCAGATCAGCGCCCTGCTCGGCGAGCGCGCCGGCGATCTTCTCGACGAACACGGTGGCGCCGGTGCCGCGCCGCCCGGCCGTGTAGAGCGAGTCCTCGACCGCGACGTCGTCGTTCACGAGCACCGAGCGCACCTCGATGCCCTCGTCCCCGGCCAGTTCCTCGGCCATTTGGAAGTTGAGCACGTCGCCGGTGTAGTTCTTCACGATCTGCAGCACGCCCGCGCCGCCGTCGACCGCCCGCGCGGCGGTGAGCATCTGGTCGGGCACCGGGGAGGTGAACACTTCGCCGGGGCAGGCCGCGTCGAGCATGCCGTAGCCGACGAAGCCGCCGTGCAGCGGCTCGTGCCCGGAGCCGCCCCCGCTGACCAGGCCGACCTTCCCTTGGCGCGGTCCTTCGGCGCGCGAGATCACGCGGTTCTCCAGGTCGACCGCGAGCGAGGGATGCGCGGCCGCCAGCCCCTCGAGCGCGTCGGCGACGACGGTGTCGGGCGCGTTGATCAGCTTCTTCACGCCACAGATTATGCCCGCATCGAGCCCGCGACGGCGTGACTCGGGCTCGAGCGGAAGGCGACGCGCACTGGTCCGGGACGCGGCGGCGCGACGGTATTGTCTGGTGATTAGCCGCTCCCCCGCAGGACACCGCCCTGCTCGTGACCACCGCCGAGGACTTGCGTTGACCGATCCGCAGACGTCGCACGCGCCCGCTGCGGCCGCCGGGAAAACGCAGCGCACCGCCGCGCGGGTCGGCCTGCTCGCGATCGCGCGCGCTTGGGGGCGGATCGGCCTTATCGGCTTCGGCGGCCCGCCCGCGCACATCGCGCTGCTGCGGCGGCTGTGCGTCGAAGAGCGCTGCTGGATCGGCGCGGACGAGTTCGAGGACGCGATCGCCGCGACGAACCTGCTGCCGGGACCGGCCTCGACGCAGCTGGCGATCCTGAGCGCGTGGCGGCTGCGCGGCGCACCCGGCGCGATCATCGGCGGGCTCTGCTTCATCCTGCCGGGACTCGCGAGCATCATCGGGCTCTCGGCGCTGTTCTTGTCCGGGCATCCGCCGCTGTGGGTCCGCGGCGCGGCAGCCGGAGCCGGCGCGGCGGTGGCTGCGGTCGCCTTGAACGCGGCGGCGACGCTGCTGCCCGCCAGCCGACGGCGCGCGCATCGTCCGGGGCAGCGGCGCAGATGGACCGCTTATCTGGTGATGGGCGCGGCCGCGGCGATTCTGCTCGGGCCATACCTCGTGTTGTTGCTGCTCACCTGCGGCGCCGCGGAAGCGTTATGGCGTAGACGGGCCGCGTTATCGGCGCAGGTTTCACTCTGGCCGCTCGCCGCGGGCGCGGTACCGACTGCCGCTGGGCTTGGCGGGCTGATCTGGACCTCGTTCAAGGTGGGAGCGCTGTCGTACGGCGGCGGATTCGTCATCATTCCGCTGATGCAGGCCGACGCGGTGCACCGCTACCACTTCCTGACGGACCCTCAATTCACCACGGCGGTGGCGCTCGGCCAAATCACACCCGGCCCGGTGGTCCACACCGTCGCTGTGGTCGGATACGGCGCGGCCGGGGTGCTCGGCGCACTGCTGGCCGCGGCCATCGCGTTCGCGCCGTCCTTCTTGTTCGTCCTGTTCGGCGCGAGCCGCTTCGACCGGCTGCGCGGCAGTGGGACGGTCCAGGCGTTCCTGGACGGCGCGGGTCCGGCGACGATCGGGGCCATCGGCGGGTCGGCGTTCACGCTCGGGAAGGCGCTGACCGAACCGTGGCAGTTCGCGGTGCTCGCGGCGGCCGGGCTGTGGCTGCTGGTGTTGCGCCGCGGCGTGGTCAGCGCGCTGCTCGGCGCGACCGCGCTCGGCGTCGTCGCGGCGCTGGTCGGGCTGGCCGTGTCCTGACCGGCGGCGGGCGCGAATCCGGTTCGCCGGGCGCTTACGGCGCTGGGAGCGCGGCTCACGCGGTGCGGCGGCGCAGCGTGACGGCGCCCAGCGCGAGTGCGACGACCGTGATGCCGAGGATCACGATCAGGTCCCTGATGACCAGGCTGCTGACGCCGCTCTGCGCGGTCAGTCGATTCATCGCGTCGACCGCGTAGGACAGCGGCATCACGTCGGAGAGCCAGCGCAGCACGGTCTGCATGTTCTCGCGCGGCGTGAACAGCCCGCACAGCAGGAACTGCGGCAGGATGAACGCGGGCAGGAACTGCACGGCCTGGAACTCGGTCGCGGCGAACGCCGAGACGAACAGTCCGAGCGCGGTGCCGAGGACCCCGTCCGCGAGCGCGACCACGAACAGCAGCCAGGTCGGGCCGCTGACGTTCAGGCCGAGCGGTCCAAGGGTGAGGCCGAAGGCGACGGCGGCCTGGATGAGGGCCAACGCGCCGAAGGCGAGGGCGTAGCCCAGGAGCAGGTCGAGCTTGGCCAGCGGCATGGTCAGCAGCCGCTCCAGGGTGCCGCTGGACCGCTCGCGCAGCGTGGCGACCGAGGTGACCAGGAACATCACGATCAGCGGGAACATGCCCAGCAACGGCGCGCCGGAGCGCTCGAAGGTGCGCGGCTGCGCGTCGAAGACGTACTTGAGCAGCACCAGCAGGACGCAGGGCACGACGATCAGCAGGGCGATCGTGCGCGGATCGTGCCGCAGCTGAGCCAGCACGCGGCGGGCGGTGGCAAACGTGCGGCGGGTATTGGCGTTCACCGGGACGCTCCCTTCACCGGCTCGGACTGATCGGGCGAGGATGCCGTATCAGCACCTTGCTTCGCGACGAGGTCGAGGAAGGCAGCTTCGATCTCGTTCGCGCCGGTCCGGGCCAGCAGCGCCTCGGGCGTGTCGTCGGCGATGATCGCGCCGTCGCGCATCAGCAGCAGGTGTCCGCACCGGGTGGCTTCGTCCATGACGTGACTGGAGATCAGCAGGGTGGCGCCGGCCGCGGCCAGAACGTGGAACAGCGCCCAAAGCTCGGTCCGCAACACCGGATCGAGTCCGACGGTCGGCTCGTCGAGCACGAGCAGTTGCGGAGCGCCGAGCAGCGCGGCGGCCAGCGACACGCGGGCGCGCTGCCCGCCGGAGAGCCGCGAGACCAGGTCACGCTCGCGGCCCCGCAGCCCGACCTGCGCGATGACGCGCTCGACGTCGTCGTTTGGCACGCCGAGAATCGCAGCGAAATATCGCAGATTCTCGACGATGGACAGATCCGCGTAGACGGAGGGCGCCTGAGTCACGTAGCCGACCCGGTGACGTAGCTGGGCATCTCCGGCCGGGCGACCGAGCACACGGACCTCGCCGCCGGCCACCTTCTGCACACCGACAATCGCACGCATCAGGGTGCTCTTGCCGCAGCCGCTGGGGCCGAGCAGGCCGGTGACGGTGCCGCGGGCGATGGTGAGCCCGACGCCGTTGAGGACCGGACGACCGCCGCGCACGACACGCAGGTCACGGATCTCGACGGCCGGGATGGACGCGGTCTGCGCCGTCGCGCCGGCTGGCGCCGGGGCCGGCCCGTCCGAGGAATTAACCATGCGGTTAGTTTCATGATTCGGTGCTCTGCTGTCAACGCACCGCGGCGGTCAACTCAGCGCGGCGGTCAACTCACCAGGTAACGCTGCAAGGTCGGCGCGAGCAGCGGCACCAACTCCTCGACCGGCGCGGAGGCCAGCGGTTCGACGGCGAGCACGTAGCGCCCCATGATCAGGCCGACGACCTGAGTCATCACCAGTTCGGCGCGCAGTTCGGCGCGCGGCGCGTCGAGGGCCGCCGCGATGGGGCCGACGATCTCACGCACCATGAAGCCGCGCAGCAGCCGGGCCATCTGCTCGTTGGTGGCCGCGGCGCGCAGCACCGCGAGGACTCGTTCGCGCGATGCCCCTTCCTCAAGCAGCCCGAACGCGAACCGGACCAGCCGCTCGCCTACTTCCGCGCGATCGCCGTCGATGACGCGGTGGATCAGCTCGCGCGGTTGCAGCGGGAAATCGAGCGCGGCGAGGAAGAGCTGGTCCTTGGTGCCGAAGTAGTGGTGCAGCAGCGCGGAGTTGACCCCGGCGCAGCGGGCGATCGCGCGCATGCTGGTGTTCTCGTAGCCGTGCGCGGCGAATTCGGTGCGCGCCGCGGCGAGGATGTCCTGGCGGGTGTCGGCGCCACCGGGGCGCCGGCCGGGCTTGCCGCGGGTCACCGGACGAGCCGCCCGCGTCTGAGCCGCTCCGGCTACGGTCCGCGTCCCGTCAGCGTCGCCCTGTGCGTTCACCACTTCATTATCACTGCGGGTCGTGGCTGCGGGCTGCGCCATCAGCACGATTACGCCAGCAGCGGCCGGGTCGGACAGATAGGATGATCGACATGGACGTACGCGGGCTGACTCACTCCTCCGGTGCCGGTGCGATCGAGGTCGCACCGCAGGTCGCGCAGGCGCTCGCGCAGGGCGCCGCAGTGGTCGCGCTGGAGTCGACGATCATCAGCCATGGCTTGCCGCGGCCGGACAATCTGCGGATCGCCCGCGACATCGAGGACGCGGTGCGCGCGGCGGGCGCCGTCCCGGCGACGATCGCGGTCGTGGACGGTGTCGCGCGGGTCGGGCTGGATGACGCCGCGCTGGCAGCCATCGCCGAACGCGACGACGTGGCGAAGGCGAGCGTGCGCGACCTCGGCTTCGTCGTGGCGAAGGGAGGCAGCGCGGCGACGACGGTCGCGGCGACCGCGCACCTGGCCGAACTGGCCGGAATCCGGCTGTTCGCCACCGGCGGGCTCGGCGGCGTGCACCGCGGCGCGCGGGAGAGCTGGGACGAGTCGGCCGACCTGGTGGCGCTGGCCCGCACCGGGATCGCGGTGGTGTGCTCGGGAGTGAAGTCGATCCTTGACGTGCCGGCCACCCTTGAGCGGCTGGAGAGCCTGAACGTGCCGGTCGTCGGCTATGGAACGAACGCCTTCCCGGGCTTCTACATCAGCGATTCCGGCCATCGCCTCGACTGGCGCGCCGACACGCCGGCCGAGGTGGCGGCAGTCATCCGAGCCCGCGACGCGCTCGGACTCACGCATCAAGGCATGGTCGTAGCGAACCCGCTCCCCGAGGACCAGCAGCTCGACGCCGAGCTGCACGAACGTGTGCTCGAGGAGGCGTTGGAGCAACTGGACGAGAGCGGCGTGACGGGCAAGGCGGTCACCCCGTTCCTGCTGGACTTCTTCCATCGGCACACCGCCGGCGAGAGCCTGCGCGCGAACGTGCGGCTGGTGCTGCGCAACGCCGCGCTCGCCGGCCGGATCGCCGCCGAATTGGCGCGCGGTGCGAGCGGCACCGCACCGGCGTGAACGGAGACGACAGCGGCGGCGCCGCTCCCGATCAGCATCCTGCCGGGCCGGACGCCGCTGATCAGACTGCTGCGGCACCGCACCGGACCGGGCCGACCGTCGTGCTGCTCGGCGACGTCATGACCGACCTGGTCGCCCGGCTCGCCGGGCCGCTGATCCCGGCCAGCGACAGTCCGGCGCGCATCAGCGTCGAGGGCGGCGGAGCCGCCGCGAACACGGCGAGTTGGCTGGCCGGACTCGGCGCACGCAGCGTCCTGCTCGGACGGATCGGTGCCGACCAGGCAGGCCGCACGGCGACGGACGGCCTGCGCGCCGACGGGGTCGAGACCCGGTTCGCGATCGACCGTCAGCGGCCGACCGGAACGGTGATCGTGCTGGTCGAGCCCGGCGGCGAGCGCACGATGGTGCCCGATCCGGGCGCGAACGAGGCGCTGACCGCCGACGATCTGCCTGCCGAGGTGTTCGAGCCCGGCGCGCACCTGCACCTTTCCGGCTACACCCTGCTGCGTGCGAGCAGCCGCGAGGCGGGCCTGGCGGCATTGGAGCTGGCTCGCGCGGCAGGCATGACAGTGTCCGTGGACGCGGCTTCGGCAGGGCCGTTGGAAACGGCGGGGGCCGAACGCTTCCTCGGCTGGATCAACGGAATCGACGTGCTGTTCGCGAACCAGTCGGAGGCTCGAACGCTCGCCGCGGCCACGCACTCGCCGACGTCCGCGATCTCAGCGGCCGTTGAATCGTCGGCCACCATTCGCCGGTTGAATTCGGTCTCCGCGGCGCGCGCCATCTCGGAACACTGCGGCCTGGCGGTAGTCAAGCTCGGCGCGTTGGGTGCGCTGGCCTGTAGTTCTACCGGTGACTACGAATACGTAGACGCCGTGGCGCTCGGCGCGGAGGCCTCCATCGACAGCACCGGCGCCGGCGACGCGTTCGCGGCCGGATTCCTTCGAACGTGGCTCACGGCGAACCAGCTGGCCGAGGCGCTGAGGTCCGGATGCGCGCTCGCGGCGCGAGCCGTCCGCGTGATCGGCGCGCGGTCCACATCGTGAATCAGCAGGCAGAACCAGCCGACGGGATGCGGCCTGGCGCAATCGAATCGCAATGTGCTGAATCTAGAGAAAAATATCTACATGTGATATGATGTCACTTTCCATCTCTAACATGGCGGCATGTGTTACGACGCCGCTGATCTTCCGCCATTCCACGGTTCGCCGCTCACCGCGGTTTCCAGTGCCGATCTGCTGCTGACCGCGGCCGACGGCGCTCCGCTCGCAGCCTTTCGGTCGCTGCCCGCCGAGCCCACCGGCCCGGCCGTGCTGGTGCTACCGGACAACCGCGGCCTGTCTCGCTTCTACGAAGAACTCACCAAGCGACTGGCCGAGCAGGGGCTGCCCGCGCTCGCGATCGATTATTTCGGCCGAACCGCCGGCCCCGATCACCGCAACCGCCCGGCCGAGTTCGGTCAGCTGCCGAACCTCATGCCGCACCTCGGCGCGCTGACCCGGGACGGGCTGTACGCCGACTTCGACGCGGCGCTCGCACACCTGCGCGCCCTGCCGGGTGCGCAGCACCGCTGCGTGATCTCACTCGGATTCTGCATGGGCGGCCGGTTCGCATTCCTCACCGCGCAGCACCGATTCGCGCTGTCCGGGGCGATCGGGTTGTACGGCTTTCCGGACGCGCTGCACGGCGCGCCCGGCCCGATCCAGCTGGCTGCCGAATTGACCGCGCCGATCCTCGGCCTGTTCGCCGGAGCCGACGAAGGCATCCCGGCGAGCATGGTCGCGGCCTTCGACGAAGAGCTCGCGGCCGCAGGCAACCACCGCGAGATCATCACCTATCCGGGCGCGACACACGGCTTCTTCGAGGCCGACTCCGGGGCCTTCGAGCAGGAGTGCGCCGACGTCTGGCGAAGGATCCTCGACTTCGCGCAGAAGCACACAAGTCTCGGCGGCTGAGCAGCGGCACGGTACGCGGGAAGCGCCGCAGCGCCGTAGCGGCAGGCCCGGCCTATGCTGGGCCGATGCCGACCACGCCGATCCGCATCACGGTCCGCGAGTTCCAGCTCGTGCTGCTGCGCCGGATGGCCGACTACCGCCCCGAACTGGTCGAGCGAGCGCGGCGCGAGTTGGACGCTAGCGTCACCGAGATGCGCGCGGTCAACGCGCACTGGCAGCGGATGCAGCGGTCGCGCAGCTATCGAGGCGGCCTCGCGGCGCTGCGCGGGTTCCTCGGCGCGCCGCTCGTCGAGCGGGAGCAGCGCATCGGGGACGTGACGTGCCGGATCACCCGCTGGAAGCTGCCGCTGTGGCCCGATCTGCGGTACGAGGCGCTGACCGGCGTCGGCGGCGTGGTGGTAGCCGAGCAGTTGGTGCGCGATCCCGCGTCCCGGCCGCCGCGCCTGGAAACCATCCGCGATCTAGGGCCCTGGTCGTGTGTCATCGGGGACGTGGAGCGGTCGTTCGGTCCAGTGCGGCACCGCGACGGTTCCGCGCCGAGCCGCTGGACCACCGATTTCACGGTCCCCGACCAGGATGGCAAGCCGGTGGCGGCGACCGCCGAATTCGTCTGGGGTCTGCTGCAACTGGTCCGTGGCGTTGACGGGAGCGAACTGCGATGAGCGATCGAGCGAGAGACCAGCGGAGCGATCGAGCCGAGCTGGATTCGGACGGCCGGGCGAGCGACCAACCGACGATCGGCGTCACCGAGCTGCGGTTGGTGGTGACGGCCGCGGATTACGAGGCGGCGCTGGCGTTCTACCGCGACACGCTCGGTCTGCCGCAACGCGCCGCCTACTCCTCGCCTGGCGGCCGCGTGACGATCCTGGAGGCCGGTCGGGCCACCTTGGAGATCGCCGATCCGCCGCATGCCCGCTACATCGACGAGGTCGAGGTCGGCCACCGGGCCGCCGGGCATATCCGGGTCGCGTTCCAGGTCGCCGATGCGCAGGGCGCCACACAGGCCGCGGCCGCGGCGGGCGCGAGCGTGATCGCGCATCCAGTGCTGACGCCGTGGAATTCGCGCAACGCGCGTCTCGACGGGCCGGCCGGTTTGCAGTTGACGCTGTTCGAGGAATTGAGCGAATAACGGCCGGGGACCGGTTAGCGCCTAGACGCCCTTGATCCAACCGCGTTCGACCGCGCGCGCCCCGGCCTGGAATCGGCTGCGCGCGCCGAGGCGGGCGGTCAGCTCGGCGGTGATCCGGCGACTGGTGCGCACCGAGACGCCTAGCTTGCGGGCTATCACATCATCGGTCCAGCCCTCGGCGAGCAGGGTGAGCACGGCCTGCTCCTGACCGGTCAGGCCCTGGTCGTCGCGCGCCCGGTCCTCGCCGACCAGCCTCGCGGTCTGCCAGATCTGTTCGAACAGCGCGCACAGCGCCGCGACCATGCCGGGCCCGCGCTGCACGACGGCCCCGGTCTTGCTGTGCTCCGGGTTGACCGGAATGAGCGCCTGCTTGCGGTCGAATATCACCATGCGCAGCGGCAGCGTCGGGGTGGTGCGCACCTGGGCGCCGATCTCCACCAGCCAGCGCAGGTGATTGAACGTGGGCGGGTGGTTGCGCGCGCTGTCCAGGTAAAGCGAGCGCATCGCCGTGCCGCGGCCGACCGCCTCCTGATCGAGCGGGCGGGCCGCGGCGATGCTCTGCTCGCTCATCGCCCCGGACGGCGATAAGGTCATCACCTCGCTCAGGCCCTCGTGCGCGCGCTCCTCGATCCATGCCCGCACCGCGTCGACGCCGACGAGCTGCTCGATGTCCGAGTGGTGGCGGGAGGGGTGCAGGTCGGCGTAGTCGGCCACCACGCGGGCGACCGCGGCGCGGCTGGCCGCGATCTGCCGCTGCTCCTCGAGCAGCGCGGCCTCGCGTTTGGCCAGCAGCGATGAGAGCCCGACCTCGGGGCTGACCAGACGCATGGCGCCGGGGTTCTCGTCGGAGGGACGCAGCAGGGAGAGCCGGGCCAGCTCGTCGAGGCCGTCGCGCACCCGTTCATCGGGCCACTCCAGCCGCTTCGCGAGCTCGGCGACGCCGAGACGCGGCTCGGCGAGCATGGTCTTGTACACGCGCTCCGCGTCCAGATTGACGCCTAGCGCGTCCAAACCCAGTGCTTCCAGCATGGCAAGCCCCCAACGATCGGTTGCTCCTCAGTGAAGCGTGCAGGTCCCTGCACCGCAAGATTCTGCCACACGTAAATCCTGGTCCATAGCCTCGCTCTGACGGAACATCGGGGATATGTACCTCATCAATTCACGTCTAAGCACTGAGGATAGAAGCATTAACGCCGCCGATCTTCGCCGTCTTTTCACGAATATCGCAGACCCCGACGATCGGCTGGAACACCTCTACGCGGAGACCGACAGCCACGAGGCACGGCTCGCGCTCTTCCTGTGCCACCCGGATCTGGCGGCCGCGGAGACCGCCGCCGCCGGGCTGTGCAAGCGGGCGCTGGAGCGGTGCCCTGAACTGCGGGGCTGGTCAATGGAGTACTGCGGGGCCGGGGTGGTACCGGGGGCCGAGAAGATCCTTCTGGGGGTGTGAGGCGGGGCAACAACTTGCTGCCACCGCAGGGTCATGTCAGCACGGAACGGTGACAGGAGCCGCCGCGCTCCGGCAAAATCCTGCTTCGGATAATGGTTCATCCGAGGCACCGCGGGCTTCGAATTACCCACCGTTCCGACTATTCCCGCCCTGGGTTTGACCCTGCGCGAAAGAGGCTTTCCCATGAAGCGTGCCATCCGTCCCGCGTGCCTGCTCCTCGCCGCCGCCGTCGTCTCGGCCGCTCCCGCGCTCGCCGTCTCGGCCATCACGACCACCGCGCCCGCCGCAGTGGTTTCCGCCGCGACCGCGCAGGTGAGCACCGCCTCCGACCTCATCTGGGACTGACGATGACCGAAACGCTTTCCGCCCCCGTCCGGCTGCGCCGCCGCGAACCCGTTCCGGCGCGCCGCGCCTGGACCGAGGCCCCGGCCGGTCACAGCGCCGGCCCGGCACGCGGATCCGCCGCGCTGCTCGGCGCGGAGCTCGAGGAGCTGACCCGGGACGAGTTGATCGCGCTCGTGCCCGAGCCCTGGCTCTTCGACCGGATGGTGCCGTCCGGGCTGTTCTCCAAACTGCTGCGCCAGGGGCTGACCGTGCGCGTGCTGCACGGCCCGGCGCGACCCGGCGACCCGGCTCCGTTCCCGGCGCTCACCCGCCTCGGGACCGCCGCGCCGACCACGTTCAGCCTGCCGTACCCGGTGATCGTCCGGGACCGCTCGGTGCTCTACATGCCGCACCCGGATCCGCGCCACCCGATGGCCGGCCGCCTCGCGCCGCAGGCCCACGTGGTCGCGGCCCGCTCGCTGGCCGTCGCCTTCGACCTGGCTTGGGCCGCCGCCTGCGGACAGCCGCCGAACAGCCCGCCGCCCGGCCAGGTGACCGCCGAACAGCGCGAGATCCTGCAGGTGCTCAGCAACGGGGTCACCGACGACCACGCGGCCGCGCAGCTGCACATGAGCCGCCGCACGTTCGCTCGGCGGGTGGCCTCGCTGATGGACAGCCTGGGCGCCACCAGCCGGTTCCAGGTAGGCGTTCAGGCGGCGCGGCGCGGGCTGGTCTGACCCACCAGACCGCCACCGCTCGACCCGGGGCGCTCACGCCGCCGGTCCGGCACCAGGACCGGCGGAGCAGCACCAGTTGACGGCCGACGACGCTTGGTCGGTCGGCCGCCCTGGGTTAACAGCTTTCAGCGCTGCTGGTGTGAAGGGCTCAGCGCGGCGGATCAGCCGAACCGGCGGGTCGCGTCGAGGAGGCTGAGCACGTTGCGGTGTGAGGCCATGATGGTCGGCGCCGCGCCCGGACCTGCGGGGTAACTCAGGTACGCCAGGTCGTCCGGGCCGGCGGCCCACGGATCGTCCTCGAACAGGCCGGCCGTCTCCGGATCGGTCAGCACGGCCGGATCGGAGTCGACGATCACGGTGCGGACCACGGCCGGGCGGTAGGGCCCGCCGGGCAGCTCGATGCCCGCCTGCGCCACGATGACGCGCAGACCGATGTCCTGCCGCATGAAGTTCAGGCGCTCTGCCGAATAGCTCGGGTCGAGCGGGACGTAGGCGCCGCCCGAGCGCAGGATGCCGAGCATCCCGATGACCAGTTCTATGGAACTTTCACAGCACAGGCCGACCGGATGCCCCCGGCGCACGCCCGCGAGGCGCAGCTTGGCCGCCACTCCCCCGGCGCGGGTCCACAGCTGCGCGTAGTTCAGTTCCTCGCCGTCGAAGACCACGGCCACCGCGTCCGGGTTGATGCACACCTGTTCGGCGATCAGCTGCGGGATGCTGGCCTCGACCGGGAAGTCGTCCCAGTGCGCGTCGGCGCAGGCGGTCAGCAGCGCCCATTCCGCGTCGGGCAGGCTCGACAGCTCGCCGACCGGCTCGTCGTGCCGGTACTGCCTGATCCGCTGCGCGCGGATCACGCCGGCCGGCGGTCCGTCGGTACGGTCGGTGAATCGGATGAACATCCCCATCCCTCCGCTTGGCTGCCCCGAGGAACCCGGAACTCGGGAACGCGGTGCTCAGGAAGCTAACAGTCCGGGTTCAGCCGCTCGCGTTGCGTGGAGGAAAGTGGCAAGAGTGTGCCAGTGACGGCGGTTCGCCACCCGAACGCGCTGGCGGAGCGGTAAGGGGTCTGACGCGTCAGTATTCTGTTCGGCCGCCGCGCAGGTGGGACCGATCGGCTAAGACTTAGAACAGGGTAGGTTGCAAGGAACCTTCAAGGGTGAGCAATCGCCGCTTGGTTTCCAGTCCGCCGCCGAATCCGCCGATGCCGCCGTCGGCCGCGATGACCCGGTGGCAGGGCACGACGATGACGATCGGGTTGCTGCCCATCACGGTGCCCACCAAGCGAGAAGCGCCGATGGTCCGGCCGGAAAGCAGCGCCAGATCGCCGTAGCCGACGGTGTCGCCGTATCGGATCCGCGCGTGCAGGGTGCTGAGGATCGAACGCTGGACTCCCGAGGTGAGCGACCAGTCCACCGGCACGGTGAACTCGGTGAGCGTCCCGGCGAAGTATGCCGTCACTTCGCGGGATATCAGTGCACCGATCTCGTGCTCCCGCAGCGGCGCGGGCTGCGCCGCCGGTATCCCCCCGGGACCCGGCTGACGGGATTGCGCCACGGAATCCTGGTCGCGCCCAGCGGTTCCCAGTTCGTCCGCGAAGCTCGCGAGCGGACCGAAGGTGAGACGCAGCAGTCCTTGCGCAGTCACCACCGCGCCGAGCGGACCGACCGGCGTGTCGATGTCGCCCCAAGCAGAGCCGGCGGGCAGCCGGTAGTGCGAACCAGGTCCCGACATCCGGCTCCTCCTCTGCCTCTCCGCAGGTCTCGTACGCTCCACGTTGCGCTTGAATCTGTTGAGCACCGTCTTCAGTCTGGATCCAGCCTATGCTCCGGTACCGACAGCGGCGGTCGCTTCGGCAAAGAGCCAGGTCACGGTAGTCGAGTCGGCCTCTAATCCGTTGAAGCATCACGCGGCCGCCTTTCTCGCGCGCGGCCGCGTCCCGTGACCCGCGACGGTCTCGATCGCCGCGTCGGCAGCCAGCTTCAGACCGCGCAACGCATTGGCGAGCGGCGATCGGGTACGCCTGCGGCCGGGCGTGCGGCGAGCAGATCCCTGGACGGTCCGCTCCACCGCCGCCGCGAGTTCGCGAACGGCCTCACTCAGCTGCCCGGCGTGGCGACGCTGGGCCGGGCCGAAATGCGCGGCATCACGCAGGTCTCGTATCGCGTCCATCAGTGCGCGTATGCGCCGCCAATCCTGACTGAAAGCCAGGGAGGCGGCACTGAGGGCCACCGTGTCGTACGCCTCGTCCATCGCCCGCAGTGCAGCGAAGATTCGCTCATCGTCGCGGTCGCGCGCCGACTGCCGGTGTGCGCGCAGCGGCGCGTTAGTCACCGCATCCGATGCTGTGTCACTCGCATCGCTAGGCTCGGCTGACGGGCGGTCAGCCAGCAGGTTCCGCACGGTCGAGCCGCGCGCATCGGGTCTGCGGCGAGCCGGGAAACGCGGCCTGGCGATGCCCGCGCCGAGGCCGGAGGCGAGGGTCGAGGCGCATTCGCGGGCCGACAGGCCGGACTGCCTCGCCGCGTGGAAGAGCTCGGACGCCGCGAGGTCGCGGTCCAGCAGCCCGGCGCCAACGAGGCGGCCGAGAGCGTAGGCGGAGCGGTTGAGGGTGTCGTTGCGCGTGCCGACTCGCGCCGTGCGCATGCGTTCCACCTCGTTACGCAGCGCGGCCGCGCCATAAGCGGCTGCGGCGGCGCTGGGTATACGAGCCCCGGCGACGTCAGAGCGGTTGACGGCGAGCGGCGGCAGCGCCGGACCCGCCTGACGCGACCGCGCTACGAGTTCCCGCACGATCCAGCGCGGGATCGGTGCGACCGGCGCATCATCCGCGACCCGGTACTGGTTGCCGCCGATCGTCGAGCCCGGTGCGACGACGTAGCCACCGGCCGCTCGGGTGTCGATCATCGGACCGAGTCGGGCGACCGTGTTGCGCAGCGGCAGGCCCCTCGGCACCCGGAAGTAGAGGTGCGTGCCGCCGGAGGGCGTCGCCACGGTGAACGTACGCGGTATCGGCCGACCGGCGGCCAGTTCGCGAAGTGCCTGCGCGCCGTCACGTGGTTCGTGATCGGTCGCCGGGCGCGCGTCACCGCCGGCGGGGGCGCTGTCGCGATGGCCGCCTTCGGAAGGGCCTTCGGAAGGGCCGTCGGCTGGCGACGGCTGCTTCGGCACGTCGAGGTCGAGCACGAACAGGCCGCTTGGCCCGCAGGCTATGCCGATGTTGGCTCGCGGCGGCCAGCCGAGTTCGCGCAGGCGGCGCGGGTCGCGCACGGCCAGACCCGCCCAGTCCTCGCGCACGGCCGGCACCTTGCTGCCAGGACGCAGCGGAAAGACCGCGAAGCCGCGCTCGGCCAGGGCGACCGCCAGGTCGAGCCGGTCGGCCGCGACACCGGTCCCCCGCGGCGCCGCCGCTGCCATCGTCGACATGTTCGATCCCCCTTCGCGCGCTACTCGTACTAATGTTCTATACCCTGCCACCGACAAATTCCGCGCCACAGCGGTGACATGGCACGATCGGCCGCATGCGAGCAGTCGTGCAGCGGGTCAGCGAGGCGTCCGTGCGAGTCGACGGGAGCGTCGTCGGCCAGATCAGCGAGCCGGGTTTGTGCGTCCTGGTCGGCGTCACCCACGACGACACGCCGGAGCAGGCCCGGCGGCTGGCGACGAAGTTGTGGACGCTGCGGATCCTCGACGCGGAGATGTCCTGTTCGGATCTGGGCGCGCCGATCCTGCTGATCTCGCAGTTCACGCTCTATGGGGACACCCGCAAGGGCAGGCGGCCGACTTGGCACGCAGCCGCGCCCGGCCCGCTCGCGGAACCGCTGGTCGAGGCGACGGCGGCGGCGTTGCGCGACCTGGGCGCGCACGTGGAACTAGGCGTATTCGGGGCGAAGATGCAGGTGTCGCTGATCAACGACGGACCGGTGACGCTGATCCTGGAGGTCTAGGCGGTGCCGGGAATGTCAGCCGACGCCGAGCCTGGCGTGCATCTCCCAAACCAGGATCTCGGCGGCGTCGACCGCGGTGACCCGCTGGCCGTCTGCGGCCGTGATCCGGGCTGCCGCGCCGGTTCCGAGCGTGCCCGCTCCTTCGAGCTCGACAGCGCCGCGCGCGACGAACAGGTGCAGATACGGACCGGCAGGCAGCGTGACGGACTGGCCGGGCTCGATGCGGGCGGCGTGCAGCGCAGCGTCCTTCTGCTTGATCCGGATCGCGGCCGCGCCGTCGTGCCGGGCCATGCCCGAGGCGACCGGGACGAGGCCGCCACGCAGCAGTTCGTCGCCGATCTCCAGCTGCTCGTAGCCGGGGTCGATGCGCGCCTCGTCGGGCACGACCCACATCTGCACGAAGTGCACCGGCTCGTCGTGCTCGGCTGCGCCGGTCAGCCGCCAGGAGTCGTTCTTCTCGGAGTGCAGGATGCCCTTGCCCGCGCTCATCCGCTGCGCGAGGCCCGGATAGATGACGCCGCTGTGCCCTTCGGAGTCCTGATGCACGAGCGCACCGCGCAGCACCCAGGTGACGATCTCCATGTCCTCATGCGGATGGGTCTCGAAGCCGGCGCCCGGCCGCACCACGTCGTCGTTGTTGACGAGCAGCAGGCCGAAGTGGGTGTTGCGCGCGTCGTAGTGGCGGCCGAAGGAGAAGGAGTGCTTGGAGTCCAGCCAGGACAGCCGCGTCGACATGCGGTCCGCCGGATCGCGCAGGTCGAGTGACGGCTTGAGATCCTGCGGTGCTCTGGTGATCGGGAACACCGGCATGGTGGGCCTCCTTCTAGTCGCTTCACTACCAGGATAGTTGAAGCTTTAACGAACCGCGAGCCGAGCCTTCCCGCTGAGCGTCGAGGTTGCACCTGCCGGACACGCTACGCCAGGCGATTGCGGGCATACGCGCCATACTTGGTCCCCACGATCAGAGGAAGGCGTGCATGAGCGACCGCGTCAGGCTTTTCATCGGCAGGTACACGCAAGACGACCCGTCACCGCAGCCCGCGCCCGGTATTACCGTCGCCGAGTTCGATCCGGATGCGCTGACCATCGAGCCGCTGGGCGGCGGCGACTTGCCCGAGGCGTCCTTCCTCGCACTGGGGCCGGCCAGGGACGTGCTGTACGCCGTCCAGGAGGACGAGCACGACGGCCAGGTCGCGGCATTCTCGATCGACGCGGGCGGCAACTCCCTGACCTTCCTGGGCAAGCAGCCCACGCACGGCGGCCTGCCGTGTCACCTGCTCGTCGAACCGGGCGGCAGCTACGTGCTGGCTGCGAACTACGGCACCGGAAACGTGACCGTCCTGCCGATCGAGACGGACGGCAGTCTTGGCGCGTCGTCAGACGTCTCGCAGCACCAGGGTGCCGGGCCGAATGCCGACCGCCAGGCCGGCCCGCACGCGCACATGGTCGCCGCGGCGCCGGATGGTCAGGTGGTGCTCTCGGTCGACCTGGGCACCGACAGCGTCTACGCGTACGCGCTCGACGCATTGTCCGGGCGCCTCACGCTGATCGCGCAGAACCGGATGCGGCCGGGCAGCGGGCCGCGCCACCTGGTGTTCCATCCCTCCGGCGAGCATTTCTATCTGGCGAACGAACTGGGCAACTCCGTGACGGTGTGCGCGTACGACGCGGCGACCGGCGCGGCGAAGGAGCTGGCCGAGATCCCGGTCGTGCCTGATCCGAAGGGCGGGGAGAACGCGCCCGGCGGCATCGTGCTGTCGGCCGATGCCCGCTTCGTGTACGTCTCCAACCGCGGCGACGAGTCGGTGAGCGCGTTCGAGGTCCGCGACGGCGGTTCCCGGCTCGAGCCGGTGGGCCGCTGGTCGTGCGAGGGGAGCTGGCCGCGGGAAATCGCGTTCAGCCCGGACGGGCGGTTCCTGTTCGTGGCGAATCAGCGTTCGCATAACGTGGCGGTGTTGCGCGTGGACGGCGACAGCGGCGCGCTGTCGGCCACCGGGCTCTCGTATCCGGTGCGGAACGTCGCGCACACGCTTTTCGGATAGCGCAGCCTGCTCGGATAGCACAGCCTGTCTGGAGAACCGAGCCGGTTGCGCGGTCAGCGAGGCCAGCCGGGCGCGTCGGGACGGGACTGCCACGGCAGCGGTCCCGACGCGCGCCGGTATTCGACGCCGAGCGCGTCGAGCCGGCCTTCGTGGACGGCCAGCCGACGCTCGAACTCGTCGAAGTCCCGGTCGTCAGCTCGGCTCCAGACGCTCTCGGCGAACGCCGCCAGCCGCGGAAAGGCCAGGTAGTCGACGGCCCGCGCCGAGTCGGCGTGCTCGGTCCAGATGTTGGCTTGCGCGCCGAGTACGTGCTCGGATTCGCTCTCGCCGAGCGCCGCCGGGACCGGCTCGAAGGCGTAGACGCGCGCCAGCGAGCTGACCGCGCCGATGGGAGTCGGCTCGCCTGGATCGTCGGACTGGCGCCAGTCGAGATAGACCTGGTCCTCGGGGCAGAGCACCACGTCGTGTCCGCGCCGGGCCGCCGTGATCGCTCCGGCGGTTCCGCGCCAGGACGCGACCACCGCATCCGGTGGCAGTTCACCGTCGCAGATCTCGTCCCAGCCGTAGAGCAGCCGGCCGCGCGACGCGAGGTGTTCGGCAAGCCGCGCGACGTACCAGAAGCGCAATCCGTCGGCGTTCGGCAATCCGAGTTCGGCGATACGCGCCTTGGCTCGCTCGCTGCTCTGCCAAGGCCCGGTCGGGCATTCGTCGCCGCCAACGCCGATGTGCCGCGACGGGAACAGCTCAATGACCTCGTCGAAGACGTCGCGCAGGAACTGGAGCGTGGATTCCTCGGCGTTGAGCACGTTGTCGAGGATGCCCCAATGCGTCGCGACCTGAGGCTGCTCAGGCTGGCTCGGTGAGTCGGCGTTGCCGAGATGCGGATAGGCGGCGATGGCGGCTCCGGCGTGTCCGGGCACGTCGATCTCGGGGACCACGGTGACGTGCCGGGCGGCCGCGTAGGCCACGATTTCCCTGATGTCGTCTTGGGTGTAGTAGCCGCCGTGCGGGCGGCCGTCGAACCGCTGATGCCGCCGATCGCCGAGCGGGCTCTCCCGACGCCAGGATCCGACTTGGGTGAGCCGCGGATAGCGCCGGATCTCCAGACGCCAGCCTTGGTCGTCGGTCAGGTGTAGCTGCAGGACATTGAGTTTGTGCAGCGCGATCAGGTCGATGAAGCGCAGCACATCCTGCTTGGGCAGGAAGTGGCGGGCCACGTCGAGCAGCACGCCGCGCCAGCCGAATCGGGGCCGGTCGACGATCGTGACGAGCGGAATATGCCAGGGCGCCGAGCCGATGCGCGCGCGGCGGAACGCGGCGGCGGGCAGAAGCGTGCGCAGCGTTTGGGCGCCGTAGAAGAGCCCTGCGGAAGTCTCGGCCTCGATCGTGACGCCCGTGGTGGTCGCGGTCAGGCGGTAGCCCTCGGGACCGAGGTCCGCGGCCGTATTTCCTTCGGCGCCGGTCAGCCGCAGCGTGATGGCGTTGCCCGGGCCGTGACCGTCGCGCAGCGCAAGGCCGGTCGCCGGACCGAGCACCGAGCGAAGCCAGGACGCGACGTCGGCACCGCGCTCGTCGGCGTCGAGGACCGTCGCGTCGGTGAGGGTGAACCGAAGTTGCACCGCTACTTCCACGTCCTGCGGCTCGGGAATGAGACCCAGGTCCGTAAGGTCGCCGATCGCTTCGGGCGTCGTCATGCTCAGTCGTCCAGCACCGCGAGAGCGTCGATCTCCACCAGCATCCCGGCAGGCAGGCCGACGTACACGGTGGTGCGAGCGGGGAACGGCGCGCTGACGAATGTGCTGTAGACCTCGTTCATCGCGGGGAAGTCCGCGACATCGGTGAGGTAGACCCGCATCATCAGCACATCGTCGAAGTCTGCTCCGGCGGCGCGCAGGATTGCCTGGACGTTAAGCAGGGTCTGCCGGGTCTGCTCGGCGACGCTCGTGCCCGCGAACTGGCCGGTCGCCGGATCGGTCGGCCCCTGGCCGGCCACTTGCAGGACGTTGCCCTTGCGGACGGCCTGCGAGTAGGAGGCGACCGGCGCGGGGGCGGCCGCGGTGGTGATGGCGGTCTTGCGCATCGCTAGTTCTCCTGGTCGTGGTGCGGGGGCGGGGCGCTCCAGCCGAGTTCCGCTGAGGCGGCTTCGGCGGCGGAGAGGAGATCGGGAAGCAGGGCGAGGACGCCGGCGTAGGTGAGTACGGGTTCGGGCACCGAGACGGACGCGGCGGCCAGGACGGCGCCGGCGGCATCACGGATCGGGGCCGCGACGCAGTTGATGTAATCCTCGTGCTCGGCGCGGTCCTGGGCGTAGCCCTGCGCGGCGACCTTGGCGAGTTCGGCCTCGAAGGCGTCCAGGTCCGTGATCGTGTTCGGCGTGTAACGCTCGAAGCCGATCCGGCTGATCGCCGCCTTGCGCGCTGGTTCGGATAGGCCGGCCAGCAAAACCTTGCCGACCGCGGTGCAGTGCGCGGGTGCGAGCGCGCCGATGCGCGAATACATGCGCACGGGGTGCCTGCCCTCGTACTTGTCGATGTAGACGACGGCGCCTTCTACGTACGCTGCGAGGTGCACCGTGTGGCCGTGTTTCTGGTTGAGCGCAGCCAGATGTGGAGCGGCAAGGCGGCGTATGTCGAGGTCGTCGAGGGCTTGGTGCGCCAACGTGAAGAGGCGCGGCCCGAGCCGGTAGCGGTGCTGCTCGTCGTGCCGGGCGAAGCCTTGGGACTCGAGCGTCTGAAGCAGTCTGAGTGCGGTTGACTTGTGCACGCCGAGCAGCCCGGCGAGTTGGTCGAGCGTCTTCGGCCCGTCGCCGAGATCGGACAGCATGCGCAGGGCGCGGTCTACGGTCTGGCTCATGCCATGGCCGCCGTGTTACCGCAGTCCGCCGCTGATTCGGCGGTGGCACCGGGCTTGGCAACGATTTCGGCTTCGGCTTCGGGGAGTTCTCCGGTTTCGATGAAGCGCTCGACAGCCGCACGGCCGGGCATCGTCCCGAGGTCGCCGCGTACCCGCAACGCGCAGGACGCGGCCAGCGTGCCGAGGCGCAGGCGGTCGCGAAGCGGTAGATCGCGCAGCGTTCCGGCGATGAAGCCGGCGGCGAAGGCGTCCCCGGCTCCGGTCGGCTCGGCGATCCGGACCGGCAACGCGGGCACCTCGACGCGCTCGCCCGCCTCGAATCCGACCGCGCCGTCAGCCCCCTGCTTCACCACGAGCGTGCGCGGCTCAGGCATCAGCCGGCGCAGTTCGTCCGGATCGCCGACGCCGCAGATCGCCTCGGCTTCGTCGGCGCCGACGAAGACCAGGTCGGCGCGGCGAGCCAGGTCGATCAGCACCGCCGGATCGCGCCCGGCCCAGAGCGCGGGACGCAAGTTCACGTCGAAGGCGACGATTCGGCCCGGCCGCCGCGGCGCGACAAGCGCGTCGGTGAGCGCGGCGCAGGATTCGGACAGCGCCGCGGTGATGCCGCTCAGGTGCAACAGCGGCGTATCGCGGATGGCGGCGGTGTCAGCCAGGGCCGGGCTCATGTCGCAGGCCGCTGATCCAGCGCGGTAGTAGCGCATGCGGGTGGCCGACGGGTTGCCGGCCGCGTCCGCCTGCGAAGTGACGATCTCCTTGACGTACAAACCGGTTTGGCGACGGGGATCGACTTCGACGGCTGATACATCGACTCCATGTCCGGCGAGCGTTCGCAGCACGACGCGGCCGAAGTGATCATCGCCGACCCGGCCGACCCAGCGTGCCGGTACACCGAGCGCGGCGAGCGTGCACGCGACATTGGCCTCCGCGCCGCCGACCACCAGCGCGTATCCGGCCCCGTCCTCATCCGGGATGAGCACCGCCAAGGCCTCACCGACGCATGTCACCGCCGAAACACCCACCTGCGCCCTCCCCTGCTTCGCGTGGTCACGCCTTGCCGTGCCGCGCTGCCGGATGCTACAACCGGGTAAGCAACATGCGCAATCATGTTGCATATGTTGCAACGCTGGATCGGCAATCGCGAGGAGGGTCGTGGACGACGCAGCGCTTGAGGCATTGGCCGCTGAGCGGATCGGCTGGCGGTACAAGGGTTTCCCGGCACGCTTCGCCGAGCTCACCGTCGGCGAACTCGTCGAGGCGAGGCCGCCGCTCGCGCAACTCGGCACCCCGCTGCTCGTCCTGGACGGTCCGGCACTCGACCACAATCTGACCCTCATGGCGCAGTACTGCGCGAAGCACGGGGTGGATCTCGCGCCGCACGGCAAGACCACGATGGCGCCGCAGCTCTTCGCGCGCCAGCTGGCCGCCGGCAGCTGGGGCATCACCGCCGCGACGATCGCGCACGTGCGCGTCTACCGGGCGTTCGGCGTCGAGACGATCGTGCTGGCCAACCAGCTGCTCGATCCGGATTCGCTGCGCTGGGTCGCTGAAGAGTCGCGCCGCTCGCCGCAGATGCGGTTGCTCTGCTTCGCCGACTCGGTCACCGGGGTCGAGCTGATGCAGGCGGCGCTCGCCGAGGCCGACGCGGTCCGGCCGGTCGACGTCGTGATCGATCTCGGAGCGCCGGCCGGCCGGACCGGCTGCCGGAACCTGGACGAGGCAGCAGCAGTAGCGCACGCGGTTCGCGCTGCGGGCCGGCTGCGGCTCGTCGGCGCGGGCGGCTTCGAGGGCGCACTGGCGCCCGACCGCGCACCGCGGAGCATCGAGCACATCCGCGACTATCTTCGTTCCCTGCGCCAGCTCGTGCTCCGGTTGGATGGAGCCGGCCTGTTCGACGAGGCCGACGAGATCGTCGCGACGGCCGGCGGCAGCGCGTACTTCGACGACGTGGTCGAGATCCTGGGCGGCGAGTGGAAGGCTTCGCGGCCGGTGCGGACCGTGCTGCGCAGCGGCGCCTATATAACGCACGACGACGGCCACTATCGAAGGCTGACACCGCTGACGGCAGACGCCGGTTTCCGGCCCGCGCTCAGCATCCGCGGCCGGGTGCTCTCAACGCCGGAGCCGGGTCTCGCGCTGCTCGATTTCGGCAAGCGCGACGCGCCGTTCGACCTCGGGCTGCCCGAGCCGCACACCGTCGAGCGCGCGGACGGCTCAACGCAACCGCTCGCCGATTGCGCGATCGCCGCACTCGCCGACCAGCACGCCTTCCTGCGCCACGGCGATGGCACGCGGCTGCGCGTCGGCGAGATCGTGACCTGCGGCATCTCCCATCCGTGCACCGCTTTCGACAAATGGCAGCTGATCCCGATCGTCGAGGACGGACACGTCATGGACGTCGTCCGCACCTTCTTCTGAGCACCGGCACGGCGAGATGGTGAGCGCGATGGAAAGCAAGGGCACGGATGCGGCGGCGCGCACTGTGCTGTTTCGCGGCTGCGAGGTGGTCGACGGGACCGGCGCGCCGCGTTTTCGCGCCGATGTCGCCATCGCGGGCGGGAGGATCGCCGCGGTCGGTGACGCCGCCGCCGGCCTCGACGCCGACCGCGTCGTCGACGCGTCAGGGCTCGTGTTCGCTCCCGGTTTCATCGACATGCACGCGCACTCCGATCTGGCGCTGCTCGTCGACAAGGAGCATCTGGCCAAGACCTCCCAGGGCGTCACGCTCGAAGTCCTCGGCCAGGACGGCCTGAGCTACGCGCCGGTGGATGACAGCGCACTGAAACAGTTGCGCCGGCAGATCTCCGGCTGGCACGGCGATCCCGAGGAACTCGCCTGGGATTGGCGTACGGTCGGCGAGTATCTGGACCGCATCGACGAGGGCTGCGCGGTCAACGCCGTCTATCTCATGCCGCAGGGAACGCTGCGGATGATGTGCGTCGGAAACGATGACCGTCCGGCCACCGCCGCACAGCTGGATGCGATGCGCCGACTGCTCGCCGAGGGCTTGCGGCAAGGCGCGGTCGGTATGAGCAGTGGTCTGACATACACGCCAGGCATGTATGCGGACACTGACGAACTCGTCGAGCTGTGCCGCGTCGTCGCCGAATACGGCGGCTACTACAGTCCGCACCACCGCAGCTACGGCGCCGGGGCTATGGAAGCATACGAGGAGATGATCCGGGTCAGCGAGCGATCCGGCTGCCCGCTGCACCTCGCGCACGCGACGCTGAACTTCTCCGTCAACACCGGACGCGCGCCGGACCTGCTGCAGTTGATCGACGATGCCTCGGCGCGCGGCGTGGACATCACGCTCGACAGCTATCCCTACCTCCCGGGTGCGACAACCCTCGCCGCGCTGCTGCCAAGCTGGGCGGCGAGCGGCGGCCCGGACGCGCTCGTGGCCCGGCTGCGCGACCCGGCCGCCCGCGAACGGATGGCCGCAGATCTCGAAGTCGCCGGCTCCGACGGGTGCCACGGCGTGCCGATCGACTGGTCGGCGATCCAGATCAGCGGCACCCGGCACGCCGCGAACGGCGTGCTGGCCGGGCTGAGCGTCGCGCAGGCCGCCGCGAAGTCCGGCAAGCCGCCCGCGCAGTTCTGCTTCGATCTGCTGCTGGCGGACGACCTGGGCGTCTCCTGTCTGCTGCACGTCGGCAACGAGGAGAACGTCCGCGCCATCCTGCGCCATCGCGCGCACCTGGTCGGCAGCGACGGGCTGCTCATCGGCGAGCGGCCGCATCCGCGTGCTTGGGGCACCTTCCCCCGATACCTCGGCCACTACGTGCGCGAAGCAGGATTGCTCACCCTGGAGGAGTGCGTCGCGCAGATGACCGGACACGCCGCGCGCCGGCTCGGACTTTCCGACCGCGGAAGGGTCGCGCCGGGACTGGTCGCGGACGTAGTGTTGTTCGACCCCGAGACGGTGGCCGACCGGGCGACGTTCGAGCAACCGCGTCGAACCGCGACCGGCATCCCCTACGTTCTGGTCAACGGCGAATTCGTGATCGACGGACATCGACGCACGAGAGCCGCACCAGGCCGGGCGCTACGGCGCGACGCAGGGCGGCGACCATGACGGACACGGAGGCACAGGTGCAGGCATCGCAGGTTCACGGGTCGGCGCGCGCGCAGGCACTGGAACACCCCTCGCAGCGACCGGACCTCTTGGATCTGCTGGCCCGCGACCGCGTGCTGTGCATCGTGCGCGCCAACCAGGTCGCCGACGCGGCCGGGCTGACCGCGGCGCTCGGCGCGGCCGGCATCCGGCTGGTCGAGTTCACCTTCACCATTCCCGGTGTGCTCGACGTGATCGAGGAGGCGGCCGAGGTGCCGGGCTGCGTGGTCGGCGCGGGCACCGTGCTGACGGCCAATCACGCCCGCGACGCGGTGGCCGCCGGGGCGCGCTTCCTGCTGACGCCGGACGTGCGCCCGGACGTCGCGGCCGCGGCGCTGGCCTGCGGTGTGCCGCTGGTCATGGGCGCGCTGACGCCGACCGAGCTGAGCCGGGCCTTCGAACTCGGCGCGGCGGCGGTCAAGGTCTTCCCAGCGCGGATCGGCGGCCCGGCGTACCTGCGCGACCTGCTCGGCCCCTTCCCGGGCGCCCGGCTGATCCCCACCGGCGGGGTCAACGTGACGAACGCGCGCGGGTTCCTTGACGCCGGCGCGCTGGCAGTCGGCGCGGGCACGGATGTGGTCCCGCCGAGCCTGGTCGAGCGGGGCGATCACGAGGCGATCGCCGAGCGGGCGCGGGAGTTCGTGCGCGCGCTGCAACCCGAGCAGTAGCCGGCGCCCGGCCGACGGCGGATCTCGCGGCGGCGCTCAACAGTTCTCAAGGTTCTTCGTCGTCTCCGACGCGATGAACCGGACCAGGCCGAGCGGACCGGCTTCGGCGACGGCTTTGCGCTGGCGCTGGCTGCCATTGCCCGCCAGCAGTGTCTGCTCGACGAGGGCGGCGACCTGGTCGGCATCCCCGTACTGCGCCAGCGCCGGAAGCACGTGCCGCACGAGGGCGCGCGCCGCGTCCCTGGCCGCGATCGGCTCTCCCCCGGGGTCGATCAGCCAGCCGTCGAGCCCATGGCGCGCCGCGTGCCAGCCGGCCGCCGCCGCGATCTCCGGCAGCGGTTCCGGCTCCGGCACCTCGGCCTCGTGCCGCCAGATGGCCGTCTGCGTCAGGCCTCTGATCAGGCCGGCGAGCATGACGGCCTCCTCGACGCGCAGTTGCACGTCGGCGGCGCGCACCTCCACCGTCCGATAGCGCTCGGACAGCCGCGCCTGCCAGTAGACCTGTTGCACGTCGCGGATCGCTCCCCCGGTGACCAGGCCGCGCACCCGCCGGTCGTAGTCGGAGGCGTCGGCGAACGCCGGTGGCGGTCCGCTGACCGGCCACCGACCGAAGATGACCGTGCGCCAACTGGCGAACCCGGTGTCGCCGCCGTCCCAGAACGGCGAGTTGCCGGAGAGCGCGACGAGCACCGGCAGCCAGCGCCGCAGTCTGTTGAGCACCGCGACGCCGGTGGCCCGATCAGGTATCCCGACGTGCACGTGCATCCCGTTGATCAGCTGCTCGTCGACGAGCTGCGGGGCGTCCTGGTAGAGGCCGCGGTACCGCGGGGTGTCGGTGATCGCGGCCGGTCCCTCGTGCCGGAACGGGGCCGCGGCAGTCGCGGCGAGCAGGTAGCCGGCCTGGCCGGCGGCCTCGCCCAAGGTGTGTCGCAGCCGCAGCAGGTTGCCGCCGAGCTCGTCCAGCGTCTCGCACACCGGTGTGGCCACCTCGAGCTGGGTGAGCAGCAGTTCGCGCTGCACCTCGGCGCTGGCGAGCGCGAGTTGCAGCCCGGCGGCGGCGCAGACCTCGTCGGCCGCCGCCGCGGGGTAGCCGCTGGCCTCGTCGAGCAGCAGATACTCCTCCTCGACCCCGAGCGTGATCACCCACACTCTCTACCCTCCACCGGCCGCCAAAACCGGGCCGAAGGGGTGGACCGCGCGTGGCGACCTCATCGAAGCTGCGCGGTCAAGCCTCGGCAAGGGCTCGTTGAAGCCAGGCGCGATCAGCCCCCGCGGCTGCCGACAGGGGCCTGTGTTTCCCGTACCGTAAGGGCGCGCCCTAAGCAGCGCGGTGTGATTGCCCCCGCGGCGTGCGCGTTCAGAGTGCTGCGACTACCCGGGGAGGGCCGGATGACGGCTTTGATGTGGATCTGCTCGGTGCTGCTGATCGCCGAGTTCGTGATGGCACCGATCAACCTGTGGACCGGGCGCACGATGCCGAACTTCACCCGGTTCACCGGCTTTTCCCCGCAGGTGGCCGTCACGCTGTTCGCGCCGGTGAAGCTGCTCGCCGCGCTGCTGGTCGCGATCGGCCTCGCGGTGCACCCGCTCGGGGTGGTCGGCGCGGCGGCGCTGGCGGTGGTGTGCGCGGTCTACCTCATCCGTCTGGCGGCTCCGGGCCGTCGCGACCCGGCGGGGGTCGCCGCCTTCGGCTTAGGGTTGATCTTGGCCGTGGTGCTGGCGGTGGTTCAGGCGGGCCGCTGACAGGACGTCAACCCGTTGGCGGGCTGCGGGACATAACGACTCGGCGCTAATTGCGGACGGGCGCTTGCCAAGCGGCTGAGTTGAACGTGCCATGCATTTTGGGCGCCTCAGACCGGGGTGCCCGCTTGACGCCCGTCCGAAGGAGTTCGACTTGCGACACAACCGTAAGCGCAGATCGATCCTGGTGCTCGAGGCCGGCGCGGCGGCGCTGCTCATCGCCCTCGCGCAGTCCGCCGCGGCCGCGGCGGCGCAGATCGCGCCCCAGGCCGGCGGATCCGCCAGTGCCACCCTCGCGGCCCATCCGGTCAAACCGGTGCCGGCCGTCACCGACCACGTCGACGCCAGAACCCTGACCAGCCCGCTGCCCACCTCGCAATGCCTGACCCAGCTGGGCATCCACTGCTATTCGCCGGTGCAGTACCACACCGCGTACGGGCTCGACAGCCTGTACCGCTTCCACATCACCGGAGCCGGCCGCACGATCGTGCTGGTCGACTCGTTCGGTTCGCCGACCATCCAGCACGACCTGCAGGTCTTCGACGCGCAATGGGGTCTGCCGGACACCACCGTGCAGATCGTGCAGGCCGGCGCCATCCCGCCCTTCGACCCGAGCAACCCGGACATGACCGGCTGGGCCGCGGAGAGCACCCTCGACGTCGAATACGCGCACGCGATCGCGCCCGGCGCGCACATCGTGCTGGTCGAGACGCCGGTCGCGGAGACCGAGGGCGTGACCGGCTTCCCGGAGATGATGACCGCCGAGAAGCAGCTGATCAACTCGGGCGTCGGCGACGTCATATCGCAGAGCTTCGGCGCCACCGAGAACACCTTCCCCGGCTTCGACAAGGGCGATTTCAGCAGCCTGCTGAACCTGCGGTACGCGTTCAAGGCCGCGGCCCAGCACCACGTGACCGTGCTGGCCTCCTCCGGTGACGACGGCGCGACCAACGCGACGCTGGACGGCACCGGGCTGTACACCATGCCGGTCAACTCCTGGCCGTCCTCCGATCCGCTGGTCACCTCGATCGGCGGGACGCAGCTGACGCTCGACGACACCGGCAAGCGGCTCTCCCCCGACGTGGTGTGGAACGACGGGTTCGGCGCGGGTGGCGGCGGCCTGTCGGCCGTCTTCAGCCGGCCCTCGTTCCAGCACGGCGTGCGCAGCGTCGTCGGCAGCCACCGCGGCACCCCCGACATCTCAGCGAGCGCGGCGGTCGACGGCGGGGCGTGGGTGTACTTCAGCTACCAGCCCACTCGCGTCGGCTGGCACATCATCGGCGGCACCAGCGAGGCCTCGCCGATCTTCGCGGGCATCGTGGCGCTGGCGGACCAGGTGGCCGGGCACCGGCTCGGCAACATCAACGACGCGCTGTACGAGCTGGGCGCGGGCCGACACGCCGCGTTCGCCGGGATCGTCGACGTCACCAGCGGCAACAACTCATTTGGCGGAGTGACCGGCTACACCGCGGGTCCTGGCTACGACCTGGCCAGCGGATTGGGCACCTTCAACGCCAAGCTCGTCTGGTCACTCGCGTTCACCGCGCGGTAGTCGAACTCTGACGATCGCCGGCCGCGACAGCGAGCCACAGCACGACAGCACCACAGCACCACAGCACCACAGCGCCACAGCGCCACAGCGCCACAGCGCCAAGGCGCGCTCGGCCCGGGATCCGCGCAGCAGGCTTCAGGCTGCTGTTATCCCCGGGACGAGCGCGCCGAGCGGTTTGCGGGTCGGCGCGACGTATGCGAGCAGCGGCACGGGCCGCAGTCCGTACCTGCGTTTGAAATCCCCGTTGCGCCGGCCGCATTCGAACCTGGCCAGGCCCAGCCGCGCCGCGTACTCGAGCGCCTCGTAGAACAACACGTGGAACGGGCTGAAGCCGTCGGCGGCCCGGTCGACCCCGCAGGTCCACAAGTGCAGCCGGGCCCCGTCGATCAGGCAGAAACCGAGGCCGACGGCGCGGCCGCCGACGCTGACCTCGATGATGCGGGCGGCTTGACCGAGCTGCCTGCGGAAGTCCTGGAAGCCGCCGGGCGCGAACTGGCAGGGCACGCTGTGTTCGGCCTCGATCATGCGCTCGAGCCTGCCGAGCCGCTCCGGCTCGGCAGATCCGGGCTCCAGCACTCGGGCCACCGCTCCGGCGCGCTGGGCGCGGCGCTGATGCATGCGCAGCGCGTCGCGCTGGTGCCGGGGCAGGGCGGCGAGGTGGTCGGCCGCGGCGAAACCGGGCGGCAGGTCCAGTACGTAGCGCTGGTCGATCGGCACGCCGTGGGCGCCCAGCGCGGTGAGCGCGGCGGCCAGCGGTCCGGTCGCGTCGACGTTGACCAGGCCGTACCAGGGCGCCGCGAAGTCGGCGGCGAGCTGCCGGAAGGCGGTGAGCACGGCGCGGATCGTGTCGAGGTCGCTCTGCCCGCCGCGTGAGGGCAGCCATGTGTCGTAGCAGTGCCAGTTGTGGCTGATCAGCCCGCGCGGCGCGGCGGCGATGGAGGGTTCGTACACGGTGAGCGAGCCGGCCGGATCCATCTGCGGGAGCAGGGTGACGGGCAGGGCGGCGCGGGCGCTCTGGTCGGCGTCGCGCAGCACGAGGTAGGCGAAGGCGTCCGCAGGCAGCAGCTCAGACTCGCGGTAGGCGGAGAGGAAAGCGCTGCTGTAGAAGACCGGGGCCCCGCTGTCCGCCGCCAGCCGGTCCCAGTCCGCGATGGCCGCGACGTCGTCGTGTACTTCGACGGTTTCGCTCACGCCGCCGCCAACGCGGGGCGTGAAACGGCAGGGTCCGAGGCGGCCGATCCGGCCATGGGTTCGAACGCTGAGTCCACTCGGCGGTCCCTCGGCAGGCGGCGGCGACGGCGGTAGCTCGGACGCTAAAACAGTGTTCGAAGAGTGTCAAGGCTGAAGATTCATTCGCCTGCCCGCCGCCACCCGTCCGCACCGGAGCGAAAACCGCAGCGTCGAAGGGCCCTTACGATAAGGGCTCTTCGACGCTTTCGTCGCGGCTGCGGGTCAGCGGACGCCGAGCAGATGCTCCATCGCCAGCTGGTCGAGCTGCTCGAAGGCCATGCCGCGCTCGGCGGCGGCGTTCGCATCGAAGTCCTCGAACGCGCTGCGGTCGGCCAGCAGGTCGGTGATCGTCTCGCCCTCGGCCAGGGTGCTCTGCGCGAGCTGGTCGAGCCTGGAAGCGCGCAGCGCGGCCTGGACCTCGGGATCGGCGCGGAAGGCGGCGGCCTTGTGCTTGAGGATCAGGTAGTTGCGCATGCAGCCGGCCGCCGAGGCCCAGACCCCGGCGTAGTCCTCGGTGCGCGGCGGCTTGAAGTCGAAGTGCCGCGGACCCTCGTATCCGGCCGACTCCAGCAGGTCGACCAGCCAGAACGCGGCGCGCAGGTCGCCCGCGCCGAAGCGCAGGTCCTGGTCGTACTTGATGCCGGACTGGCCGTTGAGGTCGATGTGGAACAGCTTGCCGTGCCAGAGCGCCTGCGCGATGCCGTGCGGGAAGTTGAGCCCGGCCATCTGCTCGTGGCCGACCTCGGGGTTCAGGCCGACCAGCTCGGGGTGCGCCAGCTTCTCGATGAAGGCCAGGCCGTGGCCGACGGTCGGCAGCAGGATGTCGCCGCGCGGCTCGTTCGGCTTCGGCTCGATCGCGAAGCGCAGGTCGTAGCCCTGGTCCAGGACGTACTGCCCGAGCAGGTCGAAGGCCTCCTTGAGCCGGTCGAGCGCGACGCGCACGTCCTTGGCCGCGCCCGACTCGGCGCCCTCGCGCCCGCCCCAGGCGACGTAGATCTTGGCGCCGAGCTCCACGGCCAGGTCGATGTTGCGGATGGTCTTGCGCAGCGCGTATCGGCGCACGTCACGGTCGTTGGCGGTGAACGCGCCGTCCTTGAACACCGGGTGCGTGAACAGGTTCGTGGTGGCCATCGGGACCTTCATCCCGGTCTCGTCGAGGGCCGCGCGGAAGCGCTTGATGTGCGCCTCCCGGTCGCTCTCGGAGGAGCCGAACGGGATCAGGTCGTCGTCGTGGAAAGTGACGCCATGGGCGCCGAGCTCGGCGAGCCGGTGCACTGATTCGACCGGGTCCAGCGGCTTGCGGGTGGCGTCGCCGAACGGGTCGCGGCCTAGCCAGCCGACGGTCCACAGGCCGAAGGTGAACTTGTCGTCCGGTGTGGGCGTAAGGGACTGCGTCATTGCTTGCTCCCGGAGGTCTCGGAGGGCTAGCCTCATTCGTAAACGCGGAATACAAATTCCGCCTCCCAACCTACTCCTTCGCGGCCGCCGGCGGAATCCGCATCTCGCGGACCACCGAAGCCAAGCCGCGAACCCACCGAGGGGACGAGGATGTCGCCGACCGCAGCGCGCATAGTCATCGGCGTGGACAGCTCCACCCAGTCGACCAAGGCCCTCGCGGTCGACGTGGACAGCGGCGCGGTGGTCGGGCACGGCCGGGCGGCGCACACGGTGAGCGGCGGGGCGGGGCGGGAGAGCGATCCGCAGCAGTGGTGGGAGGCGCTGGTCACCGCGCTGGAGCAGACGGGATGCGCCGAAACCGCGCAGGCCGTCGCGATCGGCGGGCAGCAGCACGGGCTCGTGACGCTGGACGGGAAGGGCACGCCGGTGCGGCCCGCGCTGCTGTGGAACGACGTGCGCAGCGCCCCGCAAGCGCGGGCCCTGGTCGAGCGGTTCGGCGCGCCGTGGTGGGCGCAGCGCACCGGCAGCGTTCCGGGCGCCTCGTTCACCATCGCGAAGTGGGCGTGGCTGCGGGAACACGAACCCGAGGCGGCGGATCGGGTCACCGCGATCAGGCTGCCGCACGACTATCTGACCGAGCGGCTGACCGGGGAGGCGACCACCGACCGTGGCGACGCCTCGGGTACCGGCTGGTGGACTCCGCAGGGCTATGACACGGAACTGCTCGGCCATGTCGGTCTGACCGCTTCGATGCTCCCGCAGGTCGTCGAGCCGGGGCAGCCGGCCGGGCGAGTGCGCGCCGCCGCGAGCGGCACGGGCCGCGGCAGCGCGATACCGCTGCGCGAGGGAACACTGGTCGGCGCGGGCACCGGCGACAACATGGCCGCCGCGCTCGGGCTCGGACTGGAGCCGGGCGTCCCGGTGCTGAGCCTGGGCACATCAGGCACCGTCTACGCGGTGACGCGCGGCCGACCGACCGATCCGAGCGGCACCGTGGCCGGGTTCGCGGACGCGCTCGGCGCTTGGCTCCCGCTCGCCTGCACGCTCAACTGCACGCTTGCCGTGGATCGGATCGCGGCGCTGCTCAACCTCGATCGCCAGGCGGTGGAGCCGGGCGGAAGCGCGGTGGTGCTGCCGTACTTCGACGGCGAGCGCACGCCGAACCTGCCGTTCGCGTCGGGCCTGCTGACCGGGCTGCGGCACGACACGACGCCGGGCCAACTGCTCCAGGCGGCGTATGACGGAGCGGCGTACTCGCTGCTCGCGGCGCTCGATGACGTGCTGCGGGCCGGCGGCGAGAAGCTGGCCGCGGACACGCCGTTGCTGCTGATCGGCGGCGGCGCGCGCGGTAAGGCTTGGCAGGACACAGTGCGCAGGTTGGCCGGGCGCGCGGTGCAGATCCCGGCGGCGGAGGAAATCGTCGCGCTCGGCGCAGCGGCGCAGGCGGCCGGGCTGTTGACCGGCGAGCCGGCTGACGCGGTGGCGCGCCGATGGGGCACGGCCGCCGGACCTGTGTTCGAACCGTTGCCTCGCGACGAATCCGCTCGTGTCCTTATCGCGGCTACTCTGCAACGAGCCGAACGCGGCGGGCTGTTCGCACAGGGTGACGGACTCGGAAACGATTCCGCGACGACGTGAAACCGGCCGCTGGGACGCGAGGCGAGGAGGGGCACCGTGAGCGACTCGACCGGCGGTAACGACGCAACCAACGGTAACGACTCACCTGAGGACGATATCGGCGATCGTGCAGCGGAAGCCGGCGACACCGGCGGCGATGGCGAACGCCCCGCAGCGCACGACAGCGCTCCGGTAACGCCACGAGGCGTGCGTTCACACCGCTCCCCTGCCCATCGCACCGCCGGACCGGCTTCGCAGCAAGGCATGCGTCGGCAGAACCTTGCGCTCGTTATGGCCGCGCTGGCGGCTCACGGGCCGAGTTCCCGCGCGGAGGTCGCCGAGCGAACCGGTCTCACCCGTGCAGCCGTCGGCAATCTGATAAACGAACTCGCCGCGGCCGGGCTGACCACCGATCTCGGCCTCGCTCCGAGCGGCCGGGTCGGCAGGCCGGGCACCGCGCTGGCGCTCAGCGAGCAGGGGCCGGCCGGTCTCGGCTTGGAGATCGGGGTGGACCACCTCGGTGCCTGCGTGCTCGACCTGCACGGGACCGTGCGCACCTGGGTCGAGATCGAGGCGCCGAACCGTGGCCGCGCGGCGCGCGAGGTGCTCGCCGAACTGGCCGATGTCGCCGCGGCCGCGCTGCAGCACGCCGCCGCGCAGGGCCTGCATCCGGTCGGCGCGGTGGTCGCGGTGCCCGGTCTGGTCAACGCCGCGAACGGCACCGTCGAGCAGGCGCCGAACCTGCGCTGGCGTTCCGTCCCGGTCGCGCAGTCGCTGGCCGAGTGGCTGCCGGCGCCGCTGCGATCGGTCCCGATCGAGGTCGAGAACGAGGCGAACCTCGGTGCGCTGGCCGAGCTCTGGCACACCGTGACGCGGCCCGCCGACTTCATCCACGTCTCGGCCGAGGCCGGCATCGGCGCGGCTGTGGTGATCGACGGCCAGCTCTTCCGCGGCGCGCGCGGATTCGCGGGCGAACTCGGGCACGTCCCGGTACACCCGGACGGTCCGCTGTGCAGCTGTGGCGCGCGCGGTTGCCTGGAGCAGTACGCCGGTGAACAGACCGTGCTGCGCGCCTGCGGCCTCGCGGACGCGGGCGGGGACCGGATCAAGGCGCTGACTGATCAAGCGCTCAGCGGCAATCCGCGGGTGCTCGAGGCGTTGGAGGAGGCGGGGCGCGCGCTCGGTACGGCGCTCGCCGGAGCGGTGAACCTGCTGGACCCCTCGGCCCTCGTGCTCGGCGGCGCATACGCCGAGCTGGGCGAATGGCTGCTGCCCGGCATGCGCAAGGAACTCGCGCAGCGGGTCACGGTGCGTCCGTGGAGCCCCGAGGCGTTGCAGCTGTCGGAGCTCGGCCGCCGCGGCCCGTTACTCGGTGCCGCCACGGTCACGATCCGGCGCATCATCGAGAACCCGGCGCGGTATGCCGACTGGCGTAATACACGTGAGCGCAGCGCCGCCGGTCGTTAGTGTCCGAAGTTATGCAGGCTGAAGCGCAGGAACCGGACGGCCGCGACGCGGCCGCGGTGAACCTATCCGGATCGTTCGTCACCTTGCGTCCCGCGGGCGAGGACGACATACCGGCTCTGGCTGCCATCCGGGCCGATCCCGAGGTGTACCGGTGGTGGCGCGGCGGCCCGGATCTGCACGCCGCAGTCGCGCAGGAGCTGGCCACCGAAGACGAGCACGGATTCGTCATCGAGTACGAAGAGCGGATCGTCGGATTCATCCAGTGGTGGGCGGAGGAGGAGCCGGACTACCGGCACGCCGGGATCGACATCTACCTCGACGCCTCGATGCACGGACGCGGCCTCGGCACCGATGCGGTACGGGCCGTCGCCAGGTATCTGATCCACGACCTCGGGCACCATCGGATCACGATCGATCCGGCCGCGGACAACGAGGCGGCGATCCGGTGTTACGCCAAGGTCGGCTTCCGGCCGGTGGGCGTCATGCGCAAATACGAACGCGGCCCCGACGGCACCTGGCATGACGGTCTGCTGATGGACTTGCTCGCGAATGAACTGATCGGCTGATGATGAGAGTCGTCGTTCTGTCCGATACTCACTCACCGCGGCGATGGCGCGGCTGCCCGCCGAAGGTCGCCGAGCACCTACGCGGCGCGGATCTGATCCTGCACGCCGGGGATGTATGTACGGCGGACGTGCTTGATGAGCTGTCGGCTTACGCACCGGTTCGCGCGGTACTCGGCAACAACGACGGACCAGACGTCGCGGCCTGGGGCGCACCCGTGGAAGCCCGGTTCGAACTCGACGGGCTGCGCGTCGGGATGATCCACGACTCCGGATCGGCGGCCGGGCGCACCGCGCGAATGCATCGCCGCTTCCCGGAGGCCGAGCTCGTCGTGTTCGGGCACTCACATATTCCGCTCGACGAGACCGGCGATGGCGTGCGCGTCTTCAATCCGGGCTCACCGACCGACCGGCGGCGTCAACCGCAGGGCACGATCGGCATCCTGGAGATCCTCGACGGCCACTTGGCGTCCGCGCAGATCGTGCCCGTGACCTGGGCTGACCTGGATTGACTCGACCCGGCGTGGCTCCGGTTCAACGACGCGGCCGGTGCGTCAGTGATGCAGCCCGGCGGCGTCGAGCGCGGCCTGCAGGGAGCTGATGTAGCCGTGCGAGGTGTACGTGGCGCCGGAAACGATCTGCACGTCAGCGCTCTGCTTCGCCAGCACTTCGCTGCGCAGCCTCGGCGCGGCATAGGTCCCGCCCGCCCACGAGTGCGGGTTGTCATGCGGCAGGGACAGTGCCTTGACGTCGATGATCCGCCCGGCGGCGATCACCGCCTGCACCTGCACGATGCCATGCGCCAACACGACCTGCGGACCGGTGACCGTCATGGTGTCGTTCTTGCGAACCACACTCGCGGCGTACCCGGAACGCACTCCCTCCTTCATGCCGAGAAGCGCCAGCATGGCGAGCACGGTGGCGGTGACGAAGACGACGGTTCGGCGCACGGTCCCGGATCCTCTTTCCTCGCGGACGGCGGCGCTGCCCGACCGCAGCGCCCGACGTCGGTGCACACGTGGATGAGGGCCCTGCCGCTCGCCTCGAACGGAAATCTTGACCGAGTCTTTGCCGTTTGCGCGCAACCTCGCCGGCCGCAGGAATCTGGCGCGCTCGCTCAGGACTGGGGTATCGGCGCGTCGAAGTCGAGGCCGGAGATCAGTTCGCGATGGTGCGGCAGCCAGCGGCGGCGGCGCACCTCGATCGCCATCTGCGGGCCCGGCACGATCAACACCGGACAGTGCGCACGGCGCAGGCAGTCTCGGCTGATCGAGCGGGACCACAGCCCGTGCCAGCGGCCGGCCCCGTCGGTGCCCACGATCAGCACGTCTTCGGGGTTGTGGGCGCGGCGGGCCAGTGTCTCGGCCACCGGGCCGATCAGCAGTTCGCGGTGTACGACCACGTCCGCGGGCATGCCGCCGAGGGCTTCTTCGAAGGCGGCGTCGATCTCACCGGTTTCCGTGAGCGTTAACACGCCGACGACGCGCACCGCGTGCAGATCCGTACCGCGACGCCTGGCCTCGGCGACCGCGAAGCGCAGAGCCGCCAATCCGGGAATCGAGCGGTCGACGCCCACGAAAACTCGCGGGACCGGACTGTGGTCCATCGCCGCTCTCCTTCCCGGCGCAACGGGCGCGCCTGCGGGCTCCCGGTTTCCACGGTACCTGCCGCCGTACCTGCTCGGGGCGGCTTTCCCGGGATTCAGCGTTATGCGATCGCATGTGCAGCCGACCCTTGCGGCGGACTCGTCCAAGCGTGCGAGACCCGCCCCGATCCAGTGTCCGCCACCTCTGCCACAAGCGCATCAGCGGGCGCCGCGGCGGGCGGCGGATGTACACGGCGCGACGGTAAGAGGCAGACTGACGAGCATGGACACCAGTGACCAGCTGCCGACGCTGACCCCGGCGGACCTCGAGCGGCCGAGCCCGGCCCGCATCTACGACTACTGGCTGGGCGGCAGCAACAACTTCGCCGCCGACCGCGAGGTGGCGGAGCGGGCCGCGGCGGCGATGCCGACGCTGAAGGCGGCGATCTGGGCCAACCGGGCGTTCCTGCGCCGGGCGGTCAAGGCGCTGGTCACCGAGTACGGCGTGACGCAGTTCCTCGACCTGGGCTCGGGCGTGCCGACGGTCGGCAACGTGCACGAGATCGCTCAGGGCGCGGACCCGTCCTGCCGAGTGCTTTACGTGGACATCGACCCGGTGGCCGTCGCACACGGGCACTCGCTGCTGGAAGGCAACGCGCAGGCGTCCGTCCTCCACGCGGACCTGCGGCACCCGGAGAGGGTGCTGGAGCACCCGAGGACGGCCGAGCTGATCGACTTCAGCAAGCCGGTGGCGGTGCTGATGATCGCGGTGCTGCACTTCATCCCGGACGAGGAGCAGCCGGGGCAGATCGTGGCGGCGTACCGCGACGTGCTCTCCCCCGGCAGCTTCCTGGCGCTCTCGCACGCGGCGCCGGACCTGGAGCACCCGTCCGAGCAGGCGGGCATGATCGACGATTATCAGCGCTCGACGAGAGCGCGCTTCATCCACCGCAGGCCCGAGCAACTGCGGGCGTGGCTCGGCGATTTCGCGGTGCAGCCGCCGGGCATCGTGCAGGTCAACCAGTGGCGTCCGGAGGCCGAGAACAACCAGCACATCCTGCGCACCTACGGTCTGCTGGCGCACAAGGAGAGCTGACGCCGCAGCGGCTGGTCGCGTTGTCCGGATGCGAGCTGCGGCAGCACTGTGGTCAGAGCCGCTGGAAGGCGGTGACCCAGCCGTGCGTCCACGGCGTGAACCCCAGGGACTCGTACACCCGGATCGCGCTCGCATTCTGCGAAAGGACGTTGAGGAACGCCCGCTCGCCGCGTTCGTTGATGCCCGCGACCACCGCGCATATCAGCCGGGCCGCCAGGCCCTGCCCTCGGTACTCCGGGTCGGTGCACACCGCGCTGACTTCGGTCCATCCGGGTGGATGCTGTCGTTCGCCGGCCATCGCGATGAGCGTGCCGTCGCGCCGGATGCCGAGGTAGGTGCCGAGTTCGACGGTACGCGGCAGGAACGGGCCCGGCTTGGTGCGTGCGACCAGATCGAGGATGTCGGGCACGTCGTCCGGGCCGAGCACGACCGCCTCGGGATCGGGCCGCGCCTCGACGGCGGTCTCGACGAACAGCGAGCACTCCTCGCCGAAGACCTGCTTCCAGCCTGCGGGCGCGTGAGTCGGTCCGGGCAGGAGCACCACCGATCCCGCCGGGCCGACCAGGTCCGCGGCGTCGGCCCAGCACCGCTCATCATCCGGGTCTTCGAGCGCGACGAACGGTGCGATCTGCGGGTGGTATCGGATGGCGCGGCCACGGCGTTCGGCGAAGCGCGCGTGCGGGCCGGTGAGCGACGCCCACGTCACGCGGTCGAGCACCTGCCGCGGATCCGCTTCGACCGCGGATTCCACTGCGCTTGATTCAACTGCCCGGCCAGAACTCGTCGGCCTGCTGACTTCCTCGATGGCCACCGCGCGTCTCCCGGACGGTCTCGATCGCTGCTTGCGGGCACAACCGTAACCGTGGGCCCGTCCGGAGGCGCGGTATTAAACCCTTGCAGGGCCCTCGCAAGGACAGCGGATAAGCCCTCGCGCTACTGCCCTGACCGCGCCGCCGCCGCCGGCTGCGCCTGCACTTCGGGCTTGTTGCGGATCAAGCAGGCCCCCGCCGCGATCAGGCACATGGCGATGGCGAGCGAGAAGACCACGACCAATCCGGTGTGGAAGGGGCCTGAGATGAGGTTCGGGAAGAACTGGCGGCCGGTCAGCGTGTGCGCGTTCGCGGCGGGCAACCGGCCGAGCACGTGCGCGCCGAGCAGTTCCTGGATCGGGTTGTAGCCGAGGAACGCGGCGAACAGCGTGCCGACCGGCGGCAGCGCGGCCACGTTTTGCGCGTCGGCGAGCGGGACGCCCTGCGCGGTGAGGCCGGTGGTCAGCGTGTGCGGCAGCGAGCCGGCCAGTCCGGCGACCATGAGCGAGAAGAAGATGCCGATCGAGAGCACCATGCCGGCGTTCTGGAACGTCGCGCGCATCCCGGAGGCCGCGCCGCGCGCCTCGGCCGGCACGTTCGACATGATGATCGAGGTGTTCGGGGCCGCGAACAGGCCGCCGCCGAGCCCGTTGAGGAAGACCAGCGCGGCGAACCACAGGTAGCTGAAATCGGTCGGCAACAGCAGCAGGCCGGCGAAGGAGGCGGCCATCACGGCCAGCCCGGCGGCCGCGAACAGCCGCGCGCCGAACAGGTCGGACAGGTGCCCGGATATCGGCCCGGCGGCGAGGAACCCGACGGTCAGCGGCAGCAGGTAGATGCCGGCCCACAGCGGGGTCTGCGCGTATTCGTATCCGTGCAGCGGCAGCCAGATGCCTTGCAGCCAGATGATCAGCATGAACTGCATGCCGCCGCGGCCGATCGACCCGAGCAGCGCCGCCGCGTTGCCGCCGGTGAAGGCCGCGTTGCGAAACAGGCGCAGCGGGAACATCGGCTCGGGCACACGCATCTCGATCCAGCAGAACGCCGCGAGCAGCACGACTCCGCCGGCCAATCCGGCGATCACCCAGGGGTTGGTCCAGCCCATGGTGTGACCGCCGTACGGCTGGATGCCGTACGTGATCCCCGCCAGCAGCGCGGTCAGGCCGATCGCGAAGGTCAGGTTGCCCCACCAGTCGATGCGCGCGGCCCTGCGGATTCCGGTTTCGTGCAGCGAGCGGTACGCCCAATACGTGCCGACGATCCCGATGGGCACGTTGACCCAGAAGATGGAGCGCCAGTCCCACTCGGCCAGCGCGCCACCGAGCACCAGGCCGATGAACGAACCGGCGATGCCCGCGACCATGTTCACGCCCAGCGCCATGCCGCGTTGCTCGGCCGGGAACGCGTCGGTGATGATCGCGGCGGAGTTCGCCATCAGCATCGAGCCGCCGATCGCCTGCGCGATACGCCACAGGATCAGCCAGAGCGCGCCCGCGCCGCCGTGCAGCGGATCGAGCGACAGGATGATCGAGGTGACGGCGAAGATCAGGAACCCGGCGTTGTAGATGCGCACCCGGCCCCACATGTCGCCGAGCCGGCCGAGGGCGACGACGAGCACTGCGGATACCAGCATGTAGCCCATCAGCATCCACAGCAGATAGCTGACGTTGCCGGGCCGCAGCGGGTCGAGGCGGATGCCGTTGAAGATGGCCGGAAGGGAGATCAGCACGATCGAGCTGTTGATCGTCGCGATCAGCATGCCGAGCGTGGTGTTGGACAGCGCGATCCACTTGTAGCGCGGATGGTCGACGCTCACCCAGCGGCCCCGCGCCTTCCCCTTGGCCGTCTCGTCCCGGGTTCCGGTCGTCGTCATCCGCGCCCGCCCTTTCTCCCGCGCCAAATTACTTAGCAAAGGTAACCTAATCACCCTCCCGGCTGAAGCGAACCCGAGCTACTTGCGCAACATCACACTCGCGGTAACGCCGGCCCCGCCCTCAGCCGCGTTCCGCGCCGCCTCGGCGCCTGTTACGACTCGGCCGCCAAGCCGCGCCCGGCTGTATCACCGGCCATGCGCCGCGCCTCTTGTTTGGGTGCGGCGCAGTACAGCGCGGCGGCCGGGCGGGCGGCCGCCGGGATCCACCGACTCGGAGGCGGCTTGATGTTCCAGTACAACGCGCGACACGAGCCGCCGGGCGGCGCGCGTCGCTGGGCGGCGGTGGAGTTGACGGATCCCGCGCGCGCAGCGGACCGCGCCCCGCGAATCGTCGCGCGGCTGCACAGCGCGGCGCAGGGGCACGCGGTGCTCAGCCGGCTGGCGGTGGGAGATCACAGCGCGCTGATCGAATCGGGAATCGTCGCCCGGCGTACCTATGACACGCGCCGGCACGAGTGGGGTCTGGGCCGCGACCGCGCGCACGGCGACTGCTACCTCGTGCTGGGTGGCCCGAACCTGGTCGACTGGAGCCATCCGGCGCTGCGCGGGCTCGAGCCGCTGGCACACACGCATCCCGAGCACTGGATCAACCGGGGCGAGGTCGGCCGGGATCTCGCGCCCACGATCGCCGCCGCGCTCGGCGAGTGGCTGGTGCAGATGGCCGGAGTGCCGCTCGGATTCATGCCGGGCGACCTTTGGTACCTCTTCCCCTCCAATCAGGACCTGGCGGCGGCGTATGCGCAGGAACATCAGGAGACAGAGACCGTTTACACGCCCTTCCGGCTCGGCCAGGACGGCTGGTTGTCGGCTGGGGGCGGCCCGACGCTCAATGTGCAGTTCGGGCCGGTCATGGCGCGGCTGCGCGACGACGCCGCCGAGGTCGTGCGGCAGGTGGGCGTCGACGTGGCGGACGAGTCGAGCGTGCGGCGGGCGGAGGAGGCGTGCCTGATGTACCTCTGGTCGCCGATCACCTTCCGCGCCGGAGAGGCGCCGATCGTCTCAGGGGTGCTCCAGATCGACCCGGTGCGCGGCATCGACGGCCGCTTCCCGCAGTTCGCGTGGTTCCGGCCGCAGTCCCCGAACGGGTTGCGCAGCCGGGCCCAAGTCCGCATGTTCATCGCGAACATCAACACCGGGCGCTGACTCTCGGCGTGCGGGCTCGCGCGTCTGCCGGGCAATCCACGCGATGACGGGTTCGATGCTCACGGGGCGTGCGGTGTCCACGCGCAGGACCGGACCGAGTTCGATCGGCCGCGCGACCTCCCGCCAGTGCTCCCACTCCTCGTCGCCAGGTAGCGCGCCGTGGATCGGATGGCGCGGGTAACGCGTCTCGAAGCGCTGCCGGGCGAGGTCGAGCGGCACATCGCACCAGATCTCCAGCGGCCGGCCACACCCAGCGCGGCGCAACCCTTTCGCCGCGAGATGATGCACGTCGGCCGACCAGAACGACTCCAGGATCGCGCCGCCGGGGGCGTCCGCGAGCAGCGACCACATGGTCTCGCTCGCGGCCGCACCGAACGCGGCGTTCCAGCGCCGCTGCTGCCAGTCGTTCGTCGGCTGAGCGCCGAAGACGTCGGCGTGCGCCTCCTTGATGGCGTCCTTGCTCAGCAGCGGCAGCAGGGTGCCGCGTGACAGTGCCCTGGCGAGCGTCGTCTTGCCCGCGCCCGGCAAGCCGTTGACGAGGACCACGACGGGATCGGTCGCGGCGTCAGGCACCGCCCTGCCCTGCCTGCACGGCCTGAACACTCATGCTGACCGTGCTCGTGGTGCACACGCTCGTGTTGTACGGGATGTACAGCAGGTTCGAGGTGTTCGGCGGGTAGACCAGCAGCCAGGACGTTGCGACCGGCTTGCAGTCCGCGGCCGGGTAGTTCAGCACGTTGACGATCTGGAGCGTGGTGTACGCGTAGCCGCCAGGTTGGAGGGTGACGACGCTCGACGACACCGCGTTGTTGCGGTTTGCCGGCTGCCCGACCTGGTTCACCGGGGTGCCATTTCCGGCCGAGACGCCCGGGTAGCCGTAGAGCGTGCATGGCTGGTTGTTGAGGTTCTTGAAGGTGATCGTGACGTACGCCGAGCCGGCTGCGGCCCCGACCCGGCCGGTGTCGCCGTGCAGGTAACGCACAGAGCACGTATTGCCTGCGGCCGCGTGCGCGGTGGCTGCGGACGTTGCGCCACCGGATCCGCCGGTCCCGCCACCGCCGCCGGCGCTGCTCGACGCGTTGGCGGTTGCGTCGCCGCTTCCCGCGCTCGCGGTCGGCGTGGTCGCCGCGCCCGAGCCGCCGACCGCGCTCGGCGACGGGCCCGGCGTGCCGGATGAGGCGCAGGCCGCGGAGAACGAGATGACGCCCGCCAGCAGGCAGAGCGCGCCGAATCCGCGACGCCGTGCCGTGTGGTTGAACCTGTTCATGACCGCACCTCTCAGTCGCCCGCAGAACTGGCAGCCTTCACCACCCGAGGACGTTCGGCGCGCCACGCTGGTTGGACGCCGAGCACGTCGCTCGCTTGTCAATGTAGGCGCGTGAACCCTCGATGATCAGGGAACACGGCCGATGGTGTGCGTTCGGGTACGGACGATTGCCCTATCGGGAGGACAAGCGTCGCCCCAGCGGGTGACTACCTGTCACCTCGACCGACGAGGCCGTTGCGGTAGGCGTAACGCACGGCTTGGGCGCGGTCGCGGGCACCGATCTTGGCGAAGATCCGGTTGATGTGGGTCTTCACCGTCGCCTGGCTGACCACGAGTCGCGCACAGATCTGCGCGTTGGACAGGCCCTCGGCGATCAGCGCGAGCACTTCCGCTTCACGCGGCGTCAGACCGTCGGGAAGTGCGTGCTCTGCCGGCGGGTCGCCGGCCTGGTGCGGTCCGCCGCCGGTGGCGTGGGTGGCCGGGTTCAGCGCGGCTGCCGCCGGTACGCCGGGAAGCAGCGCCGCGACGAGTCGTTCCTGCACGATCGGGTCGAGCCAAGTCCGGCCGCTGTGGACGTTGCGGATCGCCGTTTCGACCTCGTCCCCGTCGGCGTCCTTGGTCAGATAGCCGCGCGCTCCGGCACGCAGCGCGGGGAACACCGAATCGTCGTCCGCGTAGGTGGTGAGCACAAGCACCGCGCACTCGGGGAGCCGCTCGCGCAGCGCCGCCGTCGCGGCCGTCCCGTCGAGCACCGGCATATTCAGGTCCATCAGCACCACGTCCGGCCGCAGTTGCTCCGCGAGCCGCACCGCCTCGGCGCCGTCCTTGGCCGCGCCGACGACCTCGGTGCCGTCGAGCGTCCCGATCAGCAGCACCAGGCCCTCCCGCACGACCCGCTGATCGTCCGCGATCAGCACCCTGATGGGTTCTCCGCTCGAGCCGCTCACCCTGGGATCTCCATCCGCACGATCCACCCTTCTCGGGTCGGCCCGGCCGTCGCGGTTCCGCCGACCTCGGCGAGGCGTTCCCGCATGCCGATCAGGCCGAGACCGGAACCCGCGATGATCGGCGCGGGTGCGGGCACGGAGGCGGGGTCCGCGCTGGTCGCGTCCGCGACCGTCTTGGTCCGTCGATCCTCGACGGTCAGTACCGTGACGTCCTGCTCATACACGAGTGTCACCGAGGTGCGCGAACCTCGGGCGTAGCGCGCCGCGTTCGTCAGCGCTTCCTGCGCGCCGCGATACAGCGCAAGGGCCGCCTCACCTGGCAGGTCGCGGCGGGTGCCGGACACGGTGAGCGTCGCGTCGAGTTCGAGGTCGCCGCGGTAGCGGTCAACCAGGTCCGGCAGCCGATCGAGCGAGGCGAGAGTGTCGCCGCGCAGCGCGCCGACCGCCCGGCGGGCGTCGGCCAGGCCCTCCTTGACCAGCTTCGCGCAGCGGTCAAGCATTTCAGTCAGGTCCCCGCCGCCCTGCCCGCGCCGGGACAGCCGCCGCGCCGCCTCCATCTGAATGGCCAGGCCGGAGAGCGATTGGGCGAGGACGTCGTGCAGATCCTGGGCGATCCGGGTGCGCTCGGCCAGCGCGGCCGCTTCCGCCTCGGCCGCGCGGGCGTCCTCGAGTTGCGCGAGCAGCAGTTCGGCGCGATCGGAGTTGCGCCCCGCCTGGCTCATGCAGACCGCCATGACGCCGAGAACACCGCAGAACAGCAGGTCAATCAATGCGTTGATGAATGTCGATCCGCTCGCCAGCATCGCCGTGAGCAGGCCGATCCCGACCGCGGCGGCGATCGGGGCCGCCCGCCGCGGCGAGAGGAAGAAGAAGGCGGTCATGATCGACACCGAGGCGGGCAGCGCCGCGACCCCGGCCGGCTGAAGCGCGGCAAGCGCGATGCCGAACGCTCCGATCACCAGGGAGATCGCCGCCAAGCGCGCGGTGGAGTCGAGCGGCCAGCCGCGATGCAGCGTCGCCCAGAGCATCGGCAGCAGGCAGCCGACCAGCGCGATGCTGACACCGAGGCGGGTGCCGGACCAGCCGGGCGCCGGGCGGTTGTGCAGCGTCACCACCAGGACGGTGACGATCACGACGCCGAGCGCCGGCCGTAGCCGCCTGCTCCAGCGTTCGCGCCGGTCCCGGGCCGCGGCCAGCGCGAGCGCGACCCGCCGGCTGACCGCGGGCCGCTCCTGGCCGGTGAAGTCCGTCATGCTCTGAAGAATAGGTGCGCGGCGGCTCGGGGCTAGGGCGCGCACGCGCGGCGCGACGGCCGGCGGCCCGGATCCGCGGGTGCGGGACCGGGCCGCCGGGGTGAGTTGGCGGAAGATCGCCGAGGCCGTCATCAACGTGTCACACGGCCAGCGGCGCCGGGCGGCGGCCGGAGTTGAGCCGCGCCGCCCGCAAGCGCACCGCCGCGGTCCGAGCCAGCACCTGCACCAGCGCCATGAGCAGCAGCGCGGCCGTCCAGGCGTTGGCTCCGGTGATCGAGTGGCCACGGCTGAAATCGGCGATGGCGTGCGCGCCGCCGTGCGTGGCCGCGTACTCGAATCCGGTGCGCGAGGCCATGCCGACGATCCACAGCACCGCGGCGACCAGGCCGGCCTTCGCGATCAGCACCCCGCCCGATCCGCGCTCGAGCCGGGTGGCCAGTCCGCAGCCGAGGCCGAGAAGCGCGCCGACGGCGATGCACAGGGCGTCGAGTAGCACGTCGTTGCCTTGAGTGGGCACCGACTTGAGGTAGTAGGCGGCCGCCGCGCCGACCAGCACGATCGGCATCACGAGGCTGCGCACGGTAAGGCGCATTCCGCGAACCTGCGGGATCACGAGAAGGATCAGGGCCGCTGCGATGAGGTAATCAGTAGTCGTCATGGCTCTGAGAGTGCCGCGATCGGCGCGCGCAATCGTCGGCCGCAGGGTTGGCCCGCGGGTTGGTTCGCGGCGTCAACCCACGGGTTGACGCAGGCCGGCGCGGCCGGTTCAGGGCGCGTTCACAGCCCGCGGGCCGTGGCACCGAGCCGGGTGGAATCAGCAGTTCATTCGTTGCGTGGAAAAACAATCAAGTTGGGGGTGGCGGCGATCGAGTGCAGTTTCTCTCGCCGGGATGCGGGAATCGCAACGAATTCGTCATGACCCCTTGCGTAATTTGGTGTCACGCAACACAATTTCGCGCAGACGTCGTCGCACTCCACACCGCGCCACCCAGACCACGTCGCGCACCGCACAACCCACGCATGAACACTGCTTCACCGAACACCGCTTCAACGAGCACTGTGTTGATCGGCACTGCGTTGATGAGCGCTGCGTTGATGAGCGCAGCTTCATCGCGCCCCGAGCAGGTGCCGGACCACGCCGCGGTCCGGCGCTCAGGCGGGGCCTGCCGTACCGCCTGTCGGCAGGCCCCGCCGCCCTCTCCCCGTTGCTCCCCGGGTCTTGCGGCCTGTTCTCCTACTCGAAGCGGGCGTTGTCGGACGCGGTGACCCGGCCCAGCAGCGGAAGCGTCGAAGCGATTACGGCGAGGCAGACCGCCAGCCCGATGCCCATGGTCACGCCATACGCACGTCCGGGCATTTGCAGCGGCGCGCCGTGCGCGAGAGCGTTCGCCACCGGGATCGCCAGGACCAGCCCGGTGACCGCGGCGAGCAGGGCCGTGGCGACAAGCGGCAGCAGCGATTCGAGCAGCACCGTGAGGTACAGGCTTCGCGATGCAGTACCGCTGAGCCGCAGCAGGATGAACGGACGCTTGCGCTCGATCAACCCCGCGCCCATCGCGACCGCGAGACTGCACCCGGCGACCAGCAGCGTCAGCCCGATCATCAGGAAGATGATCCGCTGCGCGGCCTCGATCGCGGTCTGCCTGACCTGCGCGACCTCGCCGAAGGTCTGCGGCTGGTTGCCTCCGGCCGGCACGTTCACCCCCGCCAGCGGCGGGATGTGCACGGCCAGATAGGTGCGCACCCGCTCCAGCGTCGCCGCGTCGTTCGTGCGCACCATGAGGATGCTGAGCCGCAGGCCGCCGAGGTTGCCCGAGTATGCCGGATCGCTGCCGCGCACGATCGGGAACTGCATCGCGAGCGGATTGTCGACAAACAGCTCGGCGGGCAGCAGTTCGACTGCCTGAGCACCCGCGGGGCAGGTGCCGAGGATCGGCAGCCGGCGCAGCGCCGCACAGCTCATCACGCTGTCGGGCGGCAGCGGCTGGTCCGGGTCCGGGCCGTTCGGGCCGGTCCCCTGCCCGCCCTGCGCGGCAGGCTTGCCCGCTGCTGGGAGCGCATAGATCGGAAACACGGTCGCGCCCGAGTAGCTTTGCAGTGCGCTGATGGTCTGCGCGGCGAGCTGTGGCGACAGCCCATCATTTGCGTTGGTGCCGTCGGGCCTAGGGCCGTCGGTGATGTCGTATCCGACGCGCAGCACGTCGTTCAGCTCCGCGCGAGTGCCGCCGCTGGACGCGTGCAGCCCCGTCGCCACGATCGTCCCGATCGCCGTACCGACGAACACCGCGAGCATCAGACCGCTGACGGTACGGAAAGCGGCCTTCGGATTGTCGGCCAACCGGCGCGCGGCCAGCAACGACGGAGCGCCCTTAGCGACCGCGGCGAGCAGCACCGAGCACTTCATGGTGAGCCACAGCCCCGCGATGACCAGCCCGAACATCACCAGCATCAGGCCCGGGAAGGCGATCGACAGGCTTGAGTCGGTGCCGCCGGAGCCGACCGCCGCGACGAAGAGCACCATGCCGAGGAGCAGCGGGAGAACTCGCCACGCTCGAGGCGGCGGCTGGGTCGTGCGCCGGCTGACGCCGAGCGGCGAGACCTGCACGCGGCGCAGCGACCAGACCGCGGCCGCCGCCGCGATGATCGGGATTCCGACGAGGACCGCGGCGTACCCGGCGGCCGCCGGGGTGACGGTGTACCCGAAGACCCTGGCCCCGGTGATGGAGACCTTTGCGACACCGGGCCGGATGAGCAGGAAGACGCCGGTACCGAGTACGGCGCCGAATATCGCGCCGATCGCCGCGTCCACCGACGCCATCACGTTGATCTGCCGGGCCCTGGCGCCGACGAGCCGCAGCGCGGCGTAACGCTCCTCGCGCCTGGCCGCCGAAAGCCGCGTCGCCGTGCCGACCAGCACCAGCATCGGCAGCACCATCGCGATCGCGCCGAGCCCGAAGCCGAGGCGGTACACGTTGGTCGTGCCCTCGGACCGTGGCGCGGAGTCGATCTTGTCCACCGCGCCGGTTCCGTGCATCGCCGCCAGTTGCGCCGGGGTATATCCGACCACGATGACCAGCTCGTCCGGTCCGGTGAGTGCGGCATCGGCGAGGACGCCGGACTGCCGGCCCGGGAAACGGTCGCCGAGTTCGTCGCGCGGTGTGCTGCTCAGCAGCGCGGCCATCGCCGGTGAGGCGTAGTAGCGGCCAGGGCCGGGTATCCGCGCCAGACCTGGAATGGCCGGCGCCTTGTCGCCGAGGGCTGCGACGTCGAGCCGTTCGATGGTGCGGCCCTCGAAGTAGTCCTCACTGTAGTTCCACAGCTCGGCGTCGGCGGGCGGCGCCGTAAGGGAGATGTTCGACAGATCGGCGGCGTGGGTGCATTCCCAGCACGGTCGCGCCGAGCCGGCCTGGAAGGCGTGAAAGTCGCCGAGGACGGCGAGCAACACGGTGACGCCCACGGCGACGGCCAGCGCCGTGGCGATGAGGCGGGTGAGCGCTTCGCGGCCGCTGCTGAGGGTGAGGCGAAGACCGAGGCGGATCATCGGGCAGCCGCCGCGCCGTACCCGGCCACGACCCGGCCGTCGCGCACCAAGACCTCGCGGTCGGCGCAGGCGGCCACTCGGGCGTCGTGGGTGACTACGACGACCGTGGTCCCCTCCTGGCGCGCGGTACTCACCAACAGGTCCATCACCTTCTCGCCGGTCAGCGAGTCCAGCGCGCCGGTCGGCTCGTCCGCGAAAAGCACCTTGGGCCGGGTGGCCAGGGCGCGGCCGATCGCCACGCGTTGAGCCTGGCCGCCCGACAGCTCTCCGGTGCGGCGCGCGCCGAGTTCCTCCAGGCCGAGCCGAACGAGCCAGGATTGCGCGGTCTCGTAGGCCTGCTTGCGCCGGACCTTGCCCAGCAGCAGCGGCAGCGCGACGTTGTCGAGCGCGGTCAGCTCCGGCACCAGCTGGCCGAACTGGAAGACGAAACCGAAGTCGGTACGCCGCAGCTCGGTGCGCCGGTTGTCCACCATCGTGTCGACGCGGTGGCCGTCGAACCACACCTCGCCGCGGTCGGGCGTGTAGATCCCGGCCAGGCAGTGCAGCAGCGTGGATTTACCCGAACCGCTCGGGCCCATCACCGCCAGCACCTCTCCCTGCGCGACGCTGAGGCTCGCGCCCTGCAGGGCGGGCGTGTTGCCGAAGGCGCGGAAAAGCTCGCGGGCTTCGAGCAGGCCGCCGCGCGCAGTGCCGGTCGACGCGGCCGGTTGCGCTGACGGCACGTCAGTTCGGATGGGCCTTATAGAGTGCCCGCTGTTCACAAGATCCCCGTTCACCAGATCCCCCGTTCATGAGGTACGCACCATTTGCGCGAGTGAGCCGAGCCGCGCCTCGGTGGCGTCGATCCACCGCAGGTCGGCTTCGAGATGGAAGAGGCCGTAGTCGGCCAGCAGGACGTCGATGGTCGATCCCGAGCGCCGCAGCTCGGTCAGTTCGCGCATCCGCTTGAGGTGCGCGGCGCGCTGCACGTCGAGGTAGTCGGCGGCCGGGCGGCCGAGCATCAGGGCGAGGACCACCTTCGCGAACAGCACGGTCTGCAGGTGCGGTTCGGGTTCGGCCGACCTGGTGAGCCAGGTCTCGACTTCCTCGCGACCCGCCTCGGTGATCGCGTAGCGCTTGCGGTCGGGTCCGTCGCCCGGTTCGGCTTCGCCCGCGATCACCTTTCCGTCCCGGGCGAGCCGGCTGAGCGTCGAGTAGACCTGCCCGAACGGCAGCGGCTTTCCGCGGCCGAAGAACGCGTCGTAGTCCCGTTTGAGGTCGTAGCCGTGACTCGGTTGCCGGTCCAGGAGGCCGAGCAGGGTCAGTGGAACGCTCATGCCGCGACAATACACTCAGTGTATACACGCGAGCAATAGTGCTGCGAGCTGCGCTTTCCGCACAGCTCACCCGAGCTGCCACGCAACGTGGTCAATCCCTGGACGGGAATTTGCAAGCCCGGCGTGGAATTTCTGTGACCCGGCCCCTACCTTTGGGGTCTCCAAGACTGAAGGGGGACGGAAGCAGTCTGAGGCGAGGATGTGCGTATGGTCGGGCAGACGGATGCGCGGTTGGTGACAGCTGCACGGTCCGGGGATCAGGAAGCCCTGGACGAACTGGTCGCGCAGTACCTGCCGTTGGTGTACAACATCGTGGGCCGCGCCTTGGCCCGGCATGCCGACGTCGATGACGTGGTGCAGGAGACGATGCTGCGCGTGGTGCGCGGCCTCGGCGGGCTACGCGATCCCGAGCGCTTCCGCTCCTGGCTGGTCGCGGTCGCGATGAATCAGGTGCGCGAGCACAGCGGTACCCACCGCGACGCCACGCGGCTCGAGGAGATCGCCGAGGTGGCCGATCCCGGAGCCGACTTCGTCGATCTCACGCTCGTCGAGCTCGGATTGTCCGATCAACGCCGCGAGGTGGCGCTGGCCACGCGCTGGCTCGACCCCGACGACCGGCACCTGCTGTCGCTGTGGTGGCTGGTCAACGCCGGCCACCTGACCCGCGGCGAACTGGTCGGCGCGCTGGATCTGGATCCGCACCACGTCACGGTGCGGGTCGCGCGGATGAAGGCGCAACTCGACGGCGCACGGTTGGTGGTGCGCGCGCTGATCACCAGGCCGCGCTGTCCGGGCCTGGCGGAGGCGATGTCCTCGTGGCGCGGCGAGGAGTCCCCGCTGTGGCGCAAACGGTTTGCCCGCCACATCCGCGAATGCGGCTACTGCGCGAGAGCGCAGGCGGATCTGATACCCGCTGAGCGGCTGCTGGCCGGTCTTGGGCTCGTCCCGTTGCCCGCCGGCTACGCGGCCTACATGCTGGCCTCGACGCATGGTGCGATGCACGGCGTCACCCATCTCGCGACAAGCTCGATGCCGCCCTCGGATCCGGGCTCTGCGTTACAAAGCACGGGCGCTGACGGTCGAATACCCGGGCAGCGCGGCAAGCATGGTTCGCCGCATCGCGTCACGCCGCACGCCGGGCACGTCGGCCACCTCGCGGTGAAGCCGCTGCTCGCCGCCGTCGCGATCACCGCGGCGGCCGGTGTCGGCATCGTGACCGTGCACGCGATGGGCGCGGGGGCGCCGGCCACGAGCCAGTCACCGCGCGCGATGTCGAGTGCCGCTCCCGGGATCATCGACCTCTCCCCCGGCGCGTCGCCTTCCTCCGCCGTCGCGCCCACCAGCGCCGCGCCGAGTGCCAAGCCCTCGCCGAGCGCCGCGAAACCGAGTCCGAGCGCCGCGCACGCGCAGAAACCGCGGGTCACCACGCCCACCTCCGCGGCCGGCAGCGGCGCGACGAACAGCAGCGCGGTGCAGCAGGTGCTCGATCTCATCAACCAGGCACGTGCGCAGGCCGGACTGCCCGCGTACACGATCACCTCGGGGCTGACCAGCAGCGCCACCACGCACAACCAGACGATGGCCGGCGGCTGTGGTCTGTCCCATCAGTGCCCTGGCGAGGCTCCGCTCGGCGATCGCGAGACCGCTGCCGGAGTGCACTGGACCAGCGCGGGAGAGAACATCGGCGAAGGCGGCCCGGTGTCGGACACCCAGGCCGCGATCGCGCAGATGGCTGTCGGCCTCACCCAGAGCATGCTTGACGAGAAGCCGCCGAACGACGGCCACCGGCAGAACATCCTGAGCAGTTCCTTCCACCACATCGGAATCGCGGTGTTCCGGGACGGCTCGGGCACGGTGTGGATGACGCAGGACTTCTCGGACTAGCAGGCGTCTTTCAAACGAGGACGGTGGCGCCGATCGCCCCGCGCTTGGCGGCCGGCGCCTGTCCGCTCCCTCGTTCTTTCGCTGTCCTCTCCGGCGAGGCCTGCTAGCTGAACGTGAACCAGTTGACATTCACGAAGTCGGCGGGCTGGCCGCTTGCGAAGGTCAGATACACGGTGTGCACGCCGGTGATCGGGCCGATGTTGCTCGGAACCGTGCGCCAGCTCTGCCAGCCGCCGGTATTCGCGATCGCGAAGCTGCCTACCGGCGCGGCGCTCGGGCTGTCCAGCGCCACCTGAACCAGCCCGCTGACGCCGCCGGCCGCGCCGGAGGCGACCCTGGCGCTGAACTGCGTCGCGCCGCCGCTGCCGAAGTCGACCTGCGCGTACCCGAGCCAGTCGCCGTTGCCGATCCAGCCGACGTCTTGGCCGCCGCCGGTGTCGGAGCACGCCTCGGTCTGCGTCCCGGACTGCGAGCTGTAGCTCTCGGCCTGGATCGTCGAGTATGCGCTTATCGTGCCGCCTCCACCGCCGCCGCCACCGGTCGCGGACGCGCTCGGGCTGGGACCCGGGCCGCCACCGGACGCGTTGCCACCGCCCACCGTGACGGTCAGCAGGGTCGGGTTCGGGTCGTTCACCGCGCCGGATTGATCCGCGCCGCCGGTCGGTGCCACGTCGTCGTAGGGGAAGGCGTAGCCGCGGCCGTCGAGGTTCGTGGCGTGCACGATGCGCGCGTAGTGGTTCGTCACCGCGTTCTGGTAGTAGTTCGCCGGGTTCTCACCGTCCGGCTGGCTCGCGTCGCTCAGCAGCGTGGAGCGGTTGATCGCGGCGCTGATGCGTGCGGTCAGGGCGCCCTTCTCGGCCGAACCCGGGGCGAAGGGCCCTGAGTTGCAGCTGAAGATGTCGGCCGAGGACGGCATGCCGAAGCTCGCGGCGCCTGGGAAGGTGAGCTGGCCGCCGGAGACCTGGCCGTTGACGGTGCCCCACTGCGCCTGGGTGTCCACGGTCAGCGGTGTGGTCGAGTACTTGGACCACACCTGGTTGAGGTAGCCGTTGAAATAGCCGGAGAAGAGCGACGGGCTCATCACGATGCCGTTGGTCGGGCTCAGCGCGCGCAGGTTGCGGCCGCCGGAGGTGACGATCAGCTTGTTCCAGCCGGCGCCGTCGGCGTTGTTCTGTGCGATCAGGGCGTTGCAGACCGTGTCGAGGCCGCTGGTGGCCATGCCGGAGACGTGCTGCTGAGCGCCGGAGGCGTTCGCGAGCGTCAACGCGATCGGGATCGAGACGAAGTCGACGTAGCTGATGTTCGCGAACAGCTGGGTGTTGTTGTAGGTGAACTCGCAGAAGTCCCACATCACGTCGATGCTCGGGTCGCTCGGGTTGGTCACCGAGGGCTCGACCAGCGCGGGGCCGGGATTGAGCAGGAAGGTGATCGGCGCGCCGATGGAGAACCAGATCCGGCCCCCGGCGAGGTGCGGGATGGTCGCGTTGACCGTGGAGCCCGGCGCGCCGAGCGGGATCGCGCAGTCGGCGCCGAGCGGGGTGCCGGTGGAGTTCGGCGAGGACGGGTAGTACGGCGTGCGCCCGTCAGCTTGGAGGAGGAACAGGGCGTTGCCGTTGTCGATCGCCTGCCCGGTGATGTACGCGTAGACGGTGCCGGACGTCGTCGCGTTCTGCAGCGCGATGTTGAGCGTGGGCGCGGTAGCCGAGGCGCGGGTGGACAGGACGCTGGCCGTCGCGGCGCCGCCGACCAGCGCACTGGACGCCACAATGAACTTCCTGCGGGAGAGCATGAGAGTCACATCTCCTTCTGTTGAATACGCACGGGCAGGCGTGAAGGCAGCGATCCCCGTGCGGGCGCGGACCGCGTCACCGTGGGTGAGGTCGGGTGGGCGCCGCACCAGACCGGAAGCGTTTACGGACAGCGGTTGCAGCGAGTATGGAAAGCGCAGGCGGCCGCGTCAACGGTTGACAGCCCTTTGATCTTGACTGAAATGCCGCACTTAAGACCGGCTTACGGAAGCGAGCCGAACCGGATTCCCTGGAATAAGATTCCCAGGAATCTAGTTCCGTGGAAGGTAAGGAGGGAGCGCGACCATGGCGAACAAGTCGGCGGACGAGCTTCGGCAGTTGTTCAGCGACATCGTGCGGCTTGAGATCGAGCTGTGGGACGCCGTGGACCGGCGGCTGCGCGAGACGCCAGGCATCTCGATGGGCGACTTCGACGTGATGCGGATCGTCGCGCGCACGCCGTCATGCCGGGTGTACGACATCGCCGAGCAGCTTTCAGTCACCGTCGGCGGCATCAGCAAGGCCGTGGACCGGCTGGAACGACGCGGCCACGTCGCGCGCCGCAGCAATCCCGGGGACCGCCGTTCGTCGCTCATCGAGCTGACTTCGCAGGGCGCGCAAGCCCTCGCCGGGGCCGGATCGGTCGTGGACGACGAATTGGAACTGCGTCTCGGCTCGGTGCTGTCGGCCGATTCGCTCACCCGGTTGGGCTCCCTCATCGCACGGCTGCGCTCCGGGCTGGCCAAGCCCCCGGACGCGGACCGTCAGTAGACACGGAACTGGGAACGGAGCACGACCATGCCCAAGGCAGTTCGATTCGACCAGTACGGCGACGTCAATGTTCTGAATGTGGTGGAGGTGCCGCAGCCCGAGCCGGGTGAGGGAGAGGTGCTCGTCGCGGTGAAGGCGGCAGGCATCAATCCCGGCGAGGCGAAGGTACGCGAGGGCGTGATGCATAGCCGGTGGCCGGCCGTATTCCCGTCCGGCCAGGGCAGCGACCTGGCGGGCGTCGTCGCGAAGCTAGGGCCGGGCGTGACGGGTTTCACGGTCGGCGATGAGGTGCTCGGCTTCACCAACCTGCGCGCCAGCCAGGCGCAATTCGTGATCGTGCATGCTGACGAGCTGGCGCCGAAGCCGGCGAACGTGCCGTGGGAAGTGGCCGGTTCGTTGTTCGTCGTCGGGACGACGGCCTTCGCGGCGGTGCGCGCGGTGGGGTTGAAGCCCGGGGACACGGTCGCGGTTTCCGGCGCGGCCGGCGGTGTGGGTTCGCTGGTGGTGCAGCTGGCCAGGCGCGCTGGGGCCGAGGTCATCGGAATCGCGGGGCCGGCCAACCACGCCTGGCTGGCGAGCCAGGGGGTGACGCCGGTCGAGTACGGCGCGGGCCTGGCCGAACGGCTGCGCGAGACGGCAGGGCGGATCGATGCCTTCATCGACACGCACGGCGAGGGTTACGTGAAGCTGGCCCTCGATTTGGGCGTGGATCGGGACCGCGTGAATACGATCATCGACTTCGCCGCCGCGGCCGAGTACGGCGTGAAGGCGGAGGGCAACGGCGCGGCGGCCACGATCGAGGTGGTGGCCGAACTGGCTGACCTGGTGGCGCGTGGCGAACTGGAAGTGCCGATCGCCGCGACATTCCCGCTGGACGAGGTCAGGGCGGCGTTCGAACTGGTCGAGCGGGGCCACGCGCACGGCAAGGTGGTGCTGCTGCCTTAGAGGGTGCGCGGGCGCGCTTACTCGGCTGGCCGAAACCTGTCCTCCACGGCTGCCCGAGTGAGCGCGCGCGCCGCGTGTACAGCGCTGTCGATCGCCTCGCTGGGAGACAGGCCGCACAGGTCGGTGAGGGTGAACAGCGCCTCGGCGGAGACCACCAGCGCCAAGTCACGCTTGAGCTGGACCAGGGCGAAGGCGCTCTCGGCGGCGCTGCCGGAGCCGCCCGCCTGCTCCAACGGCGCGAGGGCGCTGTCGATGAGGCCGAACCTGAGCCCGGGACGGATCGCGCCGACTTCGGCGTCAGTGATCGCGGCCGACATCATCGCCCGCACGGCGCCCTGATACGACAACACATGTCCGAGTAGGAAACGCGTCGCGTGTTCGATGCGCTCCACGGGGTCCGAGCACTCGGCCAGCGAAGCCATCGCCTCCGCCGGGTCGGGCAGCAAGCCGGTGAACGACTCGCGCAGCAGAGTGCTGAGATCCGGGAAGTAGCGGTACGCGGTGGCCTCTGAGACCAGCGCCGCCTGCGCGACGGCGGGCATGGTGACTTCCCCTCCGCCGCGGATCAGTTCACGGGTCGCGGCGATGATGGCGTTTCGCGTGCGCAGCTTCTGATTGCTGCGCCGCCCGCCCAGTTCCGGACGCTTCGTCTCGGGCGCTTGGTCCTCGGTTCCTGTTCGCTGCCGGGTCTGTGTCACGTCACCATCGTCGCGCGCCGAAGCCCATTCGTCAAAGCCGACTCTCTTCGTGAGAGTCGACTTGCACGAAAGTGCGAACCAGGGTAACTTCGTGAGAGTCAACTCTCACGAAGGAGGCGTCCATGGCCGAGGTATCGGTCGTCGGGCCCGAAGACGGCGAGGTCATCACCCTCGGCCCGGCGCGGATCCGGATCCTGGAGGACGGCAGCACGACCGGCCACCGGCTCGGCGCCGCCGAGATCACGCTCGCGCCGCACGCGCCCGGGCCGCAGCAGCACCGGCACGCCCGGCACGACGAGGGCTTCTTCGTCGTCTCCGGCACCGCGCGGTTCACGGTCGGTGATTCGGTCCGGGACGCACCGGCCGGCTCGCTGGTCATGGTGCCGCCGGGGGCACCGCACAGCTTCGCCAACCCGGGCGCGCAGCCGCTAGTCATGATCAATACGTTCACGCCGGACCTATACGTGCAGTACTTCCGCGATCTGCGGGACATGCTCGCCTCCGGGCAGCAGCTCAGCGATGAGGCTGTCGCCGGCGTGATGAATCGCTACGAAACCGTTCCGGCGACCACCTACGCCGCCGACCCAGAAGCCTGAGGAGCCGACCATGACTCAATCCACGACGTACCAGCTGTCCGTGCCAGGAATCGGCGCGGTAGACCTGGCGGTCGATGAACGCGGCGAAGGGCGACCGCTGCTGTTGCTGCATGGCGGCGCCGGCCCGCTGTCCGTCGCGAATCTGGCCGAAGAGCTCGCCGCCCAGGGCGGTATACGCGTCCTGACGCCGACTCATCCCGGGTTCGAGGGCACGCCGCGCCCTGCGGCCCTCGACACCGTGCCCGGTCTCGCCGCTGTCTACGAGGCTTTGTTCGAACGACTCAACCTGGCCGATGTAGTAGTCGCGGGCAATTCCCTCGGCGGCTGGGTGGCAGCGCAGCTCGCGCTCGGCCGCAGCGCCGCGCGGCTCGCCGGCATCGTGGTGATCAACGCTGTCGGCATCGAGGTGCCGGGCCATCCGATCGCCGAGACCGCCGGCGTGGCACCGCACCAGCTCCTCGCCTTGAGTTACCACGACCCGGCTCCCTTCCTCGTCGACCCTGCAGCGCTCCCGGAACAGCGCAAGGCGGCGATGGCGGCCAATCGTGCGGCGGTGCAGCTCTACGGCGGTGCGTCGATGTACGACCCGCAGCTGCGTGGACGCCTTTCGGCGATCACGACGCCCGCGCTGTTCGTCTGGGGCGAGAGTGACCGAATCGCCGATCTCGAATACGGTCGCGCGTATGCGCGGTCCGTCCCCGGCGCCCACTTCGAGCCGATCCCGCAGGCCGGTCACTTCCCGCACATCGAGCAGCCCGCGATGACGCTGAAGGCGATAACCCAGTTCATAGACGGCCTAGAGGTCGGCTGACCAAGACCGCAGCAGACCAAGCTCACCAGCCCGCGCATCACCCCGCGGTCTGCCCCTAGCCAGCTTCAGCCGCATGGGCGCGGTCAGGAGCTTCGGCACGGTCGGCGGACCCAGTGACGGCACTTGTCCGTCTGAGGAAGACACTCGCGGCTCGCACATACCCGCTCACCAGCGGTCGAGAGTCCTCGCTACGCCAGGCCAGGGCCAGCTGGCACGGGGCGATGTCGACGACGGGACGCGTGACCACGTCGCCCCGAGTCAGCAGTGGAGCATTCCCCGCCGCCACCAGGCAGACGCCCCGGCCATCGACCAGCGCTTCATAAGTCTCGTCCGGATTGTTGACGACGGCCCCGATCCTCGCGGTGCCGCCGGGCCGGGCGTCGAGGCCGAGCCAGAAGTCACGAAGCGGTCCCGCGGTCTCCGGCAACGCGAGAAAGGGTTCATCGACAAGGTCCGCCAGCACCACTTGCGGCTTCGCGGCGAGCGGATGCCGGTCGGGAAAGGCGACGTGCCGGGGTTCGGACGCCATGATGATCCGTCCGTACCGGTCATCCTCGGGAAGGGGCAACCAGACGAACGCGACATCGCTCGAACCGTCGGCCAGGCCGGCGGTCGGGTCCTCCCAGCCGACCTGCCGCAAGTCAAGCCGCGCGCCGGGGTACGCGCTGGTGAAACGCGACCGGATGGCCGGCAACATGCCGCCGCGGCCAGGGCTCGTGCTCATGCCGATGATCAGCCGGGCGCCCTGGGCGGCCTTTGCCGCTTCGAGCGCGGCGCTCGCCTCGTCCCAGGCTTGGAGGACGCGCCGGGCGTGCGGCAGGAGCGCCTCGCCGGCGGACGTCAGCCGTACGGCTCGCCGATCGCGGGTAAACAACGCCGCATCCAGGTGCTTCTCCAGAAGGCGGATCTGCTTGCTCAACGCCGGTTGCGACACGAACAGCCGTTCTGCCGCGTGCGTGAAGTGCAACTCCTCGGCGACTGCGACGAAGTAACGCAGGTCTCTGCCGTGGACGTCCATAACCAACGGTTATAACAGAGGATCTTGGACCGCGCCGGAGGCTCACGCGCAGACTCGTAGCCAAGCCTGAACAGACCGACGAGGAGTCCAGATGGACAAGGTGTGGCTGATCACCGGCGCGAACAGTGGGTTCGGCCGGGCGTTCGCGGAGGCCGCAGTGGCCGCGGGCGACATCGTGGTGGCCGCCGCAAGACGACCAGAGGCGCTGACGGACCTGGTCAGCGCCCATCCCGATCGCGCTGAGGCGGTACGGCTCGACGTGACCGACCAGGCAGCGGGCCGCGCAGCCGTCGACGAGGTGATCGCACGGCACGGCCGGATCGACGTGCTGGTCAACAACGCGGGCCGCACACATGTCGGCGCGGTCGAGGAGACCGCAGACGACGAATTGCACGACCTGTTCGACGTGCACTTCTTCGGACCGGCTGCTCTCGTCCGCGCTGTCCTCCCGCACATGCGCGCCCGTAGGTCCGGCGCGATTGTGCAGCTGAGCAGCATGGGTGGACAGCTGTCATTCGCGGGCTTCGGTGCATACAGCGCCACGAAGTTCGCGCTCGAAGGCCTGTCTGAGGCGCTGGCTGACGAGGTGCGCCCGCTCGGAATCAAGGTGCTGATCGTGGAGCCGGGCGCGTTCCGCACCGGGTTGTTCGGCAACGCGAGCACGAGCGGCGGACAACTCGAGGATTACGACTCGACCGTGGGGAACACCCGCAGCATCGTCGCGGCGGGAGACGGCACACAGCCAGGCGATCCGGCGAAGGCCGCGGAGGCGGTCATCGCCGCACTGGAGGCGGAGCACACCCCGTTGCGGCTGCCGCTCGGCGACGACGCCGTGGAAGCGGTCCTCGCGCACGCGGACACCGTGCGCGCGGAAATCGCGACCTGGGAGAAAACCGCCCGGGCGACCGCATTCGACAGCTGACAGCGGTTAGTGACAGCGGCTCGCGAGTCCGGGCACAAGCGTCCAGCGCGCGACGGGCATAAAGGGTGGCCCAGCCGCGCGACGGGGATGAAAGGCGACTGAGCCGCGCGATGCGGAAGAAAGGTGCCCTGCCGCACGGCAGGATCCACGATCGCGTGTCACGCGGCGCGGCTCCAACTCGCTCGGCGTTAGGGCCGGTCCGGGGCGAGAGTCGGCGAGATATCCCGAGAGCGAGCCATCCAGCGACGCCTGACCTATTGCGGCAATCAAGTACGTGAATGACGCGAGAGCTGGCATGAAAGCTTCGGGACGCGCGGGCCCACGCCTGATCGTCCGCTACGTGCACGCTGGTCGTGGACAGGTACCGAGCGCTCACGGCTCGGCTGTGGGCGACCTGGCGTGTGAGTGGAAATGGTGAGCAAAGCAGCTTTCCGTTCAGCGGCTGAATTGCCTAAAATTGTGGTAAACATTATTTACTACGAAAATTGGCGGGGCTACCTTTTCGGTCAACGCTCCGCTACCTGGCGGCGTCACCCACCACCACCGGGATGATCACTCCATGAAAGATCACGACAATCTCAGAGTTCTGTTCAGCTCCACACGGCACCGCCGTGCGCTCGCACTGACTGGAGCTTTCTCACTCATCGCAGTACTCAGCGGTCCGGCGTCCGCCGCACCCGCGCCCGCCGCCGCCAGATCCGCCGCCGCCGCCGTCTCGCTGACCGGCTGGAACCTGACGCTGCCCGTCGACTCCGCCGGCTGCCAGTGCGGCGCGGCGAGCGAGATCAGCCCGGCGACGCTCAAGGCGCCGTGGCTGGTGCGCAACAGCGACGGCAGCCTGAACTTCTGGGCACCGACAAAGGGCGCGCACACGCCCCACTCGCTGCACCCGCGCACCGAACTGGTCAGCCGCACCGACTTCACCGCCGGCTCCGGCACGCACACGCTGACCGGCACGTTCATCATGCGGAAGATGCCGAGCTCGAACGACATCATGATCGGCCAGATCCACGGCGGCGGCTCGTCCTCCTCGATCCCGCTGCTGATGCTGCACTACCGCAACAACGGCCAACTCGTCGTGGTGACCCGCAAGAACCCGACCTCCGGTTCGACCTCGGCGACGGTCCTCACCGGCATACCGATGAACGCGGCGTTCTCCTACACGATCACACAACGCGGCATGACGATGACCATCACCGCCACGTACGGCAGCAAGCACGGCAGCGCAGTCGTCGCCGTGCCCACTTCGTTCCGCGGCATGGATGTCCGCTTCCAGGCGGGCGACTACCAGCAGAACGACGCGGACAACTCCGCCACCGACGGCGGCCGGTTGACCGTGACCGCGCTCTCATACAGCTAGGGCGCGGCCCCGCTCGTGAACGATCGAACCGGCGCGGCGCAGCCGGTTCGCCTCTCCCCCGCGCCTGCCGCATGCCCTCGCAGTCAACCCCTTCGTATGATCGTGCAGCAGACGGCCGTCGCTCGGCGGTGCGTCACACGCGGCGCGCGAGGGCGGAAAGAGGTTCCCATGCGAGAGCGACCCGGTTGGGCTCCCGATGAAATCGACATCGATCGCCCATCAGTGGCCCGCATGTACGACTTCTTCCTCGGCGGCTCGCACAACTTCGCGGCCGACCGGCAGCTCGCCGAGCAGGCGCTGAAAGTCTTCCCTGACGCGACCTACGTCGTGCGCGCCAACCGCGCGTTCCTGCGCCGCGCCGTCACGCTCCTGTGCCAGCTCGGCATCGACCAGTTCCTTGACCTGGGCTCCGGCATTCCGACCGTGGGCAACGTGCACGAGGTCGCGCACGCCGCCAATCCGAATGCACGGATCGTCTATGTCGACTCGGACCCGGCCGCCGTGGCGCACTCGGAAGCCCTTCTGCGAGACGACGAACGCGTGCGCGTGCTGCATGCCGACCTGCGCGCTCCGCAGGCCGTGCTGCGCGGGGCCGCCGCCGAGGGGCATATCGATTTCAGTCGTCCGGTCGGCCTGCTGCTCGTCTCCGTGCTGCCGTTCATCGCCGACGCCGACGACCCGGCCGGCGTCGTCGCAGCGTACGGCGACGCGACGGTCCCCGGCTCGTACCTGGCCGTAAGCCACGGAACCAACGACTACCAGCCCAAGACCGTCAGCGAAGTAGAGGGCGTATACACCAAGACGAGCCAGCCTGGCGTCTTCCGCAGCAGGGAAGAGATTCTGGCCTTGCTGCCGGGTTACGAATTGCTGCCGCCCGGTTTGGTGGACGCGATCCGCTGGCGTCCCGACCCGGGCGATCAGCACCCGGATCCGCTCGGCGGAGACGTCACCCGCTACAGCCTGCTGGCCGCGGTAGGCCGTCGCGTGTAACCGCCGCCCATACCGGGGCTTCATTGGCTGCTGGACGGCGAGTCAGCCGCCGAGGACCGCGCCGCGCGGTACGCCTGAACGCTCCATATGGAAATCAGCGGAACGCCGTCGTCACCGCGACACGCGTCGCGGACGGCGTTGGATTCGCCTGGAAGGCGCCCTCCTGGACGGTCCACACCGGCCGCGAGCGATCGACGTGGGTCGCTCCGATACCGCCACCGCAGTCGTATGGGAGCACGTCAGTGTTCGTACCGACGCCGGCGAACCGGCACGTGTGGCCGTCGGCGAGCATCAGGAACCATGGGGCCGCGCCGGGATCGTCGGTGTTCGTGGCCTGAGTCGGCAGCGTCGTGCCGCCGAGTGAGAGCAGCACCGCCTGCCCCGACGTCGGGTCCTCGACGCACAGGAGCGGCGCGCCCGCGTCACCGGATGCCGTGTCGGCGAAGCAGGGGCCGAGGACGAGGTTGCTCCCAGCGGCGGGGGTGCAGCGATAGGCGGCCGCCCGACCGGGATCCGCGGACGAGCCGCTGTCGCAGGTGCCTGATGCCTGTGACAGGGAAAGGTTCGGCGCGGGCCGGGCCGCGCCGGCCGATCCGCCGGTAACCCACGGGTTGAAGGTGACCACCGCCGTCGCCGGTCCGCTCGGCGGCGGGCTGCCGGTACCGCTCGATGACGGTGCCGCCGCCGGGGTGCACGCAGTCCACGGCACCAGCGCGGGACTGCCCGGCGTGCTGTAGGCCGCATATGACAGCTCCTTGTCAAGCACGGAACCGTCTGCGCCGAGCCCGAGTGCGACGCCGTCGAAACCGCCCTTGGCGTCCGCCTTCACGGTCTGCTTCGTCAGGTTCGACTGGAGCACGATCGCCTGGGCGGCGCCCGCGAGCACCGATTCCGCCCGGCTCACCGCGGCGGCGCTCGGGCCGCCGGTGGAGTCGGCGAGTATGTACTCGGTGATCGTCTCCAGCGCGGAGGTGACTTGGGCGTCGTCCGAGGCGGACGAGCTCACGACGATGTCGGTCTCAGTGCCCTGCTGCGCCAGCGCCGTTCCGGAGACATCGATGTCTGATAGCTGCCCCGCCCCCTTCACCTGCTGGTCGGAGAGTAAATCGGTCGCCACGTGCACGCTGATGCCCACGGCCAACCCGTTGGGTTGGGCGTCGAGCGTGAGGATCGCCTCCTCGTTGCCGCCGCCGCCCGACTGGAGAGTCATGCCGCCGAGCAGGCCGCCCAGGTCGCCCGAGGCGGCGCCGGTGACGTCGAGGTAGACGTGCTCGCCGGTTTCCGTGCCGTCGTGCAGGTCGGTCTTCAGTCCGAGTACGGCCGCGGCGGAGAGGTTGCCGGACGAGGAGCCGGCAGTCACATCCCCCTCGGTCCATGCGCCGATGGACTGCGTGATCGAGTCGGGGTTGCCCGCACGTGCGCTGACCGTGTTCGAGCCCGTATCCGTCGCGAACCACTTCATCAGGCCGTTCGCGTCGGCGGCGGACAGCCGCTCGTAGCCGGCGCCTTCGGAGAAGCTCACTCCGACCGAGACGTCCGCCTCGACGCCTTGGCCGCCCTTCGCCGCGCCGAAGGCCGCGGTCAGCGCCGGTTTCAGACCGGCGTCGGCGTCTACGGAGTACGGCGCGTCGCCGGCGGTGTGCGCGAGTGTCAGGCCTGCGTCGGCGCCGAGGCTGAACGATGCCGCGGTGGCGGAGGAGGAGATCTCAACCGAGTGGCTGGATAGGACGCAGCTCTCCAACGCGGGACCGGGCGGCGGCGCGGGCGCGCTCAACGCGGGAGCGACGCGCCCGGCGAGAAGTTGGGCGAGCGCCAGGCGGTCGTTGTCAGGGAACTGCGCGGCCGAGGCGGTGTCTCCGAGTGCGAAGGTGACCAGCAGAGCGATCGCGTTTCCCGAGCGGACCAGAGTCAGGGTGGTGGCGTCGTAACCGCTCAGTGCGCTGGTGCTGAACTGCACGACCACGTCGAAGGCCGCGGTGCCGTCGCCGAGTTTCGGCGTAGTCACCGTCGATTCGGAGGATGACCGGACGTCGGCCAGCGAGCTGAACACCCCGACAGAGCCCTGTTTCACGCAACCGGCGTAGTCCGCGCCGGAGAAGGTCGAGAAGGCCTGAGCGGCCGCGCTCGCGGACGAGCCGACCACGGCCACCGACTGCGCGCCGTTCTGGAAGCCGCCCTGGTACGAGCCCCTGCCGAATGCCCCGCCGACCGCGGCGTCGGGCCCGCCGCCGAGCTGCGAGAGCAGCGCGTCACCGTGCGCGCAGGAGGTCAGGACGGAGGCGAGGTCGCCGCTGCCGCCGACGGTGTTGGTGATCGAGTCGCCCTCGTCGGCCTGGTAGTCCGGCAGCTGGTCCTGGGTGAGGACGATACTGCCGGCCGTGGTGTCCGCCCGAGCCGTCCCGCCGTCAACGGAAACGGCGATAACCAGGCCGGCAACCAACAGCAGTCCGGCCGCGAGTCGCAGGCTCGTCGCTGCGTGCTGGCGGGTATTCATGGCCGCAGATTAAGTGAGCCGGCCAGCCGCTGGATGAAATCCGGGCTGATCTGGTCGGGTGCGCCGACTGCGTATACGTGCACTGGTACGCCGTCGTCCTTCGCCGCGAAGATGTCGAGTGTGTGCACGAGGTTGCCGCCCGGGTTGTCGCCGAGCCGGAAGCTTCCGGTGACCTCTACTGCGGTCTTCGCACCGGGCACGCTGACCGATTTAGGTGAGTCCCATGTCTCGGTCGGATGCCGCATCCTGCCGATGTGTTCGTAGGCTGCTACGGCCGTGGTGAGTCTTGTCGCGACGGGAGCCGAGTCCGCACGCAGCACCAGGTGCGTTTGCGGGTATCCGCTCTGCGCGGGGCCGTACGCGACCAAGCGGACCGTCGGGTCTGACGTCGGCGGCGCGGACGTCTTCCAGCCCTGCGGCACTTGAAGTTTCACCGCGTCCGCCGACACCGCCCGCCAGGGGCCGGAGGCCGTATCCGCCGCGTTCTCGCTGCGCAGCATGTGACCTGGCCAGGCCAGCAGACCGGCCGCAACGAGGCCCAGAGCCAGCACGAGGCCGCCGACGAGGGCGGCGCGGTGGCGACGCGGGCTCGGCTGCACGCCCTGGTCCGGCCGATCCGGCCGGACCGGCTGCTCCCCCGCCGGCTGGCCCGCGGGCGCAGCCTCGCGCCGGATCGACTGGCCGCATTCGGGGCAGAACACGTCCTGCGGCAGGACCGGCGTGCCACAGTTGCGGCAGAATTTCGCCTCGCCCATCGCCCCGCCCCCCTTCTCCCGGCTGCTCCGGTTCGAGCGTCAGCCGTCAGGGCCGAGCGGGCGGCTGGTGGTCGCCTGCGTGCCTGAACGAGCCGAAGAACCGCTGAAGCGCTCGATCGTGCATCGTGTCCGCGCGGACGCCGAACCCGGCGACGACCAACGCGAGAATCAGGCCGAGGTAGGTGCCGACGCCCGCGCCGGCGTCCACGCCGAGGTCGCTTCCGCTCGGATAGGTGGCCCAGCGGATCATGATCACGATCGCGCAGACGGCGCCGATGACGCCGACCCAGGCCGGGCTGATCATCTGCTTGAATTCCACGCCGAAGGCGGGCAGCGCGACGGCGATCGCCAGCCCGAGCATCAGCAGCACGGAGATCCACGCGTAGTCCAGGTTCCACGCGTTCGCGGAGCCGACACCGACCCCGTCGAACGACACGGTGTACCAGGGCAGGAAGCTGTTGATCAAGGCGAGCAGGCCGCACAGCGCCGCCATACGAGCGGTCGTGTCGAGTTTCGCGAGGTCGACGGACACCGAGCGAGCCGCTACCGGTGTCTGCGCAGCCGTCGGCGCACGTGTCGCCGCGGGCTCGGCCACATCTTCGACCGCAGATTGCGCCATCCGGGTGGCCTCGGGGTGGTCCGCGCGCATCTCGGCGGCCTCATGGACAGGCTGGGCCGCAGTGGCCCCCGGTTCCCGCCGCAGGTTTCCGCCGCACTCGGCGCAGAACGCGTCTTCGGCCGCGGCTGTTGCGCCGCAGGACGGGCATGGGATCGTTTCGAGCGTCATCTGAGCTGCTCCTCGCGCGAATGGCGAAAACTGCGGGTGTTGGCGGAGCGAATCAGTCGCGGCCGTCGAGTGGGCCACGAAGCGCTGATGCGGCGCGGGCCGCGATTATCGCAAAGCTGGTCTGCTGGTCAAGCGTGCTTTACCGAGCGAACTGAGCGGCATCAGCCGGCTGACTGCTGAACCGATGCCTTCACGATCACCCCGTTGTGCACCCGGTAAGTGCCGACGTAGTAGTGATGAGATCCGTCGGTCTGCGTCGCGTCGAGATGAATCCTGACCGCGTCGTTGACGACTGAGAGGACCGTTAGATCGTCCGAGACCGTGGTCGCGAAACCCTGCACGAACGCGTCGTAGGACCCCGCCTCGATATTGTCGCCGCCAAGCGCCCACGCAAGCGCGTATTCGCCGGCGTTGATCGCCGCGTAGTAGGACCTGACGACCGCTGCGGGATCCGCGGCGGTGGGCGTGGGCGAGGGCGAGGTCGTCGGCGAGCTAAGCGCCGATGCCGAGGCGCTGGCCAGCGGTGGTGACGGCGTTGCTTCGGGCGCCGCTTGCCCGGTCGTGAAGGTGGGCATGGATGATGCCGCGGCGACTGCCGTGTGCGTAGACGAATTGTCGGTCAACTTGGCGACGCCGAAGTATGCCCCGGTCCCGATCAGGAGGATCAGGAGCACGACCCCGGGCACCATGAGGCGGTTTCGGCGGCCTCGGTGCGAAGTGGTCACGGCCATGGGAGCGCCGCAGAGCGTGCAGTACTTTGGCACGGCTCTGCCCGGCATAGGAACGTGGCCATTGGCGCAACGCGCGAACGGACGGTCGACCATACTCACCCCCTGGGATCGAAGTCCCAAGGGTCAATGCTGCGCCGCCGACGCGGAGATCGCATCGGCGGCGCAGGCCCGAGCTCAGCAGCGCTCGCGTGGCGGCAGGCCCTCCGAGCTGGCCGGTCGGTCGCGGTAGGTGCGCTCGGCGAACGCGATGAAGCCCTCGACGTCGGCCACGTTCGAGACCAGCCCCAGCGAGACGCGCACCGCGCCACCGCTGGGCAGTCGCAGGGTTCGAAGGTACTCGTCGATGCCGCGGGACTTCCTGCCGATACGGCCGCGCAGCGAGCCGCGGCCGATGGCGAACGCCAGCTCGCCCGCGCCGGGATTGCAGAAGCAGCCGGTGCGCAGGCTGATCCTGGCGGCCGCCGCCTCCCGTTCGACCAGGCGCTCGTCCACCACATGGCCGTGTGGGTCGAGGAAGTTGAAGGCGACCGTGCCGCCGCGGTCCGTGGTATCGCGCGGCCCGTAGACGCGAACCATCGGCGCGCCGTTGCCGTGGGTGAGAGCGCCGAGCCGCTGCAACATCCAGCCGGTCAGGCAGCGCACGCGCTCGCCGATCAGGTCCAGCCGCAGGTTGTGCAGCCAGCGCAAGCCGAATTCGACGTCGGGTATGCCCAGGAAGTTGACCGTGCCGTCCTCGAACGCTGATTCGTCGGGCGCCATCGCGTGCCAGTCGCCCTGGACGCTGACCGCCTGGATCGTGCCTCCGGAGAACCACGGCCTGCGCAGCCGGGAGAGCGCTTCACGCCGCGCGATGAGGCAGCCGAGCCCGGTCGGGTAGCCGAACAGCTTGTACCAGCTGACCGTGACGAACTCCGGGTGCACCGCGGACAGGTCGAGCCGGTTGGTGGGCACGTATGCCGCGGCGTCGAGCAGGACGTCGAAGCCGTGCCGGTGCGCCAGTTCGATCCAGTCGAGCGGATGGCGCACCCCGGAGAAGTTGCTCTGCGCGGGATACGCGAACAGCCCGGCCGGGCCGCGCCGCCCGATGACCTGTTTGCTGAGCGCCGACTTGACCAGTTCGGTGTCGGTGCGCAGTTCCTCGCCGTCACCGGAGACGTAATGCACCGCGGTGCGCCGGGCGCGGGCATACTCGCGGATCCCGTTGACCGAGTTGTGGTTGTCGAAGGTGAGCACGAACCGGTTGTCGTGCTCGAAGCGGTATGACTCGCCGACCAGCCGGCAGGCCGCGGTGGCGTTCGCGGTGAAGATCGCCGCGTACTCCTTCGGGTCGGCGTTGAAGTGGGCGAGGACCGCGGCGCGGGCCCGCTCGACCCGTTCCGTGGACGCGCGCGAGGCGGGGTTCTCCGAGTGCGGGTTGCCGAAGCACTGGTCGGTCAGCCGCTCGCTGTGCGCGCGGTACTGCGCGGTCGCGGCCAGGCAGGCGCCGGTGTAGTCGAGGTAGATGTGGCCGGTGCGGTCCAGGTGGCCGTACTCGGTGCGGCGCGCCTCGTCGAGGATGCGCGTGCGCTCGTACTGCGGGTAGTCGGTCAGGAAACCGGCCGGTTCGCTGGATCGCAGCAACCCGCCGGTGCCGGCAAGGATCTTCGTCATCATCTCTTCGCCCCGGGGTGGCGGAGGTACTCGGGGAACCTGACGTTCCGGCGGCAGGCCGGAGTTTGGGCGCGCCGCGTCGCACGGCGGTCGCGCGCGGTGGCTATCTGCTGGTGCGCCGACGCCGCGGCGTCTTGCGGGAGAGCACGAGCCCTGCCCCGATCAGGAACAGGAGCATGAAGCCGACCAGCAGCATCCACTCCCTCGGGACCGAACCGTCGAAGGTGTCGCCGTACGAGGCGAGCAGCGGCGGTCCGAGCGGCGAGCCGCCGTCGCGCCACAGCGCGGGCAAGCCCGCGGTGGTGCCGAGCGCGTCGAACGCCCACCGGTTCGACATCAGATAGCTCAGCACCCGTCCGGGCAGCGCCATCACCGGCACCGGCAGGAACGCGCCGACGAAGAGCACCTGCGGGAAGCAGAGCATCGGCAGCATCAGCGTGGCCTGAGACGGCGAGGAGACCGCGGCCGAGGCCAGCAGGCCCAGGGTGAGCGCGGCGGCCGAGCACAGCAGCAAGGTGGTGAACATCCGGGCCCAGTCCGCGCCGCCGAGCGTGGGCAGCCGGTCGGTGGCGCTGAGCGTGAGCAGCAGCACCGCGTCCACGGCGGCCAGGATCGGCAGCAGCACGGCGAACTTCGAGGCCAGATACGGCAGGATCCGCACGCCGACGATCCGTTCCCTGCGCAGGATGGCGAACTCGTCGCAGATCTGCGAAAGGCCGTAGGTCAGCCCGAAGAAGAAGCCGCCGAAGGCGATCCAGAAGAGGATCATCATCGAGGTGTTCGGGCTCGGGTCGGCGAAGGCGAAGGCACCGGGCCGGAACATCATCAGGAACATCAGGATGATGATCAGCGGGGAGCCGAGCAGGATCGCCAGGGTCAGCCGGCTGCGGGTCAGCAGGTCCAGGCTGCGGCGGGTGAGCAGACGCCACTGACCGAATGCACCGAGCCGCCGGCCGGGCGCCTGGATCGGGCCGCCGACCTGTGCCATGCGGGTGCCGCGCACCGGGACGGCGGTCGCGACGCCGGAGGGCAGCCGGTCGGCCCACGCCTGCGGGTCGGGTTGCCGGGCCAGCGCGCGGTAGATCTCGTCGAAGCTGTTGGCGCTGAAGTGTGTCAGCGCGTTGGCCGGGGAGCCCGCGAAGGCGAGTTGTCCTTGCGTGGCGAGCACGAGCACCAGGTCGCAGCCGGCCAGGTCCTGCGGGTTGTGACTGGTGAACACGACGGTGGTGCCGGCCGCGGCGATCCGGTCGAGCAGGTCGACCAGGTCGGCGGCCATCGCCGGGTCGAGCCCCGAGGTCGGCTCGTCGAGGAACAGCGCGGTGGGCCGGGACAGCAGTTCGACCGCGATGCTGGCGCGCTTGCGCTCGCCGCCGCTCAGCAGCCTGACTCTGGTGCCGGCCTGCTCGCTCAGGCCGAGGGCGGCGAGGACTTCGCTGACCTCCTGGTCGATCTGCGCGTCCGTGGTGCGCGCGGGCAGCCGCAGCCGGGCCGCGTATCGCAGAGTCCTGTCAAGCGGGAGCGACTGGTGGATGATGTCGTCCTGCGGCACGTACCCGATCGGGGCGACGGCGAGGTCGTCGCGCGGCCGGCAGGTGGCGCCGTCGTGCAGCACCACGCCCTCGGTCGGCAGGGTGACCCCGGCAAGGGCGTCAAGCAGCAGGGTCTTGCCCGCGCCGCTCGGGCCGATGATCGCGACCAGGGAGCCGGGCCGGATGGACAGGGAGACCGGACGCAGCACCTGTTTTCCGCCGCGCAGCGTGTGTCCTGCGCCGCGCGCGTCGATCCCGAGACCCGCTGACCGACGCATCGCCGGACCGGCGCCCCGGTCCGTCGTCACGTGAGCGCTGCGCAGTCCCTGGCCGCTCATCCGTCACCATCCGTCTCACAAGTCTCAGCCGATAGTTACTCGGCTACCAACCTTAATAAGCATCCGTATTGCCTGGGAATACCCCGCGGCGCGCCTTGGCAGTGTCTTAGTAAACCGTCGCACGATCGCCCGCGCGCTCCTCAGGCGTCACACGGCGCGGACGCTAACGGTTCGGGGCCTGCGATAACGCCGCGAGCAGCGCGTCGAGAAGCGGCACCTGACCGCGTGACAACTTCACTCTGGCCTCGTCGATCGTGAACCAGGCGGCGCGATCGATCTCGGGGAACTGCTTCAGTTGGCCGCTGCGCGGGGGCCACTGCAGCTCGAAGGTGTTGCTGCTGACCGCTTCCGGATCGAGGTCCCCCTGCGCCGCCCAAGCTGTCACAAGTTTGCCACCGGGCTGGCGCACCGTGCCGAGGTCGATGAGCCGCTGTCGCTGCTCCCCGCTGAGCGGGCGGCCGATTTCCTCTTCGAACTCACGCAGCGCGGCGGCGCGGGGATCCTCCTCGGGTTCGTACTCACCCTTGGGGATCGACCAGGCGCCCTCGTCCTTGCGCGCCCAGAACGGCCCGCCGGGGTGGACCAGCAGCACCTGCGGCCCGCCGGGAGCGAGCCGGAAGAGCAGGATCCCCGCGCTGCGCCGCGCCGGCATCGCGCTCAGGCCCCCGCGGCGCGGAAGTGCCCGCCCCAGGAGTGCCAGGAGTCGATCTCGATCCAGGCGCTGACCCGCCGGCGGTTGCGCACCGGGTAGCCGTCCTCGTTGCCGTAGTGGCGGGCGATCCGGTCGATGTCGGCCAGCTGCGGATCATCCTCGATCGAGACGACCCGGCCGGTGAGGCTGATGTGCGAGTACCAGTCGCCGTCCACGAGCACGGTCAGCGCCACCTTCGGCTCGGCGCGCAGGTAGGCCAGCCGCTTGCGGCCCTCGTCCAGGTTGACCAGGATCCGGCCGCCTTCCCACACATACCAGGTGGGCACGGACACCGGCTGGCCGTCGGGCCGCACCGTGGCCATCACGGCGGGGTTGGGCTGCGCCAGGAACTGGTCAATCTCGACCGGGACCGGGGGCTTGGGCATCGGTGCTCCTCTTCTCGCGCCCCGCACGGGGCTCGATCTTGGTGTCGGCACCATCCTCGCAGGGTTGGCTGCGGTGCCCGTCGGGGGCGTCGTAAAGCGTCGTGCGGACGCCGTAACGTCGGGATGTAACGCGGGAGGCGATGCAGGTCCCTGTTTCGGCAAGAAACGCGCGCGTGGACTTTCGACCCAGACGCCTCGCGCCGCGTCTCCTTGCGGGCCTGTGACGTTGCGCAACCCATCCCCCAAGCGTCACAGGCCCGCCATCGAGCCGATTCGGGTAGGCGAGGACCAGTGGTGACCAGTGCGAAACAGCAGGCGCAGATGTGTGGCCGTCCAGCGGAGATCCACGCGGTGGACGGCGGTTCGATGGACGGCACGGCGACGATCGTGCATCGGTACACATTCCACGATGTGTGCCTGGTCGGAGCGCAGACGGCGGACTAACCGGTCGCGCTGACGCCGGTTTCCGGGTCGCCGAGCTGCTGAGCCAGCACCCGGATCTCGCCGCGCAGCCGCTCGGCGTGCTCGATCCTGCCGACGCGCTGGTAGTCGCGTGCGGCCGCCTCGCGTTCGGCCAGCTCGGCGCGCACGATGCGCTCGATCTGAGCGTCGGTCAGCTCGCGGCGCGCGGCCTCCGTGCTGCCGACGCCGATTTGCAGCTGCTCGATCGCCGGTTGCCGATCAGCGGTGTCCGGGCGCTCGATCGCCTCGGCGTTGTCGATCGCGGCGAGGGTCGAGCGCAACGCCGCCACGGCCACCTTGTCGCGGCTCTTGATGGCGCCGGTGAGCGCGTCGCGCAGGCGTTGCCGTAGCGGCGTGGCACTACCGGACTTCGCGCGGTTGCCCGGTCGGGAGGTGGCGGCGGAGATCGAGTCGGTCGGCACGGCGAAGACGATACGTCCGCCGCGTGCGGCCGCGCTCGCAATTAACCGCCGCCACGCTCCTTTCCGGGTGTGGTTTCACTCCGTTGCGCTGTCCGCGGGGGTCTCGCCGCCCTTGCGTACCGAACGCAGCAGCACTTCGGAGACGTCTGTCACACGCACATCCTGCGACGCCTTGCCCTGCTGCTTACGGGTGGCGAGTCCATCGGTAAGCATCACGATGCAGTACGGGCACGCCGCGGTGACCAGGTCCGGCTCGGTGCTCAGCGCCTCGTCGGTGCGGGTCTCGTTGATGCGCGTGCCGATCGTCTCCTCCATCCACATGCGCGCGCCGCCCGCGCCGCAGCAGAAGGAGCGCTCGCGGTTGCGCGGCATCTCGGTGAGCCGCACGCCCGGCACCGCGCCCAGGATCTCGCGCGGCGGGCTGAAGACCCGGTTGTGCCGGCCGAGGTAGCAGGGGTCGTGGTAGGTGACCGCCGCGTCGACCTCGTTGGCCGGGACCAGCTTGCCGTCCGCGACCAGCTTGGCCAGCAGCTGCGTGTGGTGTACGACCTCGTAGGTGCCGCCGAGCTGCGGGTACTCGTTGCTGATCGCGTTGAAGCAGTGCGCGCAGGTCACCACGATCTTCTTCGCGCCGACCTCGTTGAGTGTCTCCACGTTCTGCTTCGCCAGCTCCTGGAAGAGCAGCTCCTGGCCCATCCGGCGGGCCGGGTCGCCCGTGCAGCTCTCGCCGCTGCCGAGCACCATGAAGCCGACGCCGGCTTCGTGCAGCAACTCGGCCACCGACCGCGTGGTCTTCTTCGCGTTGTCGTCCAGGGCGCCGGCGCAGCCGACCCAGAACAGGTACTCGACGTCCTCGGGCAGCTTCTCCTCGCCGCCCTCGCCGAAGACGCGCACCTCGAACGGCAGCCCGGCAGCCCACTCCATGCGGGCCTTCTGACCGCGGCCCCAGGGGTCGCCCTGCCGCTCCAGATTGCGCAGCATGGTCTGCGCCTCACGCGGGAACTCGGACTCGATCATCACCTGGTAGCGGCGCATGTCCACCACGTGGTCCACGTGCTCGATGTCGACCGGGCACTGCTCCACGCAGGCGCCGCAGGTCACGCAGGACCACAACACGTCGGGGTCGATGACGCCGTTGACGTCCGCGGAACCGACCAGCGGCCGCTCGGCCTCGGCGATCACCTCCGGCGCGAGCGCGGCGCGTTCCTCATCGGAGGAGGCCAGCAGGTACGGCGCCTTGGCGAGGGCATGGTCACGCAGACCCATGATCAGCAGCTTCGGGCTCAGCGGCTTGCCGGTATTCCAGGCCGGGCACTGCGACTGACAGCGGCCGCACTCGGTGCAGGTGGCGAAGTCGAGCAGGCCCTTCCAGGTGAAGTCCTCGATCGCGCCGCGCCCGATCTTGTCGTCCTCCCCCGGGTCCTCGAAGTTGACCTCGGCGCCGCCGGAGTAGACCGGCAGCAGCGCGCCGAGCGCGCGCGGGCGGCGGGAGAAGGCGACGTTGGGCAGCGCGGTGAAGATGTGCATGTGCTTCGAGTAGACGACCAGCACCAGGAACGCGAGCACCACGCCGAGCGAGCCGAGGATTCCGGCGGTCTCCAGCACGTCGTTGGCGGTGCGGCCGAGCGGGTGCAGCCAGTGGCCGACCTCTTGCGAGGCGAAAGCGCCGTGCCGGTACGGGAAGTAGCCGGTGTTGATCTGGGCGCCGCGGTACAGCAGCAGCGTCCACATCACGTTGAAGATCATCAGCAGCACGAACCAGGCCGGGCCCAGGTGCGAGCCGAAGAAGCGCGAGCCGCGGCCCTCACGTTCGGGCGATTGGCGCAGCCGGATGATCGAGAAGGCGACCAGGCCGCAGATCACCGCGACGATGAAGAAGTCCTCGAGGAAGCCGAGCCAGGTGTCGGTGCCGATCAGCGGGATGTGGAAGTCGCGCTGGAACAGCGCCCCGTAGCCTTCCAGGATCGTGGCGCCGAGGATGACGAAGCCCCAGAACACGGCGAAGTGCGCGGTCCCCGCGCCGGTCCACTTGAGCAGTTTGCGCTGCCCGAAGACCTCGGTGAGCACCGCCCACACCCGCCGCCCGGCGTCCTGGGTGCGGCCTGGCTCGGCCGGCTGCCCGGCCCGGCCGAGCCGGATGAGCATCCAGACGCGGCTTCCGGCGACGGCGAAGGCCGCCGCCGTCAGCGCCAGGCCGAGAACCATACGCAGTACCACTTAGTCCTCCATCGGGTCGTGCGCGGCGGATCCCAAAACGTATACACCTACGCACTCAAGTGAAGGCAGAGCCCCCGGCTGATCACTGGACCAAAAAGTTCACCAAGCCGCCTGCCGCGCCCGTCCGTCTGGTGACGGCACGCAGCACTCGCGGTCCGCCGCTGCGCGTGAGTCTATGGGTACGCGGCGTGCAGGGAAAAGACCGGCAAGTGTGGGCGAGGCGATAATCGGCCGGGGTTTCACGCTATAGCTTTTGGATAGAGTGTTATGATCGCGCCCGGCACCATACTCCACCGAAAGCAGGCGCATTTCCATGGCACAGAAAGTAGAGGTCACCCTGGTCGACGACCTCGACGGGGGCAAGGCTGACGAGACGCTGGTGTTCGGGCTCGACGGTACGCGCTATGTGATCGACCTGAGCGACAAGAACGCGAAGAAGCTGCGCGACTCGCTCGCAAAGTACATCGAGGCGGCGCGGCGGGACCGCGGCGGTCGGGCGAGCGGGCGCGGCACCGCGCGCAAGGTGGCGCAGGCCGGGCCGAACACCTCGCAGGTGCGCGAATGGGCCAAGTCCCAGGGCTTCGAAGTCTCCGAGCGCGGCCGGGTCTCCAAGGACCTGATCGTGAAATTCCAGGAAGCGCACTGAAGACCTCTGCTGAATCAGCGGGTCACGCATTCAGGTCCGTCTTCCGCCATACGGGTGGAATAACGCCCGGAAGTGCGGCGCCGGAATTCAGCTGTACGGGGACTGGACGCGCGGGCGCTCGTGCGCCGCGCGTCCTTCTTCCGCGCCGAGTTCGAGTTCGAACCAGACCACTTTGCCGTGCGTCGTACGGCTCACTCCCCAGCGCCGGGCCAGCCGGCTGACCAGGAATAGGCCGCGGCCCCTCTCATCCAGGCCGCCGGCCTCGCGCAGCACCGGCAGATAGTGGTCGTCGTCGCGCACCTCGCACAGCAGCGTTCCCGCGCGCAGCAGCCGCAGCTCGATCGGCCGGGTCGCGTACCTGATCGCGTTGGTGATCAGCTCGGTGGCCAGCAGCTGCGCGACCTCGCCGAGCGCGGAAAGCCCCCAGCCGGCCAAGGTCTGCTCGACCAGCCGCCGCGCCCGGGTGACGGTCACCGGCTGCGCGGCCAGCAGCCAGTTGGCCACGTTCCGCGTCGGGATTCCGCCGAGTCGTGCGGCCACCACCGCGATGTCGTCCTCGGGGGTCTCGCGCGCGGCGGTCGCGATCACCGCGTCGCATAACGCCTCTGGGCTCAGCGCCCGGGCGTCCAGTGCGCGCAGCCGATCGCCGAGCACGCCGATCCGCTCGTCGAGGTCGTGGCCGCGCCCGTCGACCAGGCCGTCGGTGTAGAGCACGAGGGTGTCGCCGTCGCGGATGGTGATCTCCACGGTGTCGAACGCGACGCCGCCGACGCCGATCGGTGCGCCACTGGGCACCTCGACCCGTTCCACGCGTCCGTCATGTCGCACCAGCAGCGGCGGCAGGTGGCCGGCGTTGGCTAGGACGCAGCACCGCGCGATCGGGTCGTAGACCGCGTAAAGGCAGGTGGCCAGGTGGTCGTCGCCGAGGCGCTGAGCCAGGTTGTCGAGCTGGCGCAGGATCTGATCGGGCGGCAGGTCGAGGGCGGCGAGGGTCTGCACCGCGGCGCGCAGGTGCCCCATGATCGCCGCGGATCGCGCGCCGTGGCCCAGCACGTCGCCGATCACGATGGCGATCCGGCTGCCGGGCAGCGCGACGGTGTCGAACCAGTCGCCGCCGACCTCGAACGAGGGATCGCCCGGCAGGTAACGGTGCGCGAGTTCCACCCCGGCCAGGCTCGGCGCGGTCGCGGGCAGCGTTCTGGGCTGGAGGCTCGCGATCGCGGCCTGCTGGACGCGGTACAGCCGCGCGTTGTCGATGCCGAGAGCGGTCTGCGCGGCGAGCTGGCAGACCGTCAGCACATCGACGTCGTCGAACGTCGGGCGGCCGGGTCGCCGGGTGAGCGTGACGCAGCCGAGTACCCGGCCACGCACGAGCAGCGGGACCGCCAAGTACGCCCGGTCCTCGAGCAGCGGCCGCGGGTCGCCGGTGTGATGGGTGCGCGACATGGCGATCACGTGCAGGTCGTCGATGCGGTCGAGGCACACCGGCTCACCGGTCGCCATGGCCTCGTAGCCGGGACCGGCGGGATGCATCAGGTGCACCGCGCCCTGCGGCACGATGTCGCGCCAGAACGCCGGCGATTCGTCGTGCGCGACGGCGACGCGACGCAGCGGACTGGCCGCGGTGGCGCGCGGGGCGGGCGGCGCCGGGGCGCCGTCGGCGAAGAGCGCGTCAAGCACGTGCACGGAGGCGAAGTCGGCCAGCCGCGGCACCAGCGCCCCGGCGAAGCTCTCCGCGGTCGCGACCGTGTCCAGGCTCGCGCCGATCTGCGTCGTGGCCTCGTTGAGGAACCACAACTGGTCGCGCAGGTCCATCCGTCCACTTCCCCCAGGTCGCCCGGAACCTAAGCCCCTGCGGAGGGTAAGACTAGCCCCAGCGCTCTGGATCGGACGTCTGACGGCACAGCAGGAACAGCTGGATCTCCGGTTGCGCGGTGGACGTCTCCGGGGCGTAGGAGACGACCTCCTCGTAGGCGACCTCAAACCCGCTCTCGCGCAACAAGGCCCGAAGATCGTCGCGCAGGAACCCGGTGACCCGGACGCGCTCGCCCAGGAACGGGATCGCGACATCATCGACGTCTGCTTCAACCATGGCAAGGGCGAAATACCCGCCCGGCCTCAGGACGCGCCCGATCAGCTTCATCGCGGTGCGCACGCGGGCGCGCGGCAGGTTCAGCAGCGAGAAGAAGGCGACTACGGCCTCGTATTGTCCCGGCTCGTCGGGAAGATCGAGCAGGTCGCCCAGGACGAACCGCGCGCCGGGCACGTTCGCCTGCGCCAGTTCCAGCATGCCGGGGGCGAAGTCGAGGCAGGTGACTTGGCAGCCGGCCGCGATGAGCTGACGGGCCGTCGGCAAACCGGTGCCGGCGCCGAGGTCGAGCACCCGGGCGCCGGGTTCGAGGCGTTCAAGAAGCCGCTCGGCGCAGGCGAGCTGGCCTTCCTTGTGCGGAAAGGCCTCGTCGTAGCGGGCGCCGATCTCGTCGTAGGCGCGGGCCTGCGCCGCCTCGCGGTCAAGCCACAGGAGGTCCCGCTGGGCTGGTGCGGCAAGTCTCTGGACAGCCATCGGGAATCCCCTCGTCGCGTGTCGCCGTCTGGTATTCACTATCAGAAGGCTGCCCGATGGGAAAAGGAGAGTTCGGATGGTCGCGGGTGACGGACGTTCGACGAACCGCAAGGAACTCAGCCGCCGGGGTTTCGTGCGTGCAGTGGGCGGCGGCGCGGTAGGGATGGGTGTGCTGGTGACAGGGTTCGACAACGCCGCGAGGGCGTGGGCCACGGACACGGCGAGCGGGCACTGCTTCGACCACGTGCCGCCCCTCGACGGCCGGCTACTGCTCGGTTCCGGCGACCTGACGCCGTTCGAGGATGACTTCGGGCATATCGTGCACCAGGTTCCCGGCGCCGTCCTCGAGCCCGGATCGGTGCGCGACATCGCGGCGATGATCGAGTTCTGCGGTGCGCGGCGCATCCCGGTCGCGCCGCGCGGCCAGGGCCACCAGACCTTCGGCCAGGCCCAGGTTTCCGGCGGGCTGGTCATCGACATGGGTCCACTGAACTCGATCGCGGTGGATCCGGTCGCCCGCACGGCCACCGTCGGTGCGGGCGCGCTATGGAGTGCGCTGCTGGCGGCGAGCCTGGCCCACGGACTCACGCCGCCGGTGTTCACCGACTACATCGAGCTGTCAATCGGCGGCACGCTCTCGGCCGGCGGTATGGGCGGCACGTCGCAGCACTTCGGCGCGCAGGTCGACAACGTCATCGAACTCGAAGTCGTCACCGGCAGCGGCGAGACCGTGGCCTGCTCGGGTTCGCGGCACGCCGACCTGTTCCACGCCGCGCTGGCCGGGCTCGGCCAGGTCGGCGTGATCACGCGCGCGACCCTGCCCTTGATCGCGGCACCGGCCCACGCTCGGCAGTACACGCTCACCTATCCCTCCGTGGCGGCGCTCGCGGCGGCGCAGCGAAAGGTGGTGCGCGACGGCCGGTTCGACTGGCTGGAAGGAGCGGCCAACGCGGTGACCGGCGGCGGCTGGCAGTTCGTGCTCGAAGGAACCGCGTATTACGACGGCACGCCGCCGGATGATCAAGCGCTCATCGGCGACCTCGGATTCGAGGGCGCACCGCAGATCCAGGACGTCACCTATTCAGACTTCGTAGACGACCTGGCGCCCGCCGTCGCTTTCCTCAAGTCCACCGGCGAGTGGCACGACCCGCACCCCTGGCTCAACATCTTCCTCCCCGACGCGACCGCCGACGCCTACATCACCGCGGTCATGCAGGACCTCACGCTCGCGGACATCGGGGCCAGCGGCGTCGTGCTGTTCTATCCGGTGCCGACCGGCAAACTGCGCGCGCCGCTGCTGCGCAGACCTGACAGTGAACTGACATTCCTGTTCGCGGTGCTGCGGACCGCCGCGCCGGACACCGAGGCGCTGCCCGCCGCGACAATGCTCGAAGCGAACCGTGTGCTGTACCTCAAGGCGCAGGCGCTGGGCGGAACGCAGTACCCGGTCGGGTCGATACCGATGACCGACCGCGACTGGCGCATCCAGTACGCGGATGCGTGGCAGTTCTTCAGCGCCGCCAAGCATCGGTATGACCCGCACGGCATCCTGGCTCCCGGCCAGGGGATCTTCGACTGACGTTCTTTCACGAGCGTCATGACAACCAGCGCAGGACCGTCCGCCGCCGCGGAAACCCCCGATCAGCCTGTTCGACGGTGTTCGACAGCGCGTTGATGCAGACCCTCTTGTCAGGCCGGTGGACAAGTCGCCGGATTGCTCGTAACCCGAATGGGAGCACGCCTCGCCGAGGGCGCGAAACCAAGGAGTCGGGAATGGCGAGAGAGCAGATCCGCACGGTGTCGTGGATCGGCGCAGCGATCCTCGGCGCGACCACGCTCGCCGGCGTGGCCGCTCCCTCGGCTCAGGCGGCGAGCGCCGTCTCGGTGACCGTCAACGCCACGGCCGGGCTCGGCGCCATCCCGTCCGGCGCGATCGGCCTGAACACCGCCGTGTACGACGGTTACATGAACGACGCGCCGATCCCCGGCCTGCTCAAAGCGGCCGGCATCAACGCACTGCGCTACCCGGGCGGTTCGTACTCTGACATCTATAACTGGCAGACGAACGTCGCCCAGGGCGGCTACGACGCGCCCAACACCAGCTTCGCGAACTTCATGAGCACCGCGCAGTCAGCCGGTACGAGCCCGATCATCACGGTGAACTACGGCACCGGAACCCCGTCGCTGGCCGCCGCGTGGGTGCAGAACGCGAATGTGACCAACCACTACAACATCCAGTACTGGGAGGTCGGCAACGAGG
>DASUAR010000084.1:0-5993 GCA_035763685.1 Actinocrinis sp. | reverse complement strand
TTCAGGCTGAACGAGGCCGGGATCGGGTTGGCGCTGTTGTTCCATGAGCCGTTGAACCCGAAGCTGGTGCTCGCTCCGGTGCCCAGCGATCCGTTGTACGACACGTTCGTGACGGTGACGTTCGCGCCGGACTGGGTGTAGGTGCCGTTCCACAGCTGCGTGATCGTCTGCCCGGCGGTGTACGACCAGCTCACGCTCCAGCTGCTGATCGGGCTGCCGAGATTGGTGATGGCGACGTTCGCACCGAAGCCACCCGGCCACTGGCTGCTCACCGTGTACGAGACCTGACAGCCCGCGGCGGCCTGCGCGGACGTGGTGGCCGCGACCGTGAGGCCGGCGGCGACCACCACCGCGGCCGTCCCGCCCGCCAGCCATTGCCGATGATCAGTGAATCTCAACGCGAATCTCCTCGCTGGTCGTGGGTACCTCCGAATCTGCCGCAATTTCCGGTGTGATGGGATGTGTACGCCCGAGTTGTGTTACATCGCCAGGCCAAGTCAACGAAACTTACAACTGATCAAACCTTGATCACGTCTCAATCCCGGTCTCGCCGGCCCGCCCCCTCTAGACGCCGGGGTATGGTCGGCACTTAAATACATCCCATGTCTGGCACTTGGGAGACCATCACCGCGGTAGAGGTGGCGGATGTCCGCTTCCCCACCTCGCTCGAACTCGACGGCTCCGACGCGATGAACCCGGAGCCCGACTACTCGGCTGCTTACGTCACCGTGCGTACTAGCGGCGGGGACGCAGGCTACGGACTCGTGTTCACCGTCGGTCGCGGCAACGATGTGCAGGTCACCGCCGTACGGGCGCTCGCCCCGCTGGTGCTCGGCCTGCCGGTGGCGGACGTGCTCGGCGACCTCGGCGGCTTCTCCCGGCGGCTGACCGGCGACAGCCAGCTGCGCTGGCTCGGCCCCGAGAAGGGCGCCATCCACATGGCCGCGGGCGCGATCATCAACGCGGTCTGGGACCTGTACGGCCGCCGCGAAGGCAAGCCGGTCTGGCAGCTGCTGTCCGAGCTGAGCCCGGATCAGCTGGTGGACCTGGTCGACTTCCGCTACCTGCAGGACGCGCTGACCCGCAAGGAGGCGCTGGCGATCCTGCGGCGCGCCGAACCGGGCCGCGCCGAACGCGCGGCGCGGCTGTTGGCGGAGGGCTATCCCGCCTACACCACCACACCCGGCTGGCTCGGGTACACGGACGAGAAGCTGGTGCGGCTCTCGAAGGACGCGGTCGCCGAGGGCTTCCCGTTGATCAAACTGAAGGTCGGCGCCGACCTGGCGAGCGACCTGCGGCGGATGCGCCTGGCCCGCGAGGCGGTGGGCGCGGACATCCGCATCGCCGTCGACGCGAATCAGGCCTGGGGCGTGCATCAGGCCATCGGCTGGATGACGCAACTGGCGCCGTACGACCCGTACTGGATCGAGGAGCCGACCTCGCCAGACGACATCCTCGGTCACGCGGCGATCCGCCGCGCGCTCGCGCCGGTCAAGGTCGCCACCGGCGAGCACGTGCACAACCAGGTGATGTTCAAGCAGCTGCTGCAGGCCGGCGCGCTCGACGTGCTGCAACTGGACGCGAGCCGCACCGCCGGCGTCACGGAGAACGTCGCGATTCTGCTGCTCGCGGCCAAGTTCGACGTCCCGGTGTGCCCGCACGCCGGCGGGGTCGGGCTGTGCGAGATGGTGCAGCACCTGGCGATGTTCGACTACGTCGCGGTCAGCGGCACCACCGCGAACCGCGTCATCGAGTACGTAGACCACCTGCACGAACACTTCACCGATCCGGTCCGCATCCGCGGCGGCCGCTACCTGGCTCCGGTCGCCCCCGGTATCAGCGCTCAGATACACCCCGCCTCGGTCGCCGAGTACCGCTACCCGGACGGACCGGTGTGGTCCGCCCTCGACGGTGCCCGCGATCCGCGTGCGCTCCCCGATGTCCCGGGCCTGTCCACGGCCCACACCGCTCAGTGAGGAAGGCAGCAATGAAGCTCAGAGGCCTCGCGTTGTGCACGGCCGCCGCGCTCTCCTTCGGCGCGCTCGCCGGGTGCTCAAGCACCAAGTCGGCCGGCGCGTCCAGCGGCGGCGCAGGCGGCAGCGCCCCGGTCGTCGGCGTGGACTACCCGCGCTCGGACACTGACTTCTGGAACTCGTTCATCCAGTACACCCCGCAGTACGGCAGCAAGCTGGGCCTGGACTTGAAGACCACGAACTCGCAGAACGACGTGGCCAAGCTGGCCTCGAACGTGCAGACCATGATGGCCGAGGGTGTGCAGGGCGTGGTGATGGCGCCGCAGGACACCGCGGCGATCGCGCCGACGCTTTCGCAGCTGGCCGCGAAGAAGATCCCGGTGGTGTCGGTGGACACGCGACCGGACACCGGCAGCGTGTACATGGTGGTGCGCGCCGACAACCGGGCCTACGGCACCAAGGCCTGCCAGTTCCTCGGCACCAAGCTGAACGGCAAGGGCGAGGTGGTCATGCTGGAAGGCGACCTGGCCTCCATCAACGGCCGCGACCGCACCGAGGCGTTCAACGACTGCATGAAGCAGAACTTCCCCGGCATCAAGGTGTACGGCGAGGCCACCAACTGGGACGGGGCGACTGCCTCGCAGAAGCTGCAGACCGACCTGACGGCGCACCCGAACATCAAGGGCGTCTACATGGAGTCGAGCTTCGCGCTTTCCGGCACGCTGCAACTGCTCCAGCAGAAGGGCCTGCTCGTGTCGCCGACCGACCCCAAGCACGTGTTCATCGTCTCCAACGACGGCATCCCGGAGGAGCTTAAGGACATCGCGGCCGGCAAGATCGACGCGACCGTGTCCCAGCCCGCTGACCTCTACGCCGAATACGCGCTCTACTACATCAAGGCCGCGATCGCCGGGAAGAGCTTCCAGCCGGGCCCGACCGACCACAACAGCACCATCATCCAGGTGCGCGCCGGCCTGCTCGAGGACCAGCTCTCCGCGCCGCTGGTGACCGCGGACGGCGCGACGTACGGCGGGGCCGCCAGCCTCAAGAGCACCGACACCTCGTTGTGGGGCAACCACCTCAGCTGAGGCGCAGCCGGACCAGACACGACGGAAGACCGGAAAGCGGTACACGGCAATGAGCACGGTGCGAGATGGCGGCGTGAAATGAATGGGGCTGCGCCGGTCGCCGAGGCGACCGGCATCACCAAGCGGTTCGGCTCGACCGTGGCGCTGCGCGAGGCGCACATCACCGTCGCGGCCGGCCAGACGCACGCCCTGGTCGGGCGCAACGGCGCCGGCAAGTCCACGCTGGTCTCGATCCTGACCGGGCTTCAGGTCCCGGACGAGGGCACGGTGACTTTCGACGGCGCGCCCTCGCCGCGGCCGGCCGACCGGGACGCCTGGCGCCGCCGGGTGGCGTGCGTGTATCAGAAGTCGACGATCATCCCGCAGCTGACGGTGGCGGAGAACCTGTTCCTGCACCGGCACGCGCGCGGCCACGGCGGGCTGATCAGCTGGCCCGCCGTGCGCCGCCAGGCGCGGGAACTGCTGGCTACCTGGTCGGTCGACGTGGACGTGCGCGCCCCGGCCGGGGAGCTCTCGGTCGAGCAGCGGCAGTTCGTGGAGATCGCGCGGGCGCTGTCGTTCGGCGCGCGGTTCATCATCCTGGACGAGCCGACCGCGCAGTTGGACGCGGCCGCGATCGCCCGGCTGTTCCAGCGCATCCGCGAGCTGCAAGCGCAAGGTGTGACGTTCCTGTACATCAGCCATCATCTGGAGGAGATCTACGAGATCTGCGACACGGTGACGGTGTTCCGGGACGCGCGGCATGTGCTCACGGCCCCGGTCGACCAACTGGCCCGCGCGGAGCTGGTGGGCGCGATGACCGGAGAGGCGGCCGGCGCCGCGGCCGGGCTGCGTGAGCGTCCGCGGGTCGAGGAAGCCGCAGGCGAGGTGCTGGCCGTCACGGACCTCTCCCTGGCAGAGCACTACGACGAGGTCTCGTTCACCGTGCGCGCGGGCGAGATCGTCGGTCTGGCAGGGGCGGCGAGCAGTGGCAGGACCGAACTGGCCGAGACGATCGCGGGCCTGCGCGCCGCCGCCGGCGGAGAGGTCCGCATCGCCGGGCGGCGTCCACGGCCCGGCAGCGTGCCGGACGCGCTGGCCGCCGGGATCGGGTTCGTGCCGCAGGACCGCCACCACCAGGGTTACGTGCCGCAGATGTCGATCGCGGACAACGGCACGCTCAGCGTGCCGCGCCGGCTCGGGCCGCGCGGCCTCATCAACCACCGCCGGCGCGACGAGATCGCGCACGCCATGATCGACAACCTGGCCATCGTGACCCCCGGACCCGAGCAGCACGTCTCCGGCCTCTCCGGCGGCAACCAGCAGAAGGTGGTCATGGCCCGGGCCCTGGCCGACAACCCGAAAGTACTCGTACTGATCAGCCCGACCGCCGGGGTGGACGTGCGGTCCAAGGAGTTCCTGCTCGGCAAGGTCGAGCAGACCGCGGCGGAGGGCACCGGAGTGCTGATCGCCTCGGACGAGCTGGACGACCTGCGCGGCTGCGACCGGGTTCTCGTGATGTTCCAAGGCCGGATCGTGGCCGAGATGACACGCGGATGGCACGACCACGCCCTGGTCGCCGCGATGGAAGGAGTGGATCTGCGTGTCTGAGACCGCATCCGATACCGCGTCAGAGACCGCGGTGACCAAGGGCGCACGCGGCGCGGACACCGCGGCGCGGCCGAGTCGGCGGATCGCCATCGCGCGGCTGCGCGACCTGGCGCTGATTCCCGCCATCGTCGCGATCGCGATCGTCGGCCAGGTGGTCAACCCGGTGTTCCTGCGCTCCGACAACCTGATCAACGTACTTCAGACCATGTCCGAGATCGCGGTGCTCGTGCTGGCCGAGACCCTCGTGCTGATCGTGAAGAAGATGGACCTGTCGCTGGAGTCCACCATGGGCCTGGCGCCGGGGGTCGCCGCGTGGCTGACCGTGCCGAAGGGAGCCGGGCACGGCCTCGGCCTGCTGCCGGGCACCTGGGCGGTGCCGGTGACCCTGGCGGTGGGGCTGGCGATCGGCATCGTCAACGCCCTGCTGATCATCCGGTTCGGACTCAACGGCTTCATCGTCACCCTCGGCATGCTGATCGTGCTGCGCGGCCTGCTGACCGGCATCTCCGGCGGCCAGACCTTCTTCAACCTGACCGGCTCGATGCTGTACCTGGGCACCGCGCAGTGGCTGGGCATGCCGGCCTCGGTCTGGGTCACCCTGATCCTGTTCGCGATCGGGATCGTGGTGCTCAGTTACACCAGCTTCGGCCGCTCGCTCTACGCGATCGGTGGCAATGTGGACGCCGCCAAGACCGCCGGTATCCGCACCGACCGGGTGCTGTGGACCGTCATGATCACCGCGAGCATGCTGGCGGCGCTCGGCGGCCTGATGCTCTCCGGGCGGCTCGCCTCGGTGGCTTCCGCGCAGGGCAACGGCGACATCTTCACGGTCTTCGCCGCGGCCGTGATCGGCGGCATCAGCCTGAATGGCGGCAAGGGCAGCATGTTCGGCGCCTTCACCGGAATCCTGCTGCTGTTCCTCATCCAGAACGTGCTCACGCTCGGCGGCGTGCCGGCGCAGTGGATCGGCGCGCTGAACGGCGGGATCATCCTCGTCGCACTCGTCATCTCCCGCATCACCGGCGGCAAAGTCCAGGATTGAGGGCGCAAAGGGCTGATTCACCCGGCCGCGAGTGCGGCAGCACGGCCGGGTGAATCAGCCTTCTGTATCCTGCGTGTGCTTACCCGTGCGCCGGAGCGTCAGCGGGCGTTGAAGTCCTGGTTGGTGCCGGGGGCGTTCTTGCAGGGCCATTGGTCCAGCTGCTGGCCCTGGTTGCTGCCGGCGCCGTAGACGTCCAGGCACAGTCCGCTGTTCTGGTTCTTGAACTGCCAGGAACCGTCGGACTGCTGCTGGGGCAGCCATTGGCTGGCGGCGTTGCCGTTGACCGCCTGCTGCACGATG
>DASUAR010000083.1:0-27294 GCA_035763685.1 Actinocrinis sp. | reverse complement strand
CAGCCGCAGCGGATCAAACACCGTCGCACCGGCGGGGACGTGGTCAAGGGTCTCGGCGCGTTCCTGGCGCTGGCCGTATTGCTGGGCGCGATTCCGTTCGCACTCGTGCGGTACATCGGCTGGCCGCTGCCGCACCACATGCCGACTGCGGACATGTTCAACCGGCCGATCACCCCGCACATACTTCTCGATGCCTTGGCCGTGATCGTCTGGCTCGCGTGGGCCCAGTTCGCGGCGTGTGTAGTGGTCGAATTCGTCGCGGCGAAGCGCGGAATCGGCATGCCCGCGCACGTGCCCGGCGCCGGTCCGAGCCAGTTCCTCGCTCGGCAGCTGGTCGCGGCGCTCCTGCTGATCACGGCGTCGGCCGCTTCCTTCGTGCCGAATCTTGCGCACCTCGGCGCGCATCCAGCCCCGGCGGCGAGCCCGGTCGTGGCAGCCGCGGGCCGGCTTCCGGCGGCCAATCAGCACACGGCGATAGCCGCGAGCGCGCCGCACACCGATATGCACGGCGTGCAGAACATGGGCAACCTGCCCGCGGTCCGCGGTGAATCAGGGCTGCGCGTCGCAGACAACTCGGCCAGTGTCGCCTCGCTCAGTGCCACGAAGCTGTACCGGGTCCAGCCGCCGCATGGTCGCCATCACGACTCGCTCTGGGAGATCGCGCAGCGGCACCTCGGCGACGGGCGCAGGTACAAGGAGATCTTCGAACTCAACAAGGAGCGGGTGCAGCCGGACGGTTCGCGCCTCACCCACGCCGCGCTGATCCGGCCCGGCTGGATCCTGATGATGCCGGCCGACGCCACCGGCGGTGACCTGGTCGTCGAGCCGGCGCCGATCTCGCCGAACAACCTGAGCCCGGCCCAGACCGGCGGCATCCAGGTCAACCCGGGGCAGTCCGGCGCGACCCAGCCCGACCAATCGCAGGGGACGAACACTCTCGGCGCTCCGGCGGCTCCGCAGTCGGGTCACGCACTACCGTCGCAGTCTGCTTTCTCGCTCGGCAGCGGCGGCGCAGGAGGCAGTCAGACCTCGCCATCCTCCTTGTCGCCGGTTCCGTCCAGCCCGCCACCCACGATCACCGGAGCGACCGCTCCGGGTGACGGCGCGCAAACCGTGCAAGCCGCTCCGGATGCCGCGGATTCACAGGACGGTGCTGATTCAAAGGGCGTAGCGGACACTCCTGCACCTACCCGCGACGACGCGCAGGACCAAGCGACTCAGGACACGCAGACCGCGGCGGTAGCCCAGTCCGCGGACGAGATCGCGAAGCTCGCCAGCGCCGCCGCGGCGGCAGCGGTCGCAGAACCGCATGCTGCCGAAGCCCCCGCCGAGCCTTCCGTACCCACCCCTCGGCCCGTCACGCCTCCGGTAGCTTCACCGCGGCTACTCACGCCTGTGCCCGCGACCGGGCTGCCCGCGCAAGGCGGGCCAAACGCACCGGCTCAGTCGGCGCAAGCCGCAGCTCCCGCAGCTCCCGCGACGCCGGTGCCTCCTGCGCCTTCAGGACAAGCCGTCCCGCGGGTGACAGCCGTGCCGCTTCCGCAAGCCCCGGCGCGCGCACAAATCGCCCCGCCGAGCCAATCCGCCGGCAGTCGCGCCCTGGTTCGTCAGAACACGACGACGACCGGTGATGCCGCGATCATCCCGCGGCCCTCGCACCGTGGCGCGACCTCGCCGGAGGAAAGTCAGCCCCCGTCGACCGAGAACCGCGTCCTCTACGGCCTGGCCGCCGCGCCGCTCCTCGCGGCCGGGCTGTTGAAGGCCCTCGGCCGGCACCGCCGCCGCCAGCTGTGGAACCGGGTCTTCGGCCGCCGCCCGGTGACGGCCAGCGGCGACGGCGCCGTGGCCGAGGAATCGATCCGGGTCGGCGCGGGCGAGGTCGAAGTCTGGTTCCTCGACCTCGCGCTGCGCGGACTGTCCGCCGGGCTGGCCGAACGCGGGCGCAGCGTGCCCGCCGCGTACGCCGTCCGGCTGCGCAACGAAGGCATCGAACTCCTGCTGGGCAAGCCGGCCGCCCCCGACGACCCGGCGACCGCGCCGCCGGCGCCTTGGTTCACCGCCGCGGACGGCCGCTCGTGGAACTTCCCGCGCCCGGCGATCGTGGACGTCGACGCACAGGCGGCGCACCGCCGCTTCGCGCCGTACCCCGGGCTCGTCACGTTGGGTGCGGTGATCTCGCCCGCGTCGTCGGACCCGGCGGCCCCGGTCGCCGCCAACACCGATCAGCTGATGATCGACCTCGAAGAAGCCCACGGCTTGATCGGGCTCGACGGACCGCCCGAGGTCCGCCGCGCCGTGCTCGCCGCCCTCGCCGTCGAGCTGGCCACCAACTCGTGGTCGGATCGGATGACGGTCACCCTGGTCGGCTTCCCGGGTGACCTGACGCCGCTCGCCCCGGCGCGGGTCCGGCATGTGCGCACCCTCGACGAGATCCTGCCCAGCCTGGAGATCGAGGCCGTGGAGCGGGCGAAGGCGCTGACCGCCGCCGGGCTCGACTCGGTGCTCGACGGCCGCTCGCGGGCCAGCCAGGCCAGCTCGTTCCCGCCGCACTTCGTGATCGTCGCCGAGGAGCCGCACGCCGCGATCCTGGCCCGGCTCTGCGCCGTCGCCACCACCGCGGCGCGCGTCGGCCTCGGCTTGGTCGTCGCGGGGGACGTCGCGGGCGCGACCTGGCAACTGACGGTCAGTTCGGACGGGCGGATCACGGCGCCGACGCTGGGGATCGAAGCCAAGGCGCAGCTGCTGCCCGAGGAGCAGTACGCGGCGGTACTCGGTTTGTTCCGCGCGGTCTGCGATATCGAAGGCACCGAGGTCACCGCGGAGCCGGTGCACCAATCGGTGGGTTACAGCACGCCGCTGCCCGACGAACCGCCGTCTGTCTACGTCGGGCTGCTCGGCTCGCTCGAAGTCACCGGCGTCGGCGATGTCGAACCCGAACGCGCTGCGCTGCTTAACGAAGCACTGGTCTTCCTGCTGCACCACCGCGACGGGGTGCACCCACGGGTCCTCGCCGCCGCGCTCTGGCCGCGCGGCGCCACGGCGGACGTCGCGGAGGCCACCTTCGCCCGGCTCGCCAGCTGGCTTGGCGACGATCCGACCGGACAGCCGAATCTGTACACAGATGCGGACGGCCGCCTGCGCCTGGGCGCCTACGTGTGGTCGGACTGGGACGTGTTCGTCTCCCTTCAGTCACGGGCGCTGTATGACGCATCGATCGACGACCAGCAACAGCGCGACCAGATGCTTAGGGCAGCGCTGGACCTGGTTCGCGGCCCCTATCTCGCAGACCGCGAACCGAACCGCTACGGCTGGCTGGCCTACGAGGTGGCTGAGGCACAGGTTCCGGCGGTTATCGCAGACACGGCGCTGCGACTCGCCGATTCGTGCATAAGCGCCGAGGAGCCGGAAGTAGCGATCGAAGCGGTAAAGGCAGGCATGCGTGGCAGCCCTGATGACGAAGAACTGTGGCGCGGCCTGCTACGCGCCACCTCCGCGACGCAAGACCACGAAAGACTGCGTGGCGCGATCGAAGGGCTTTACAAGCGGACCTGGTACGTGCACGGCGTGCAAGGACTCCATCCGCGCACTGAGGCGCTGGTGAACGAGCTGATGCCGGACTGGAGAGAGGTTCTCGCCGCTTAAGGACGACAGGTCTCACATGGACTATCGTGCGAGCTATGGCCGGTCGGACAGTGGTGGTGACGGACTCGACCGCGTGCTTGGCACCTGAACGCGCGGCCGCCGCGGGCATCACGGTCGTCGCGCTGCAGGTGGTGATAGGCACGGAGTCGTATACGGAGGGCACGCCCGAAGCTAGGGCGGCGCTCATGGACGCGCTGCGCAAACACCAGCTCGCCACGACCTCGCGCCCCTCACCCGAACAGTTCGCTGCGCACTACCGCGAACTGGCCGAAGGCGGCGCGACCGGCATCGTCTCCGTGCACATCTCCGGCGAACTGTCGGCAACGCACGAATCCGCGGTCCTGGCGGCATCGACGTCTCCGATCCCGGTCGAGGTGGTCGACTCCCGCTCGGTCGGCATGGGCCTCGGCTACGCGGCGCTGGCGGCGGCCGAAGCGGCGGCGCAGGGCGAGTCGGCGGCCGCGTGCGCCGCGGCGGCGGCCAAACGAGCGACGATGACCTCGGCGTTCTTCTACGTCGACACGCTGGAGTATCTGCGCCGTGGCGGCCGGATCGGCTCGGCCAGGGCGTTCGTCGGCTCGGCGCTGGCGGTGAAGCCGCTGCTGCACCTGGTCGACGGCCGGGTGGAGCCATTGGAGAAGGTCCGCACGGCCGCGCGTGCGATCGCCAGGCTCGAACAGGTAGCGCTCGAACGGGCCGGCCAGGATTCGGTGGACGTGGCGGTGCACCACCTCGGCTCTGTTCCGCGCGCGGAACTCCTGGCGGAGCGGTTGCGCGAGCAGCTTCCCGGGCTGTCCGGCGCGAGGGTGCCGGGTTCTGAGCGCAGGGGCGAGCTGACCGTGTCCGAAGTCGGAGCGGTGCTCGGCGCGCACGCGGGTCCGGGCCTGCTCGCGGTGATCGTCTCGCCCCGCCTGCCCTGACGCCGTACGGCGTTCCCACCTAATCTCTGTGCTCTTCTTTCCTTCCGGCGCCCGCCTCCGCATGCTTCCCCTTTCGTATTCCACCGTCCCGCCCCAACGCGATATGTCTTGACTTTTCGAAGTCGAGCTATATCGTGTCTGTCGTCGAAATCGTTTCACTTGTGGCCTGGGAGGGTAGCCATGCGCGCTGCGCAGAACCTGGCGGTCGATGCCAAAGCGTTGGTCAAGACGTATGAGGGCGGAGTCGAGGCGGTGCGCGGCATCAGCCTTCAGATCCCGGCCGGCTCGGTCTTCGGCCTGGTCGGCCCGAACGGTGCGGGCAAATCCACCGTCGTCAGGATGCTCACGACACTCTGCGCCCCGACCTCCGGCACCGCCACCGTCGCGGGCCACGACGTCGTTCGCGAGCCGGCCGCCGTGCGCCGGGCGATCGGCTGCGTCGCGCAAGAGTCGGGCGCCGACGTCCAGGCGACCGGCCGAGAGAACCTCATGCTCCAGGGCCGCGTCCACGGGCTGCGGCGCGGCCGCGAGCTGAGCCTTCAGGCCCTCGAGTTGCTCGAACGCTTCGCTCTCACCGACGTCGCCGACCGCCTGGTCAAGACGTACTCCGCCAGCATGAAGCGCAAGCTCGACGTCGCGATGGGCCTGGTCCACCAGCCGCGGGTGCTGTTCCTCGATGAGCCCACCACCGGCCTGGATCCCGAGGCCCGCGCGGAAATGCGCGAGCAGATCAAGGAGCTGGCATGGGACCGCGGGCTCACCATCCTGCTCACGACGCATTGCCTGGAGGAGGCGGACCAGCTCGCCCAGCGCCTTGCGATCATCGACAAGGGCCGCGTGGTCTTCGAGGGAACCCCGGACGACGGCCGGGAGCAAAGTGCTCCTCCCAGCGGCCGGCGGATTTCCGGCATCCTCCCTCAACATCACCGCTGCCACGCTGGTGGGCAGGGCAGTCCGCTCACGCCGGCGGTCGATCTGAACGCTACCGTTCCCCGAGTGTTGACGTGTCTCCCCGATAGGGTTATTACATAGGTATAACCCTTCACTAACCCCACCGGGGAGGCGTGGTGCCGAAGATCAATGTCTACGTGCCTGACGAACTGGCCGAAGCGGTCAAGGAGGCCGGCATCCCGGTCTCCGCGGTCTGCCAGCGGGCGCTCGAAACCGCCGTCCGCAGGGTCACCGCGATCCGTGAGGCAGCCATCAGTCCGTCGGCCGAGCTGCACGACGAGTCGGGGCGGCTGGCGCACTTCACCAACCGGGCACGCGCAGTGTTGAAGCTTGCGATAGAGGAGGCGCGCAACCAGTCGGCGGCCGAGGTCGGCACCGAGCACCTGCTGCACGGCATGGTCACCGAGGGCGGCAACATGGCGCTGCAAGTCCTGCGCGCACTTGAGATCGAGTCCGCCCAGATCATGCGCGAGCTCGAACATCACCGCAGTGTCTCGTCGGCGCAGCGCGGGGCCGAGCCGACCGGCGACGATGCGAACCCTGAGCCGCCCGCAACGGCCATCGGCGCAGGCGACCTGCGGATTGGCGCTCGCGCCGCCGCAGCACTCGAACTCGCGGTCACCGAGGCCACCTCACTCGGGCACAACTACGTGGGCTGTGAGCACCTGCTGCTCGGTCTCATCGCGGAACCGGACGGCGCCGCCGGACGCATCCTGCGCGGTCTCGGCGCCGAACTGCGCCTCACCCGACGGGCCGTCAGCGCCGCCACAGCGGGCTACTTCATCCACGCCCAGCAAAGCCAGGCCGCCGCCGCGCCGGCCGTCACCGATCCCATGACGAAGCTCTCCGAGCTGATCTACCAGCAGCTCAAGCCGGTAGTCCAGCGGCTGGAGCGGATCGAGAGCAGTCTCGACCTCGGTGGCAAGGGCTGAGTCTTCGCGCTCGATTCACGTGTTCCGAACAGAGTTATCCACAGATGTTCTGGAACCCGATGATTTGAACCCCGCGACTGCGTAACGTCGAAAGCGAAGATCACAACCGTGGTCCCCGCCTTCGAGGAGCCGTCATGTCAGGGAGCGAGCGCGCTGAGTTCGCGCACTACGAGTTCGGTCGAGTCGCCCGCGCGGCAGCGGTGGAACACACCGCCGCGTCGCGCGGGCCCGGCCGATTAGACCTGCTCATGCAGCAGATCAACGATCGATTACCGGTCACCCTGCGCGGCCGGTGGCGGCTCGACCGGCGCACCGGCACCGCGCTGGCTTGCGCCGTCGCCGTGGCGGCCGTGGTACTCGGCGGCTGGACCCTGTTTCGCGCGCAGTCCAAACAGGTCGCGCAGCCGCAGTTGCTCGCCGCCGGGCACTCGGTTCACCGGCAGACCTCTGATTCCGCTGGGCGCGACGGCGACGCGCGAGCGGCCGGCCTCGAAGGCGCGCCACCGGCGGCCGCGGCCCCGGGGTATCCGATGCTGTCGGCGACGTCGGCGGGCGGCATAGTCATCGACGTGGAAGGCAAGGTCGCCAGACCGGGCGTCTTCCACCTGCCGACCGGCTCGCGCGTCATGGACGCGATCAAAGCCGCGGGCGGCGCGCTACCGGGTACCGATCTGGTTCCGCTCAACCAGGCGCGCGTCCTCAACGACGGCGAACAGATCCTCGTGGGCGCTCCTGGCGGGCTCGCGGCCGGACTCGCCGCTCCCGCGCCGATGCCGCACGCCGGCGGCCGGGGCAAAGCACCGCTTACCGGGCCGGTGCACCTCAACACCGCCAGCGCGGATCAGCTGGAACAGCTACCCGGCGTCGGCCCGGCGCTGGCCCAGCGCATCCTGGACTGGCGCGCCGAGCACGGCCGATTCAGCTCGATCGGCGAGCTCCAGCAGGTGCATGGGCTCGGCCCGAACAAGTTCGCGGCCCTGCGCCAGTGGGTGACGCTGTGAGACGGCAGGCCGGCCCGCCGGATCTCAGGCTCCTGCCACCGGTGCTGGCCGGGTGGGCGGCGACCTGGATCGGTCTCTCCCTTCCGCCTGCTTTCACCGCGGTGGCCGCGACCGCGATGGCGCTGGGCGGCATCATCGGCATGGTCCAGGCGCGCCGACGCGTGGCAGCGCATCCGCTCGCCCCGGAGCCCTGGGCGGCCGGACTGTGCACCCTGCTGCTCGTCGCGGCCGGGCTCGCCTTATCAGCCGCCTTGCATGTCGCGGTCGGCTCCAGCGGACCGGTGCCCGGCCTGGCGGCGCAATCAGCTTTCGTCGGCACCGCGCTCACCGTGACCGGCGATCCGCGCCGGGTCGAGACGGGCCACCAGCCGCGACCGGGCTCGGGCTCGGGCACTGACCGTGCATCAGGCCCCGGCGCTAACCCATCCACGCTCATTCTGGTCCCGGTACGCATCACGTTAGTCACCGCCGGGAACGGCACGAGCTACCAGGTCGGCACGTCGGCGACCGTGATGGCCAAGCCACGCGCCCGCGCCGACCTCGATTCCTGGCTCAATGTGCTGCCCTCCGAACATCTTCTGGTCTCCGGGCGCCTCGAGCCCGCTCGCGGCGGGACCCGCGACGCGGCACTTCTCGTCGCCCGGGGCACGCCTAAGGTGGTCGGCGGCCCGTCCGTGCTCCAGAGCCTTGCCGGCAGCCTGCGCGCGGATCTGCGTGATGCTGCTTCAGGCCTGCCTGCGGAAGAGGCCGGGGTACTGCCGGCGCTCACCGTCGGCGACACGAGCCATGAACCGGCCGAACTCGCCGACGCCCTCAAGCGCACCGGCCTCACGTACCTCACTGTCGTCAGTGGCGAAAACCTGATCTTCGCCTCCGTGGCGCTCCTTCCAGTGGCGCGCTGGGTGGGTCTGCGCGGCCGGGCCGTCACCGGGGCGTCCGCCGTCTTCGTCCTCGGATTCACCGTGCTCGCGAGGCCGGGACCCCCGATGGTGCGGGCTACCGTGATGTCGCTGCTCGGCTGCCTCGCCTCGCTTTCCGGCCGGCGCTTCCGCGCGCTGGCCACCATGGCCGCCGCCGTGCTCATCCTGCTGCTGGTCGATCCCTGGCTCGCGCACACGTACGGCTTCGCGCTCTCGGTGGCGGCGACGGCGGGACTGCTCGTCGTCGCGCCCGGCTGGTGTGACCGCATGCTCGACCGAGGCGTCCCGTTGTGGGTCGCCGGGCCCGCCGCCGCGACCGCGGCTGCGGAAGTGTTCTGCGAGCCGCTACTGGTCATCTTCACCGGGTCGCTCCCGCTCATCGCAGTGCCCTGCAATGTGCTCGCCGTTCCGGCCGCGCCCGCCGCCACCGTGCTCGGAGTCGCAGCGATGGCCGCGGACGCGGTCACACCGGCGCTCGGGCACGCGGTCGCCTGGGTCGCACAGTGGCCGGTGCGCTGGATCTGCTTGGTCGCCCGGACCGGCGCGCAAGTGCCCGGCGCCGCGATCGGCTGGCCCCGCGGACTCGGCGGCACCGGCTTGCTGCTCGGCTGTTATCTCGTCACCTGGCGGCTGATGTCACGTATGCGTACCCGGCTGACCTCCGCCACTGGCGGATCGACGCCACTATGCCGGACTGATCTAGACAAGATCGGCTTGGTATAGATATGACTGAGGTTCGTCGCCGAGGGAGGGGCGAGCAAGCGGACCGGAGCGCCGGAGGGGAGTGCTCGCGTCCAGGCTCGGTAGGCACTACGCGCCGGCGGATATTGCTCCGGTTTGGTGTGCTGGTGTCGATTGGGGCGCTGGTCGCGGGGGCCGTGGCCCTGGTACGGCAGGCCGCGGCGCCCGCCTGGCCCCCGCGGGACTGGTCCATGGCGGTCTGCGACGTCGGCCAGGGAGACGCGCTGCTTCTGCACACCGGCCCCGCATCAGCCATCGCGGTCGACACCGGCCCGGAACCGGATCGCGAAGACGCCTGCCTGCGCCGGTTCGGCATCACCAACCTGCCGCTGGTGATTCTGACGCACTTTCACGAGGACCACATCGGCGGGCTGACCGGTCTCCTGGCCGGCCGAAAGGTCGCGGCGATCGAGACCACGTTGGTCGACGATCCCGCCGCCGGCGCGAGACGGGTGCGCGAAGAGGCCGCCGCGGCCGGTGTCCCGGTGCGCCGAGTGCGGCCTTTCGAACGTGGCACGCTCGGCCGCGTCACCTGGCACGCGCTCTGGCCCGATCCGGATGAGCTGCCCGCCGTGGTACCGACCGGAAGCGGCGGCGACCGCGAGGAGCCGACAGGCGGGCATGGCGGTGAAGGCTCCGGCCCGAACAACTCGTCGATCGTGCTCGCGGTGTCCATGGCCGCGCCGCCGGGAGTATCCGTGACCGCGCTGACCGCGCTGCTCACCGGCGATATCGAGTCGCCGGTCCAGCAGTTGCTGCTGGCCGGAAGCCACCGCGACGAACTGCGGGCGGCGGTGCTCAAGGTGCCGCACCACGGCTCGGCGAATCAGGCTCCTGGGTTCGCCGCGGCCGTGGACGCCACCGTCGCGGTCGTCTCCGTCGGACACGGAAACCCCTACGGGCACCCGGCGGCGCGCACGCTTCGGCTGGTCGGTTGGGATGGAGCGCGGGTATACCGCACCGATCTCGACGGCGACGTCGTGATCGGGCAGACCGCGCAGAACGGCCAGGTCGCGGTTACCGGCCAGCACGGTGACGGGGTTCCCGGTGACCTAGCCGGCGCAACCGGAGCCCCGCAACCCGGCGGCTCGCCGAACCACCGCCACGGCAACAGCCACGGGCACGGCCACGGCGGTGGCCACCACCACGGCCACGATCAGCACGAGCCCGCATTCCAGTGAGTCCGTCAGGGCGAGACCGTAGGATCGGTAACCATGCAGCCACCAGTCGCGAAGACCATTGCGCACGAACGAGTCCACCACGGCGACACCGTGAACGACCCCTATTTCTGGCTCGCTGACAAGGAGAACAAGGACGTCATCGCGTATCTCGAAGCCGAGAACGCGTACACGGAGGAACGGCTGGCCGGACAGGCCGGGCTGCGCGAGCGGATCTTCCAGGAGATCAAGGGCCGCACCCAGGAGACCGACCTGTCGGTACCGAGCCGCAAGGGCGACTGGTGGTACTACTCGCGCACCCGGGAAGGCAAGCAGTACGGCATCCAGTGCCGGCTCGCCGCGACCGGCGACACGCCACCCGAACTGCCGGCAGACGGCTCGCCGCTGCCCGGAGAACAGGTCCTGCTCGACGGCAACGAACTGGCCGAGGGCCACGGCTTCTTCTCGCTGGGCACCTTCGACCTCTCCCCGGACGGCAAGCGGCTGGCCTACTCGGTGGACTACGCGGGCAACGAGCGCTTCACCCTGCGCGTCAAGGATCTGGAAACCGGCGAACTGCTGGCCGACGAGATCCCGGAGACCTCGTACGGCACGGCCTGGTCCCGCGACGGTTCCACGCTGTTCTACCTGACCGTCGACGAGGCCTGGCGCCCGTACCGCGTACACCGGCACACGGTAGGTACTCCCGCCGCGCAGGACGTCGTCGTGTTCGAAGAACCCGATGAGCGGTTCTGGGTCGGCGTCGGACTGACCCGCAGCGAACGGTACCTGCTGATCTCGCTCGGCTCGAAGATCACCAGTGAACTGCGCCTGCTCGACGCGGATGACCCGACCGGCGAGTTCCAGCTCGTCGTCGCGCGGGAAACCGGCGTGGAGTATTCCGTCGACCACTGGGCGCACCCCACGGACCGATCCCGTGACCTGCTGCTGGTCCTGCACAACCGCGACGGCAAGCAGAATTTCGAGCTGGCCACCGCCGCGCCGCACGCCCCGGCCGAATGGACTGCGCTGATCCCGCACCGCGAGGACACCCGGCTGCTCGAAGCCGAGGCTTTCGCCGACCACCTCGTCGTCGAGTACCGCCGGGACGGACTGACCGGCCTGGCCATCCACCCGATCGCCGACGGTCGGCCGTCCGCGCAGGGCACGCCGATCGAGTTCGACGAGCCGATCTACACGGTGGGCGCGGGGGACAACCCCGAGTTCAGCACCGGCAAGCTGCGCCTCGGGTACACCTCGATGATCACCCCGTCGACCGTGTACGACTACGACATCGCCACAGGCACGCTGCACCTGCTCAAGCGGCAGCCCGTGCTCGGTGGCTACGAACCGGACGACTACGAGCAGCACCGCGTCTGGGCCACCGCTGAAGACGGCACGCGTGTCCCGCTCTCGGTCGTGCACCGCAAGGGCGTCGAGCGCGACGGCACCGCGCCCGCGATGATCTACGGCTACGGCTCCTACGAGTACTCGCGTGACCCGTTTTTCTCGGTCGCCCGCCTTTCACTGCTCGACCGCGGCTTCGTCTATGCCATCGCGCACGTGCGCGGCGGCGGGGAGATGGGCCGGATCTGGTACGAGGACGGCAAGCTGCTGGCCAAGCGCAACACGTTTACCGACTTCATCGCGTGCGCGCGTTGCCTCGTGCAGGAGCGGTGGACCTCTGCCGACCGCCTTGTCGCCCGCGGCGGCTCGGCCGGCGGCCTGCTGATGGGCGTGGTGGCGAACCTGGCGCCCGAGGCGCTGCGCGGCATCGTGGCCGACGTGCCGTTCGTGGACGCGCTCAACACGATCCTGGACCCGACGCTCCCGCTCACCGTGATCGAGTGGGAGGAGTGGGGCAACCCGCTGGAGTCGGCGCAGGTGTACCGCTACATGAAGGGCTACAGCCCGTACGAGAACGTCGAGGCGAAGCAGTACCCGTCGATCCTGGCCACCACCAGCCTCAACGACACGCGGGTCTACTACCACGAGCCGGCCAAGTGGATCGCGCGGCTGCGCGCCACCGCCACCGGCGGCGACTTCCTGCTGAAGACCGAGATGGAGGCGGGCCACGCCGGACGGTCGGGACGCTACGACTCGTGGCGAGAGGAAGCGCTGACCCTCGCCTGGGTCATCGCGACCGCGACCGGTTCCGAGAGCGGCGCCGACCTCGCCGCGGCCTCGGCCGCCGCCGTGCCCGACGAATCAGGAGGCTGATCCCAATGGCTCCGCCTGCCGCGGCGTCCGCCGGCGCACCTTCCGCCGCCCCCGCGCCGCTGACGCTGATCACCGGCCCGGAGGAACTGCTCGCCGACCGGGCCGTGGCCGAGGTGGTCGCCGCGGCCCGGGCCGCCGATCCGGCCGTCGAGATCTGCGACCTGGCCCCAGGCGCCTTGCAACCCGGCACGTTCGCCGAATTGGTCTCGCCGTCGCTCTTCGGCGAGGCCAAGGTCGTGGTGCTGCGCGGCATCCAGGAGCTCGGCTCGGACCAGGCGGAGGAGATCAAGCGCTACCTGTCCGACCCGGCCGAACAAATCATCCTGGTGCTGACGCATCCCGGCGGCGTGAAGGGCAAGGCGCTGCTGGACGCGGTGCGAAAGCTCAAGCCGGTGGTGATCGACTGCCCGAAGCTGACGAAGCCGGCCGAGCGGATCACGTTTCTGCGCGGCGAATTTCGCCGCCAGCGCCGCACGATCACCGAGGAAGCGGCGCAGGCCGTCGCCGACGCGGTTGGATCCGACCTGCGCGAGCTCGCCGCCGCGGCCGACCAACTGCTCTCCGACACCGAGGGCACGGTCGACGAGGCGGTGGTCGCGAAGTACTACAACGGACAGGCGGAGGTCTCCGGATTCACGGTCGCCGACCTGACCGTCGAGGGCCGACTCGGCGAGGCGCTGCAACAACTGCGCTTCGCGCTGGACACCGGCGTCGCCTCGGTGCTGATCACGAGCGCGCTGGCCACGGGCGTGCGCCAGATTGGGAAGGTAGCGTCGGCTGGCCCGAATGTGCGCGACCTCGGCATGCCGCCATGGCGGGTCGACAAGATCCGCCGACAGGCCCGCGCCTGGACACCGGACGGACTTACGGTCGCGCTGCGGGCGGTAGCCACCGCGGATGCGGCGGTGAAGGGGGCGGCGGCGGATCCGGCCTACGCGTTGGAGAAGTGCATCGTCGCGGTCGTCGGTGCCCGATCCGCGGCCCGCTGAAGCCCGGCAGCGCGCCGGCACGCAAACGGAAGAGCGCTCAGAGACGCCCTCCGACAACGGCAGCGGCCCGGCGAGTCCCCGAAGGAACCTCGCCGGGCCGCCGACGCGAGTCTGCCTCGCGTCAATGCCGCACGGTTCGCCAGATCAGGCGGCCATGTCGTTGACCTTCTTGGCCATCGCGGACTTCTTGTTCGCGGCCTGGTTGGCGTGGATGACGCCCTTCGAGACCGCCTTGTCCAGAGCGCGGGACGCGGCGCGCGCCAACTCCTGCGCCTTGGCCTGGTCGCCGCTCGCGACCGCCTCGCGGGTCTTGCGGATCGCCGTCTTGAGCGAGGACTTGATCGACTGGTTGCGCTGACGCGCCTTCTCGTTGGTCTTGATCCGCTTGATCTGGGACTTGATGTTCGCCACGAAAAGCCTCTTCACATCCTGGTGGTGGTTACAGCGCGGCGGGCCGCCGGGATCCGTCCCGAAGGTCGCGCGACGTCTTGGAGGTGTGACCACCGGCAGGCCGTCCGGCCCGCGCGTCCCAGGGGGACGCTGTGCAACGCCGCGCTACTGCGATCTCGGACCGGTTCGCAGAACGACGTCACAGAGAACCGCAGGCCACGCGACCGCCACTTTAGCAGCCACCGCGAGCTTCCCCGAAATCGCGCGACTCCCGTTCGACGAGTGCCGCGGCTAAAGCATCACGCTGTGCGCGCCGCCGATCCGGAAACGCTCCGGCGCATGCGTCAGCAGGATGATCTGCACGCGGGTCCCCGCTCGGTCCAGAATGGCTGCCAGCTGATTGAGCCGCGCGCGATCCGTGTGCCCAAGCGCGTCATCGAGGATCAGCGGTACGCCGCCCACGTCCTGCGCCCCAGCCGGGGTGATCAGTTCCGCGCAGGCGATCCGGCCGAGCAGCGCCAACTGCTCCCGCGCGCCCGCCGAGAGCTGGTCGAACGGCACGGTCGCGCCGTCCGTCGTCTTCGCACTGATCGTCAGGTCTTCGGCCACCGCGATCCCGACGCCGGATCCGAACACTCCTGCCGCGTACTTCTCCACCAGCGCGCGGAACGGCTCGGCGTACCGCAGCCACGCCTGCGAGCGATAGCGATCAAGCGTCTCGAACAAGAGCCTTGCCGCGGCGGCCTCCCGGTGCAGTTGCTCGTACGTCCGCTGGACGCGCGCCTGGTGCGTCGACGCGGCGTCGAGCGACTCCTCCGGCCCGCTGTCCGCGAACGTCGCGATCCGCTCGGCCAGCGTGGCCAGCCGCTCACGCCGGGCGGCCTGCTCCTGCTCCAGCCGGGCCGGCAAGGAACGCGCCGTGCCGAGCCGCAGCTCCAACTGCTCGGGATTGAGCTGCTCGATCCGGTCGGCCGCAGCCTGCCGCTGCGCCCGCAACTGCCCGAGTTCCGACTCGGTGCGCGCGGCGGGCAATTCGGCGAGCCTGGCCTTCGCGTGTCTGGTATCCGCTGACGCGTTGTCCACTTCACGCCGCAGCGACGCGATCTGCTGCCGCAGCCCGACAACGCGCGACTCCTCGTGCCCCGCTGCGGAATCGGCGCCGTGCAGTCGAGCCGCGGCGTCATCCTGCGCGCCACGCAGCTGCGTTTCCGCCGCCAACGCCGCCTCAAGCGTTGTGGGCACCGGCGGATCGGCGGGCCGGCCACCTTCATGCGCCGCGATCCGGCCCCGCAGCGCCGTCAGCCGATCGTGCAAGTCGGAGAGTTCTTCGCCATCCTGGCGCGCGTCGGCGACCGCGGCGTCCCGATCCTGAACCGCTGCGCGGCGTTCCTCTTCAGCCATGCGCCGCCTGCGGTGAGCGTCCTTAGCGGCCGCCAAGTCCGCCACGCCCGCCGCCGAGCACAGCTCCCGGTACTGCGAGCGTGTCGTGCGCTCCGCTTCCCGGCGCTGGCTCTCGCCCGCGCCAGGACTGACCACAACCCGCACCACTCCCGGCGCCTCGACCGTGATCGACTCGACCGCCGGATAACTGGCAGCCACAGCCGCCGCCGCACCCGGCTTGGCACCCGAATCCGAACCCGAACTCGAGCCGACTGCTGCTAAAGCATCGACACCCGCGGCATCGCCGCTGGCCACGCTCACCGGGGCGTCTCCCAGCGGCGTGACACTCACCGTCGCCGCATTCGCGTGCAGCAGCGCCGCCGCCTTGTCCCACTGCTTGTGCGCGCTTTCGATCTGATCCAGCACTTCCTCGGTGACGGGATTGGCCGCCAAGAGCTGGTCCGCGCCGCGCACCCGCCCGACCGCGTCTTCGGCGCGTTCGAGCTGCGCCGCGAGCCGATCCGCAGCCTGCCGGTCCCGATGCCAGCGCACGTCCTCGCCGGCCAGCCGCACCGCCGCTCGCAGCCGCTCCACTTCGTCGCGAAGACTCGACGCATGCTGGTGCACGTTCTGATAATCAGCCTGCGCCACGGCCAGTTCCTTGGTCGCGACGGCCAGTTCCGTGTCCAGTCGCGCCGACCTCGCGGCGAACCGGCCCAAATCCGCGGTCGCGGCCTCAATCTGCTGCGCGAGCGTCAACGCCGCGTCGATCTGGCCGAGCCGGCCACGCAACGCCGTCAGCTCCGCGTTCTGCTCCTCCAACGCGGCCAGGTCCGACCGCGCCTCATCCAGTTCGAGCGCCGCCTCATGCGACTCGCCGCGCAGCCGCGTCTGCTCCGCGATCGCGCCCTCGGCGTCCGCCCATGCCTGCTTCGCCGCCTCGACCCTGCTGTTCGCCTCGTCGAGCGCGGCGCGCGCCTCGGCGTATTCGCCGCGCGGCTCGCCACGCTTCGGGGTGTAGTAGAGCTCGTACTGCTGGCGCGCCCGCTCGTGCAGCGCCTCCTCCGGCCCGGTGCGCACGGCCTGCGCGTTCTGCCGCTCCAGCGCGCCACTGACCGCAGGCAGGCCCGCGATCGCCGGCTGGCCGTCCGCGCGATGACCCTGCGCGCGGCCGCGCTGCCAGTCCTGACTGACCCTCAGCTGCCGCCACAGGAACAGGTCGATGCCCGTCTCGTGCAACAGCTCAACGAAGCGCTCATGTGCGGGGTTGCCGCTCACCTGCTGCGGGGTCGGGCTCAGCACCCGCAACTCGGTGGTCTTCCCCTTGATCCACTGCTTGCGGTACACGACCCGGTAGCCGCCGAAGCTCAGCTCCGCCTCGACACACGGTCCGACATCACGCCCGGCCGGCTGCACGGCCATGATCTCTTTGCGGGTCGAGCCGGCCTTCTCTTCGAGCAGCAGGTCCAGCGCCTCGACCAGCGAGGTCTTGCCGATTTCGTTGGGCCCGGACACGATCGTCACGCCCTGCTCGGCGAACTGCACGGTCCGCTCGCGCACACCGCGGTAGTCGGTCAGCGTGATCCGGTGCAGCCTCATCGGGCGCCCGCCTCGCTCACGATCGCCATGCTGCCGATTCCGATTCCGGTTCCGCTGCCGTTCCCGTTCCCGTTCGCGCTGTCGCCGCCGCTCCCGATATCGCCGCCGGCGAGCCGCAGCAGCAGGCCGAGCGCGTCGCGCGCCGTATCACTGTCCAAGCCGCGCAACTCCGCCACCGTCTCGGCGGCGAAGCCGGTCAACGCCAAGTCCGCGAAGTCCTGATCCTGCGACCGCACGCGCAGATCGCTGCGACCCGACGCCGCGATTGCCGCGAACAGGTCGCGCCGCTGCTCGACCGCCTCGGTGAGCCGGGCGTGCTCGGCGATGGTCAGCTCGCCGCGCAGGATGGGCTTCGCCACGGCGCGCGACGGTTCGGGGAAGTCGTCGAGCCACCCGAGCACGTCATCCGCCGAGTCGGCGCCCCGCAGCACGAACTCCCGCTCCGCGAAGGTCCAGGTCGCGACCTGATGCGGGGTGACTTTCACCGCCGCGCCCGGCTCGAGGTCGACCACGAGCAAATGTCCGGGGTCGATCTCGCGCGTCGCGGTCGGCTCGGGCGTGCCGGAGTACCAGATCCGGCCGGTCGCGCCGACCTGCGTGCGCGAATGCCGGTCGCCGAGCGCTACGAAATCGATCCGCCGCTCGGTCAGCGCCCCCTCCAGGGCCGACACGCTGATCGGATCTTGCGTCAGCTGCGAGGCCAGCGAGTCCACGCCGCCGTGGCCGACCGCGATCCGCACCAGCGCGCCCTCCGGTCCGATGATCGGTGCGCGCACCGCCAAACGGTCGATCTGCTCGGCCGGTGGCTGCTTGCCATCCCAGGGTGCCGCGAGCAGTTCCACGCCCGACCGCACCTCGACCACGCCCGGTCGGTCGAGCACGTGCACATTCGCCGGCCGTTCAGCCCCGAACCAATGCGACGCGTAGATCGAAGCCGAGGAAAGGTGATCGTGGTTGCCCGGCAGCAAGTAAACCGGCACCTGCTCGGAGACGGCCCGCAGCGCGCGCAGCGCCGGAGCCGCCGTTTTGCGCGCCACCTGCACGTGCTCGAACACGTCACCGCAGACCACGATGAACTCGCAGCCTTCCGCTGCCGCGATCCGCCCGATCTGCCCGATCGCCTCAAGCCGCGCCTGGTCGTAGCGCCCCTGCGTCCCGGGGCTGAGAAAGTGCCTGGTCATGCCGAGCTGCCAGTCAGCCGTATGCGCGAACCTGACCATTCAGAGCCTTCCGAAGATCGGGATGACGCCAGGCTCAAGCATGGCACGCGGACAGCGCCCGTCGCCTGCGGTTCTCGCTGACGCGATGTGCGCGCCGGACGCGCCGCCGCAGGTTCCGGAGCCCCGCTCACCGGTCATTCGGAGAACGAGGCGGCCTCATGGGACCATGGAGCCGGTTCCCACAAGTCGAATGGATTGACTTCGTTGCCCTCGCTTCCGCCCAACGTGCCGCAGCCATCTCGCACGGATCCCGCGCTGATCCGGAACTTCTGCATCATCGCGCACATCGACCACGGCAAATCCACCCTGGCCGACCGGATGTTGCAGCTCACCGGCGTGGTCGACGAGCGGCAGATGCGCGCGCAGTACCTCGACCGGATGGACATCGAGCGCGAGCGCGGCATCACCATCAAGTCGCAGGCGGTCCGGCTGCCCTGGCGCATCGACGGCACCACGCACATCCTCAACTTGATCGACACCCCCGGCCACGTCGACTTCACCTACGAGGTCTCCCGCTCGCTCGCCGCCTGCGAGGGGGCGGTCCTGCTGGTCGACGCCGCGCAGGGCATCGAAGCGCAGACGCTGGCGAACCTGTACATGGCGCTGGAGAACGATCTGACGATCATCCCGGTGCTCAACAAGATCGACCTGCCGGCCGCCCAGCCGGAGAAGTACGCGGCCGAACTGGCCCACCTGATCGGCTGCGACCCGGACGAGGTGCTCAAGGTCTCCGGCAAGACCGGGCAGGGCGTGCCCGAGTTGCTCGACCACGTGGTTCGCACCATCCCGGCGCCGATCGGCGAGCCGACCGGCAAGGCCCGCGCGATGATCTTCGACTCGGTCTATGACTCGTACCGAGGCGTGGTCACGTACGTCCGCGTCGTGGACGGCCAGCTCACCAAGCGTGAGCGCATCCTGATGATGTCGACCGGCGCGACCCACGAACTGCTGGAGATCGGCGTCATCTCGCCCGAGCCGACCCCTGCCGACGGACTCGGCGCCGGCGAGGTCGGTTACCTGATCACCGGCGTGAAGGACGTGCGCCAATCCAAGGTCGGCGACACGATCACCGCCCAGCACAAGGGCGCGACCACAGCGCTCGGGGGCTACAAGGAACCCAAGCCGATGGTCTTTTCGGGGCTTTATCCGATCGACGGATCGGATTACCCGGACCTGCGCGATGCGCTGGACAAGCTGCGCCTCAACGACGCCGCGCTCGTGTACGAGCCGGAGACCTCGGCGGCGCTCGGCTTCGGCTTCCGGGTGGGGTTCCTCGGACTGCTGCACCTGGAGATCATCCGCGAGCGACTTGAGCGCGAGTTCAACCTCGACCTGATCGCCACCGCCCCGAACGTGGTCTATCGCGTCGTGATGGAAAGCGGCGAGGAGCACACGGTCACCAACCCGAGCGAGTTCCCCTCGGACGGCAAGATCGCCGAGGTGTACGAGCCGATGGTGCGCGCGACCGTGCTGGCGCCCTCCGAGTACATCGGCGCGATCATGGAACTGTGCCAGTCCCGCCGCGGCAACCTGCTCGGCATGGACTACCTGTCAGAGGATCGGGTCGAGCTGCGTTACACGCTGCCGCTCGGCGAGATCATCTTCGACTTCTTCGACGCCCTCAAGTCCAAGACCCGCGGCTACGCGTCGCTGGACTACGAGGCGACCGGCGAGCAGCAAGCCGACCTGGTGAAGGTGGACATCCTGCTGCACGGCGAGAAGGTGGACGCGTTCTCGTCGATCGTGCACAAGGACCGGGCCTACAACTACGGCGTGAAGATGGCCGAGCGGCTCAAGGATCTGATCCCGCGCCAGCAGTTCGAGGTACCGATCCAGGCGGCGATCGGCGCCCGCGTGATCGCCCGCGAGACGGTCCGCGCGATGCGCAAGGACGTGCTGGCCAAGTGCTACGGCGGCGACATCACCCGAAAGCGCAAGCTGCTGGAGAAGCAGAAGGAAGGCAAGAAGCGGATGAAGATGGTCGGCCGGGTCGAGGTGCCGCAGGAGGCCTTCATCGCGGCGCTGTCCACCGACTCCGACGCTCCTGCCGAAGCGAAGAAGAAGTAGTGCAATAGCACGAAGGCCAAGGGCTCGCCGAGAACTAAACGGCGAGCAGAACGAGCGGCAGGCGGACAATCGTTTCATGCCATCAGTTGCACCCGACGGAGCGCCGGTCCCGGACGACGGTGCGCTGCCTGCCGAGTCCGTAGCCGCGTTTGGCGAGCGGGCGTTCGGCTTCTACGTGCACGTGCCTTACTGCGCGACACGCTGCGGTTACTGCGACTTCAACACGTATACCGCTAAGGAACTCGGCGGCGGCGCTTCGCAGGCGTCTTACGCGGAAACGGCCATCGCGGAGATCCGGCTGGCCAGGCGGGTGCTGGGCGACCGATACGTGCCCGTCGAGACCGTGTTCTTCGGCGGCGGCACGCCCACGCTGCTGCCCGCAGGAGACCTGAAAGCGATCCTCAAGACGATCCGCGACGAGTTCGGCCTCGACGCCGCGGCCGAGATCACCACTGAGGCGAACCCCGAGTCGGTCGACGAGAAATACCTGGTCGAGCTGGCCGAGGGCGGCTTCAACCGAATCTCGTTCGGCATGCAGTCCGCACGCAAGCACGTCCTCGAGGTGCTCGAACGCGGCCACACGCCCGGCCGGCCGGAGCAGTGCGTGCGGTGGGCGTACGACGCAGGATTCGAACAGGTCAATCTGGACCTGATCTACGGCACGCCGGGCGAGACCGACGATGACTGGCGCGCCTCGCTTGAGGCTGTGATCGGTGCGTATCCGGATCACGTATCGGCCTACTCGCTCATCGTCGAGGACGGTACGCGGCTCGCGGCTCGGATTAGACGCGGCGAGCTGCCTAACATCGACGACGACGTACACGCGGACCGATACGTCATCGCCGACGAAATGCTCAGCGCCGCCGGCTACCGCTGGTACGAGGTCTCGAACTGGGCCGTGTCCGACGACGCGCACTGCCGCCACAACCTGCTGTATTGGAACGGCGCGGATTGGTGGGGCGTCGGACCGGGAGCGCACAGCCACGTCGCGGGCACTCGCTGGTGGAACGTGAAGCACCCGGCGGCCTACGCGCAGCGCATCGCGGCGGGACAGTCACCGGGCCACGCGCGCGAACTACTCGGCGGCGAAGATCGCCGAATCGAACGCATCTTGTTGGAGCTCAGGCTGATCGACGGTCTCGACCTCGCCCTGCTCTCGCCCCAGGCGCGCGCCGCCGCGGGACGGGCGCTCGGCGACGAGTTGCTGGAGCCGCTGCCGTTCGCCGACGGGCATGCGGTGCTGACCTTGCGCGGCCGCCTGCTCGCCGACGCGCTGGTCCGCGACCTCACGGACTAAGCGGGCGCGATTACCGCTGGTCGCCGAGGCCGCATTCGCATTGCTGCACTGGTTCCGCCGACTGCGCATTTGCTGGGAGATCCGCGACGACATCCACCAAGCCTTCGTCACCCTCGGAGGTGTCATCGTCCGCTGGCGGCGGCTGAAACCGTCAATCGCGGGTGAAGGGGTGTCAGGCAAGGGCGTCGGTCACGGCGTGCCGCAAGTTCTGTGCGCCCAAGAAGTCCGTGCTGTCCGCCCATTGATCAACGCTCCCGATTCGTGGCAGGTCGCGCAACTGCGGATCGGTGACCGCCGCAGCCGCTGCGGTCGCGAACCGCTCGGCGAACAGCACTCGATACGGACGGCCGTGATACCGGCGGCAGGTCGTGTCCAGAGGTGCGGTGAGGCCGGATTCGTTGTGCGCCACGGCTACGATCTCGTAGGCCTCGCACAGGTGCTCGGCCCGTTCCCGATAGCCGCTCGCCGCCAGCGTCGCCTGCAGGGAGGGAGTCAACCGCTCGGCCTCCGGCAGCCGCTTGAACGCGCTCCCCAGCCACTTGCCGTACGGCGCGTACCGGCGCCCGAGCAGCAGGCACAGCCGCATCAGGTCGCGCACCAGCCGACCGGCGACGAGCGCTGAACCCAGAGGGTCCCCGGCCTCCGCGCAGCGCCCCACGAACGCCTCCTCCTGGGAGATCCGCTGCCACTGACAGGCCAGCAGGTACCGCCAGACCTGGTCCGGATACCAGGCCAGCCGCTCCCGGGCCGCGCTGAGCGTGCCGAGATCGTCATGGAACACCGCGCCTGCGGTGACCTCGGCGAGATGCTGCTGCGGAATGCTCAGCCAGTCGCGAGCTGTGATCTCCCCTGCTGTCGGGTCGACGCCCAACTGCGCGGTCAGCCACGAGCCCGCTTCCACCGCGAGGACACGGTGGTTGACCGGGCCGTCTGTATGGTCCATGTATCCGACCCGGTCGTTGACCTGCTGGAAGTTCGTGGGGTACCCGCGGATCTCCTTCGGCAGCCGCTCGGCCAACACGCGGTGGATGTCCACGCTGTGCGCGGCCGCGTCGTCCGAGGTCAGAAACAGCAGCAGCCGCGGGCCCCAGTCGTGGTCCATGGACCGCGGTGTGTCGAATCCAAGCACCTCCGAACCCGCGCCCACCAGGGCGGCGGCGTGCGGCAACCCCGGATACGCCTTCGCCAGGATCGGCCGCACCGCGTCCGTATAGAGGAGGCGGGAGAGCTCGAGCCCGGGCATGAATTCGGTGTCTGATATCGCCACCTGGCAACTCTCGCCCACGCCGCGTCTGCCGGCCACCGGTTTTCCTCGACCGCCATGCCGGATCCCGGCACACCCCAGCCCACGCACACCTTCCGATTTACCTGAATAGATAATCGGACAAAGGGGTCGGCCCTAGGGTGCGGTGACGAAGTCGATCAGCGCCTCGACTCTGCCCAGCAAGGTCGGCTCCAGGTCCTTGTACGACGTCACGGCGCCGAGGATGCGCGGCCAGGCCTGGCGCGGGTCGAGCGGCCAGGTCGGGTCTTTTCGGTGCAGGCGCTCGCAGACCCCTTCCTTCCACTCCTCGCTTCGCGGCACCCGCGGCCACGCCTCGAAGCCCAGCACCTGTGGCTTGACGGCCTGCCAGATGTCCACGTACGGATGGCCGAGCACCAGGACGCTGTCCTCCCGGCCTTCCTGCACTTGCTGCGCGATCCGGGTCTCCTTCGAGCCCGCGACCATGTGGTCCACCAGCACGCCGAGCCGCCTGCCTTCGCCCGGCTCGAACTCCTCGATGATGCCGGGCAGGTAATCGACCCCGTCAAGCAGCTCGACGACCACGCCCTCGATCCGCAGGTCGTCGCCCCACACCCGCTCGACCAACTCCGCGTCGTGCTTGCCTTCGACGTAGATGCGGCCCTCACGCGCCACCCGGGCCCGCAGGCCGCGCACCGCCCGCGAGCCGGACGCGGTTCGAGCAGCCGGACCGGTTTGCTCGGATTTTGATTTAGGTCGCGCCAGGCTGATCGGCTTGCCATCTAACAAAAAGCCAGGGCCGAGCGGGAACACCCGATGCTTGCGGAAGCGGTCCTCGAGCGTGACCGTGAATCCGCCCGGAGTCTTCTCGACCCGCACCACCGCTCCGCAGAAACCCGTGGTCACCTCCTCGACCACCAGGTCCGCGACCGCCTCGACCTCCTGCAACGGGCGGTTCGCGCGGCTGAACCGGCCGCCGCGCGGCAGCAGGTCATCCGGTCCGTACTGCTTCGGCCTCGGGCCACGGTCGCGGGAGTCCACGCGCTCGAGGGTAGCGCCAGCCGCCGCGTCCACGGGCGCACCGCGGCCAGAGTTGCGCGCTTGAACAGGCGATCGGCGCGATCGGCGGCCCGCGGCTGAAGACTGATCCCGCTCCCGAGCCGTACACTGGACGCACCGCCATTGGCACTCACTCGCCCCGAGTGCCAGGAGCGCTCGGTGATCAGGCCGCTACGAGAGCGGGAGGTGGTAGGCGTGCGCGAGGATCCGAGGCCGGGTGACACGAGGTTCAGTGAACCGAGGCCCGGCGAACCCAGGTCCGGCGAGCCGCGGCTCGCGGATTCCAGGGTCGAGGACCCGAGGCTCGATCGCCGACGCCTCGAAGTGCTGCGCGCGATCGTCCAGGACTACGTCGCCACCCAGGAACCGGTGGGCTCGAAGGCCCTGGTCGAGCGGCACAACCTCGGCGTCTCCCCGGCGACCATACGCAACGACATGGCCGCGCTGGAGGAGGAGGGCTACATCCACCAGCCGCACACCAGCGCCGGACGGGTACCCACCGACAAGGGCTACCGGCTCTTCGTCGACCGGCTCTCCAACGTCAAGCCGCTCTCCTCGGCTGAGCGCAGCGCCATCCACGCGTTCCTCGGCGGCGCGGTGGATCTCGACGACGTGATCTCGCGCACAGTCCGGCTCCTCGCTCAGATCACTCGTCAGGTCGCGGTCGTGCAGTATCCGTCGCTGTCCCGCTCCGCGGTACGGCACGTCGAACTCGTCGCGATCACGCCCAGCCGCATCATGCTCGTGCTGATCACCGACACCGGCCGGGTCGAGCAGCGCTTCGTCGAGACCATCCCGGTGAGCGAGGCGACCGTCGCCGACCTGCGCGCCCGCCTCAATGCCCTGATCGCCGGGCGCCGGCTCTCCGACGTGCCAGGCCGGGTCGACGACTTCGCCGATCAGTTCCCGCACGAGGACCGCCCGGCGGTCGACTCGCTGGTCGCCGCGCTGCTCGAGGTGATCGTGGAGCAGCGCGAGGAGCGGGTCGTGCTCGGCGGCACGGCCAACCTGACCCGGTTCCGGCAGGACTTCCCGGACACCATCGGCCCGGTGCTCGAGGCACTTGAGGAGCAGATGGTGCTGCTCAAGCTGCTCGGGGAGACCACCGGACCGTCCACGCTCACGGTGCGCATCGGGCATGAGACCGGGTATGAAGGACTGTCCGCGACCTCCGTGGTCACCAGCGGCTACGGCCGCGACGGGGATACGGTGGCGCAGCTCGGTGTGCTCGGTCCGACGCGCATGGATTACCCGGGCACTATGGGCGCGGTCTCAGCCGTTGCTCGTTACGTCGGGCGAATCCTGGATCAGGCGTAGCCTGGTCCGTCGGCGAGAGCTGTAAGTAGCACAACAGGCACAGGCACACGCAACCGCACCACGCAGGCAGTGTCCGAATCCGGCTGGAGTTACACGAGTGGCGACCGACTACTACGCGGTCCTGGGGGTACGGCGTGACGCTACCCAGGAGGAGATCAAGAAGGCGTACCGCCGTCTCGCCCGCGAGCTGCACCCAGACGTCAACCCGGACCCGGAGACCCAGGAGCGGTTCAAGGAGATAGGGCTGGCCTACGAGGTCCTGTCCGACGCCCAGAAGCGTCAGGTCTACGACCTCGGCGGCGACCCGACCCGCACCTCGGCCGGCGCGCCCGGCGGCGGCTTCGGCGCGGGCTTCGCGTTCAGCGACATCATGGACGCCTTCTTCGGCGGCGGGGCCTCGCGCGGGCCGCGCTCCCGGGTGCGCCGCGGCCAGGACGCGCTGATCCGGGTCGAGATCGATCTGAGCGAGGCGGCCTTCGGCGCGCAACGGGACATCCAGGTGGACACCGCCGTGGTCTGCCCGACCTGCGCCGGAGACGGCGCCGCGCCGGGCACCTCGCCGGTCACCTGCGACATGTGCCGCGGACGCGGCGAGGTCTCGCAGGTCACCCGCTCGTTCCTGGGTCAGGTGATGACCTCGCGGCCGTGCCCGCAGTGTCAGGGCTACGGCACAGTCGTCCCCACGCCGTGCGTCGAGTGCGCGGGCGACGGCCGGGTACGTACCCGCAGGACGCTGACGGTGAAGATCCCGCCGGGCGTGGACAACGGCACCCGCATTCAGCTGGCCGGTGAGGGCGAGGTCGGCCCCGGGGCCGGTCCGGCCGGCGACCTGTACATCGAGATCGTCGAGGAGCCGCACCAGATCTTCCAGCGGCGCGGCGACGACCTGCACTGCACGGTCACCATGCCGATGACCGCCGCCTCCCTCGGCACCAAGATCCCGCTGGAGACCCTGGACGGCTCGGTGGACCTGGACATCCGTCCCGGCACCCAGTCCGGCCAGTCGATCACCCTGCGCGGCCGCGGCATCCAGCACCTGCGCGGCAGCAGCCGCGGCGACCTGGTGGTGCACGTAGAGGTGCAGACGCCGAAGAACCTCGATCCGGAGCAGGAGGAGCTGATGCGCAAGCTCGCCCGGTTGCGCGGCGAGGAGCGGCCCTCCGGCACCTTCGCCCCGGGCAAGCAGGGCCTCTTCTCGCGGATCAAGGACGCCATCAACAACGGCTGACGGCCGAGTGCTGAAGACTGATGCGACAACTGTTACGACCATCGTTGTGGCCACTGCCACGACGACTGCCACGACGACTGCGCTGATATGACAACCGTGCCCGTGTTCCGCGTCGAGACGCAGAAGCTGTCCGGATCGGCGATCCGGCTGGACGGCCCCGAGGGCCGGCACGCCGCGCTCGTGCGCAGACTGCGACCCGGCGAGCGGCTCGACCTGACCGACGGCGCGGGGCGGCTCGCGGAGTGCGTCGTGCGCTCGGCCGGCGGTTCCGGCGATCCGGCGCTCGACGTCGACGTACTCGAACACCGGTCGGTGCCGAGACCGCAGCCATGCGTCACGGTCGTGCAGGCGCTGGCAAAGGGAGATCGCGGCGAACTGGCCGTCGAGATGATGACCGAGATCGGCGTCGACGTGATCGTGCCGTGGTCCGCATCCCGCTCCATCGTGCAGTGGCGCGGCGATCGCGGCGAAAAGGCGCTGGCGAAATGGCGATTGACCGCGGCCGAGGCGGCCAAGCAGGCCCGCCGGTTGTGGTGGCCGCAGATCGCGGAACCGGCGACGACGGCGCAAGTCGCCCGGCTGCTCGAGAAGGTGCCGGTAGCGGCGGTTCTGCACGAGGACGCGGCCGGCTCACTCGCCGACCTGACGATTGATCAGGAAGGCGACGTAATCCTGATCGTCGGACCGGAGGGCGGGATCTCGCCCGAGGAACTGCGCGTCTTCGCCGACGCGGGTGCGATCGCGTACCGCATGGGACCGACCGTCTTACGCACGTCCACCGCCGGTACGGCTGCCGCTGCCGTCCTGCTCGCACGTTCCGGCCGCTGGTCATCGAGCGGCCGGTAACGCACCTCGTCCGTGACTACGCGCAGAGCTTGGCCTACAGGCAGAACTTGTCGGTGAACGTGTCCGTCTCCGTGTCCGGGAAGAACACGTGTGCCAGGCCTTGAGTACACGTACCGGCCGTGGCAACGAACGGAGCGGACCAGAAGTCAGGGCCGCCAGTGCCGTTCACGAAGGT
>DASUAR010000082.1:0-2434 GCA_035763685.1 Actinocrinis sp. | reverse complement strand
CGGCAACGTGGGCCGCTCCATCGCCGTGGAGTTGCTGGAGAACGGGCACGAGGTGCTGCTCATCGACAAGGAGCCGCACCAGATCGCGGTGGACGAGCTGCCGCGCGCCGAGTGGCTGCTGGCCGACGCCTGCGAGATCGTCTCGCTGGACGAGGCGGGGCTGCAGCGCTGCAATGTCGCGATCGCCGCGACCGGCGACGACAAGGTCAACCTGGTGGTCTCGCTGCTGGCCAAGACCGAGTACGGGGTGCCGCGCGTGGTGGCCCGGGTCAACCACCCGAAAAACGAGTGGCTGTTCAACGACGCCTGGGGCGTGGACGTAGCGGTCTCGACCCCGCGCCTGATGTCGGCGCTGGTCGAGGAGGCGGTCTCGGTCGGCGACCTGGTGCGCCTGCTGCGCTTCAGCCAGGGGGACGCGAACCTGGTGGAGCTGACCCTGCCGGCCGACGCCCCGCTGGTCGGCACCGGGATCGGCGAGGTTGCCTGGCCGGAGGACACCGCGCTGGTCGCGGTCCTGCGCGGCGGCCGCGTGCTGGTCCCGAGCCCGGAGAACCCACTGGAGGCAGGCGACGAGCTGTTGTTCGTCGCGGCTCCAGACCGCGAGCAGCAGCTGGAAGAGCTGCTCTCGACGCAGTAGGGGCACGCCCCCGGCGGTGAGGAAAGTTGCACCGAAACTGACGCCCCGTCGGCCGCTTCTCCGACTTCTCGGAGCAGGCAGCCGGCGGGGCTCACATTTGCTGCGGTAACACGTCCCGGGCGCGCAGGCTCACGAGGCCTGCACGGGCAGCGGTGCCTTCTTGATAATGCGCCAGCACACGAACAAGACCGCGAGGTAGAGCGGATACCCGAGGACGACCTTCGCGGCGCCGAGCGCGGTCAACTGGTTCGCCAGGTAAAGCGGGATCTCGATGGCCACCCGCAGCGCGAACATCCCGGCAAGCAGCCAGGTGGAGATCGTGAACACGCGCAGCCGCTCCGGATGCTCCCGCCAAGCCATCATCTCCCCGGTGATCGGGCCGATCACCACGCCGACGATCGGCCAGCGCGCCACGGCGCTCACGCTGAACAGCACCGCCTCGCCGAGATTGAGCAGCACACCGGGCAGATAGAAGTTCTTCGCCTGGCCCGTGTACTTGGCGAACGCTGCACACAGCACGACGCCAAACAGCCCGCTCAGCGCGTGCTGGAGCTTGTCCCGCTGCGCCAGCCGCACCACGGTCAGCACGGCCGCGACGGCCACCGCCGACCACAGCGACGTGTTCAGATTCGTCGTCGCCGTGTAGACGATGATGAACACGACGCTCGGCAACCCGGCCTCGGTGAGCCCGCGCTTGCCGCCGAAGTTGGCGAGGATCGACTCCTGGTACGCGGCCAGGCGTTCCTCGTGGCCGACGTCGCCGGCTTCTGCCGCGGCGCCGTCACTCGGTTCCGGCAGGCCGGTTTGCGGAGCGACTGTGCCCGATTGAGGAGCAAAAGGGGACGGAGCCGCCTCGGGCGGGGGGAAAGCTGACATGCCGTGCATCGTAACCAAACACACCGAGGCGGCGGGGGATCCGGCTGAATCAGCACCGGATTCGATTCCCGCCGCCGCGGTGAAAAGCCAGTCTTCTACCTGACTGCCGACTACCTGACCTCGGTGATCTCCGGCCCGCGCTGGAACGGGTCGAGCCCTCCGCTGTACGGCGAGGCCGCCTCTTCCTCCTGCGCCGGCTCGGTGGGCTGGGCGTTCTTAGGCATCGTCATCGGAATCGGGTCACGCGGCGCCATCGCCTCGGTACCGCGCACGACCACGATCTCCCGGAACACCTGGTCCACCCCCGCAGCGGCGTCCGGCTGTACCGCACCGAGGCCGTACACGACACCACGCAGGAACCAGCGCGGCCCGTCCGCGCCGACGAACCGCATGACCTGGATGCCCTGGTTGCCGTCAGGCAGCCGGACCGGAACGCGCGCACGCAACTCCGGGCCGAGCTGCCCGATGCCGCGGTCGACGATCCCGCCCTGCTTGGTGATCTCCACCGCGATCTCGTCGCACACGTCAGTCCAGATGCCCTCGCTCCGCGGCGCCGCGAAGGCATTCACCTGGAGCGCGCTCTGCCCGAGCTCGATCCGGATGGCCACCAGCTGGCCCTGCTCGGTCATCTCGACCCGGATATTGCCGGCCGCCGGAACCAGCAGTCCGCCGAAGTCGATCCGGCCTTCGTAAGGGTCGTCGAGCTCCGTCGCGTCCCAGGGCCCGTTCTCCCGGCCGGAACCCTCCTCAGGGGCCCGCCGCGCGCCGCCCTGCGCGTCTTCGTAGACGTCGTCGGCCGACTCGTCGAAGCCGTCGTCCGGCTCCGCGTCGCGCCCTCGCCGTCGGAACATCGTCTCGTCTCCCCATCCTGTAACCACTGTCCGCGGCTGTCCGCGTCCGACTGTAGATCGCCGCGCCGCG
>DASUAR010000081.1:0-21017 GCA_035763685.1 Actinocrinis sp. | reverse complement strand
GCCGAGCCTGGCGCGCTTCTTGTCGTTGCTCTTGACCACGGTCCACGGCGCGTCGGCGGTGTCGGTGTAGAAGAACATCGCCTCCTTGGCCTCGGTGTACTCGTCCCACTTGTCCAGCGAGGCCAGGTCCATCGGGCTCAGCTTCCACTGCCGCACCGGATCGACCTGCCGGATGATGAACCGGGTGCGCTGCTCGGCCCGGGAGACCGAGAACCAGAACTTCACCAGCCGGATGCCGTCGCGCGCCAGCATCCGCTCGAATTCCGGGGCCTGGCGCATGAACTCCAGGTACTGCTCCGGTTCGCAGAAGCCCATGACCCGCTCCACTCCGGCGCGGTTGTACCAGGAGCGGTCGAACAGCACGATCTCGCCGGCCGCGGGCAGGTGCGCGACGTAACGCTGGAAATACCACTGGGTGCTCTCGCGCTCCGAGGGCTTCTCCAGCGCGACCACGCGCGCGCCGCGCGGGTTGAGGTGCTCGGTGAACCGCTTGATGGTGCCGCCCTTGCCCGCCGCGTCCCGGCCCTCGAACAGCACGACGAGCCGCTGGCCGGATTCCTTGATCCGGTTCTGCAGCTTCAGCAGCTCGATCTGCAGCAGCCGCTTGTGCAGTTCGTACTCGGCTCGGGTGAGGCGCGCGTCGTATGGGTAGTCTTCGCGCCAGGTGTCTACCGGCGTGCCGTCCGCGTAGTACAGCACGGGATCGTCGTCGTCGCTGTCGTCCACACGCAGGTCGGCCGCCGCGGCGAGGTCCATCGGGCCGCCCGGCTTCGGGCGGGCGCGCAGGTTGGACAGGTCCGTCTTCAGGCCGCGCGGCAGGTCGCCGTTCACATGGTCGGCGGCGGGGTCAGGCTGGGTGGTCGGCTCGGTGCTCACGACGGAAGGATCACCCGGACCCGCCGCCGTCGCCAGTACGCCGGCCAAGGCTGCACCGCTTGTTCATCCTCGCGTCACCCGCCGAACGCCAGCCGCAGCAATGCGGTCGTGGCCGCCGCGGCGATGACGACCACGAGGATGGGCGCCTTGCGCCAGGCCAGTAGCCCGCCGACGGCGACGCCGACCGGTCTGGCGTATCCGGCGAACCCGTGTCCCTGGGTCAGCGCGGAGGTGGCGACCAGCGCGGTGAGCAGCACCACGGCCGCCGTCTCCAGCAGCCGGCGCACCAGCGGCGGGAACTCGACCCGCGAACGCAGCAGCGGGCCGGCGAGCCGGAAGACGAACGTGCCGGCCGCGAGCGTCAGCATGGCACCGACAATCAGGGTGCGATGACCGGTCATGTGCCGAGGAGCAATCCGCTCAGCGCCAGCAGTTCGGGAAGCCCGGCCGGCAGGTAGCGGGTGGCGACGAGGGCGATGGCCGCTCCGGCGAGCGCCGCACGCAGGGTGATCCGGTCGCGCAGGCGCGGCAGGATCAGCGCCAGGATGACCGCCGGAAACGTCGCGTCGAGCCCGAACGCGCCGACGTCGCGCACTTGGCTGCCGCCGACGCTTCCGATGAAGGCGCCGAGCGGCCAGGCGATCAGGATTCCCAGCCCGCACAGTTGGTACGCGGCGCGTTTACGAGCTATGTCCGGTTGGGAGAGGGCGAGCACGACCGACTCGTCGTTCATCAGATGCGTGCCCACCACCCTGCGCCAGCCCGGCTCGATCACCTCGGGCACCGCCAAGCCATAGGGCACGTGCCGGGCGTTGACGAGCAGCCCGGCGGCGACGGCGGCGAACGGATTCCCGCCGGCGGCGATGATGCCGACGAAGAGGAACTCGGAGGATCCGGCCAGCACGAGGGCGCCGGTCACGGCGGGCAGCCACAGCGGGAAACCGGCGGCGGCCGCTGATGCCCCGTACGAGATTCCGACCATTGCGACGGACGCGCAGATCAGCACGATGCTGCGCAGCAGGTCGCGGTCGAGTGTTCTCCATGCCGAACGCATGTCCAGTATAGTGAACGCGGCCTGCCTGTTTGTCAAAGGGAACGATGTTCATCAAAATGAACGCGTGGCGGACCAGACTGCGGCATCCTCCCGGCCCTCGGCCGAGGCCATCGCGGCGGCGCTGCGGCGCGAGCGGCGCCGGACCGGGCTGAGCTTGAGCGAGGTCGCCCGTCGGGCCGAGATCGGCAAGTCGACGCTCTCCCAGCTGGAGGCGGGCACCGGGAATCCGAGCCTTGAGACGCTGTGGGCGCTGTGCGTCGCGCTCAACATCCCGTTCTCCCGGCTGTTCGACCCGCCGCGCCCCAACATCCAGGTGATCCGCGCCGGACAGGGACCGGTCGTCGCGGCCTCGCAGGCCGACTACCAAGCCACCCTGCTCGCCGCCTGTCCGCCGGGCGCGCGCCGCGACATCTACAGCGTCCGCGCCGAGCCAGGCAGCCAGCGCACCTCCGCCCCGCACATGCCGGGCGTGGTCGAGCACCTGGTGCTGTGCGCCGGAACGGCGTTGGCCGGACCGCAGGAGGAGCCGGTGCAGCTCGCGGCGGGCGATTACGTCGCCTACCCCGGCGACGTCACGCACATCTTCCGCGCCCTGGAGCCGGGCACCTGGGGCGTCCTCGTCTCCGAGCACGTCTGAGCCGCCGCGCCCCGGCGCAGACCCGGCGCGCAGTTCGGCTGCGTCAACTGTTTTAGGGTGCTGAGATACTTGTCAGCGTAACGGTCGCGCTCGGTTCCGCTTCCGTTCCCTGAGCATTCAACCCACCCAGGTCCCTACGTCATGTGCCGTGCCTACGTTCCTGAAGGCTGGCTATGGGAGGGGCTCGAGGGACTGATGGAACTGACCGCTGCGGTGCGGGGCCGCGGGATCATCAAGTGTTTCGGCGACGTGGTGGCACTCGACCGAATCGACCTGAATGTGCCGCCGGGTCAGATTCACGGACTCGTCGGGCCGAACGGCGCGGGCAAGACGACGCTGCTGGGCCTGCTGCTGGGTTTGGCCGTCGCCGACGAGGGCCGGCTCGAGATTCTGGGCACGCCGGTCGGACGAGCGCCGGCCGCGCCCGAGGGCGTCGCCGGTTTCGTCGACGGACCCGGGCTCTACCCCGCGCTCACCGCCCGGCAGAACCTGGCCGCGCTGGCCAGGCTGCGCCGTCGGGACACGCGTATAACAGGGCACGATGACGTCGCCGCCGCGCTCGATCAGGTGGGGCTCACCGACGTCGCCGACGACAAGGTCCGCGGCTTCTCCCTCGGCATGCGCCAGCGACTCGGCCTGGCCGCCGCGCTGCTCGCCAAGCCCCGGCTGCTGGTGCTCGACGAGCCGTCCAACGGTCTGGATCCGGCCGGCAAGAAGCACATCCGCGGTGTGCTGAGCCGCCTGGCCGCGGACGGCACCGCGGTCGTGCTCTCCAGCCATCGGATGGACGACCTCGAAGCGCTGTGCTCCGAGGTCACCATCCTCGCGGCCGGACGCGTCGTCTTCTGCGGCCCGCTGAGCAAGCTTTCCGCCGAGAACCGCGACCTCGACTACCGGCTGCGCACGTCGGACCCGCGAGCCGCCCGCGCCGTGGCGCTCGAGACGCCGGGCGCGCGGATCGTCGAGGGCTCCGATGCCGTGAACCGCCACGACGCCGAGGTGCTGGTGGTGCGCGCGCAGGTGCCCGCGATGGACGAACTGGTGGCGCGGCTTGTGCGCGCGGATATCGCAGTGCGCGAACTCGCCGCGGTCGTCTCGCCGCTGGAGGCCGCGTTCCTCGCCCTCACCGAGCAGGAGGAGGCCGCCTGATGTCCGCGACCCTCGCTGAAGCACCGGCCGCCGACGCCCGGCCCGCGGCGGCCGGCCCCGTCCCGGTGGCCCGCGCGTACCGCTTCGAACTGGTCAAGCAGTTCTCGCCCTGGCGCACCCGCCTGCTCATCCTCGCCTGCTGGATCGGTCCGGGGCTGTTCGTCCTCGGCGTGAGCAAGCAGAGCAATCTGCCTTCTGACACGCTGTTCGGCCGCTGGATGCACACCACGGGCTGGGCCGGTCCGCTGATGCTGCTCGGCTTCTGCGGCACCTGGGCGCTGCCGCTGCTCACCTCGCTGGTCGCCGGGGACGTGTTCGCCTCCGAAGATCGCCTGGGCACCTGGCGCCACCTGCTGGTCGCGGTCCGCTCGCACCGGCGCATCTTCGCGGCGAAGGCGCTGGCCAGCCTCACCGTCATCGTGCTGCTCGTGGCCGGCCTCGTCGCCTCCGGCATCGTCGGCGCACTGCTCGCCGTCGGAAACAAGCCACTGATAGGCATCGACGGACACACCCTCGCGCCCGGCGACGCCGCCGGCAAGGTCCTGCTCGCCTGGGCTTGCGCACTCGCCCCGACCCTCGCGCTGGCGGCCATCGGCCTGCTCGGGTCGGTCGCGCTCGGCCGCTCGCCGATGGGCCTGCTGCTGCCGGTGGTCGTCGGCCTGACGATGCAGTTGGCACAACTGCTGCCGCTGCCGGTCGCCGTGCGCCTCGCGCTGCCCGGCTACGCCTTCATCGCCTGGAACGGACTGTTCGCCGAGCCGCAGCAACTCAGCCCGCTGCTGATCGGCGTCGCGGTGAGCCTGGTGTGGGCGATCGTCGCGACCGCGCTCGCCTACCTGCTGTTCCTGCGGCGGGACTTCACGAATCTCACCAACGACGGCGCCGGACGCAAGGCCCTGACACTGGGCGCCCTGCCGCTGGCCGGCCTGCTGGCCGCGACGATCGGCATCGTCGCCGTCTCCAGCGGTGCCACCGGTTCCGGGATCGATCAGGACAAGGTGCAGCGGTCGGTCGCCACGGCGTTCGGCCACCTCTACCGGCTGCAGGAGCAGCAGTTGCACCGTCCCCCGGTCACCGAGGCGCAGTTGCGCACCACGGCCTCGTGCGCCAAGAGCGAAGGGCTCACCGCGCAAGAAGGGCCGGGCAACGACTGGCGCTGCACCGTCACCTGGCACATCCCCGGCGTCGCGATCACCGGTCAGGCCGTCTACCAGCTCGACGTCACCGCGAACGGGCGGTACATCGCCGACGGCGACGGACCGAAGGAAGTGAACGGCTACTTCCTGGTGCAGACCCCTGACGGGACCGCGCCGAACCCGCTGTGGCAGTTCGATGGCAACGTCGATCTGCTTCCTTCTCACTAAAGGAATGACTCAATGCAGGTAACGCGCCGTAGACGGCCTGTCGGGAAGTCTCAGCCTTCGCCCGACGGCCAGCGTGGCCGACGAAGCTTCACCAAGGCCGGTGTGGCTTCGATCGCGCTCGTGTTCACCGGTGCCAGCATCGGCTCCGCCTCGACCCAGCAGTTCGGCACCCAGCAGGTCGGTCAGCAGACCGGCAAGGGCGAGGTGATAGCGAGCGACCAGTACATCAAGCCGATCGGCACCCGCCTGGTGATCAACCAGGGCAAGATCATGGGCGCGACGGTCAGCCCGGACGGCACCCACGTTGCCGCCGCGGTCGCCGACGGCGGCGCCGCAATGGTCATCGTCGACCTGCGCAGCTACCAGGTCCAGCAGGTCATCGGCAGCTCCACGACGGCGAACCTGAAGATCAGCGGAAACGACGTCGGCCAGACCTCGCCGACCTACTCGCCCGACGGCAAGTCGCTGTGGCTCGGCCGCACCGACGGCTACACCAAGTTCACGGTGAACGCCGACGGCACCCTGGCCAACCCGGTCGACGTCTCGATCGCGGCCAACGGCGCCGAGCACGCGCTGTCGGCCAAGGTCGTGTTCTCGGCGGACAGCTCGACCGTCTACGCGGCGGTCAACGGACAGAACCGCGTCGTGGCCCTCGACGCGGCGACCGGCGCCATCAAGCAGAGCTGGAACACTGGCATCGCGCCGCGCGGCATCGTGCTGGTCGGCGGCAAGCTCTACGTGAGCAACGAAGGCGGCCGCACCGCGGTCGCGGGCGACACGACCATCAACTCGTACGGCACCGACGTGCCGGCGAACCCGAAGACCGGTTCCTCCACCACCGGCACGGTCAGCGTCATCGACACGGCGAACCCGTCGGCGGCCGTCGGCAGCATCAGCGTCGGCCTGCACCCGGCCGCGGTGTACGCGGCCGGCAAGACGGTGTTCGTGGCCAACACCAACAGCAACAGCGTCTCAGTGATCGACACCGCCAAGAACAAGGTGGTGCAGACGATCTCGACCCAGCCCTGGCCGCAGGCCTCGGTCGGTTACGAGCCGGACGCGATCTCGCTGACCTCTGACGGCCGCCTGCTGGTGACCCTCGGCCGGGCCAACGCGGTCGCGGTATACCGCTTCACCTCGGCACACGAGCCGGCCAGCTACGTGGGCCTGCTGCCGACCGACTACTTCCCGGCCGAGGTGGCCACCGTCGGCAACCAGATCGTGGTCGCGAACACCCGCGGTATCGACGCCCTGCGCCCGAGCGTCGCGGCCGGCCACAACACCCACGACACCACCAGCAGCCTGACTCGCTTCACGCTGCCGAGCGACCAGGCGATCCGCGGCTACACCGGCAAGGTGTTCCAGTACAACGGCTGGACGCCCGGCTCGGTGCGGTACGCCAAGGGGGACGGCGACAAGAAGGCGGTTCCGGTCCCGGCGCGGATCGGCGACCCGTCGACGATCAAGCACGTGTTCTTGATCGTCAAGGAGAACCGGACCTACGACCAGGTCTTCGGCGACGTGGCCAAGGGCAACGGCGACTCGACGCTGACCCAGTTCGGCGAGGCCGTCACGCCGAACCAGCACGCCCTGGCGGCGCAGTTCGGCCTGTACGACAACTTCTACGACGTCGGCACGAACTCCGCCGAGGGTCACAACTGGCTGATGCAGTCGGACGACCCGCAGTACACCGAGTCCTCCGCGGGCGAGTACCTGCGCAGCTACGACACGGAGAACGACGTCCTGGGCCACCAGGAGTCGGGCTTCATCTGGAGCGGCGCGCAGGCCGCGGGCAAGAGCGTCAAGGACTTCGGCGAGTTCCAGTCCATCGAGAACAAGCCGGCCGGGGCGAGCTGGCAGAACTACTACTGCGACACGCAGACCATGGCCGCCACCGGCGCCCCGAGCGCCTACCCGATCCAGGTCGGCTCGGCGATCCCGTCGCTGAACGCGGTGTCCGTCCAGGGCTTCCCGCTGTTCGACCTGTCGGTGCCGGACATCTACAAGGCCCAGGTCTGGAAGCAGGACTTCGAGAAGAGCGGCCCGGCCAACCTCAACATGTTCTGGCTGTCCGACGACCACACCGGCGGCCCGCCCAGCCCGGCGGCCGAAGTCGCCGACAACGACCTCGCGGTCGGCCAGATCGTCGACACCATCACGCACAGCAAGTACTGGAAGGACTCGGCGATCTTCGTCGTCGAGGACGACTCGCAGGCCGGCCTCGACCACGTGGACGGCCACCGCGCCCCGGTCCAGATCATCAGCCCCTGGGCCAACCACGGCGTCGTGGACGACCACTACTACTCGCAGATCATGATGATCCGCACCATCGAGCAGATCCTCGGGATCCACCCGATGAACCAGCTCGACTCCGCGGCCACCCCGATGACCGACGCGTTCACCTCGAAGCCGAACTTCGCGCCGTTCACCGCGGTACCGAATCAGACCTCGCTGACGCTCGGCCTCTCGCAGCAGCCGTCCTGCGGCGCCAACGTGCCGGCCGGCCAGAACGGCGCCGCCGTCGCCAGGGCCAACGCGGCGGCCACGACCGTTCCGCTCGGCGAGCAGGCCGTGGCGGCGCAGTGGAAGGCGTGGGCGGCGCACCAGCGCCTGGTCGGCCCGAGCGCCATTCCGGACTACGCCAACCCGGAGCAGATGAACCGGTACGTCTACTACCAGACCACCAACTGGGCCAAGCCGTACCCGGGCGACAGCAAGATCTACACCCCGAACCAGGTCCCCGGCGCCTTCATCCCGTCCGCGGACTCAGATAACTGATACCGGTTCCGCTGCACCGAGACGCTCGGCTGGGTCGTCCAGCCGAGCGTTTTGCATGCGAAGGCGCCGTGTCCGTACCGGATGACGCGTCGCCCGGGACACTGCCCCTTGGGGCTGCCCTTTCGGGCAGCCAAGTGCGCCCCTGCGGCTTCCTTTCGGGGCGTATCTCCGCAGCACCCATCAGCCTACTGTTTCAGCTGTCGGGGAAGGCAGGCACCGCCGGCGCCGGCGCGCGACAAGTCTCCGGCGGGCACACGGGATGGGTGAGACACAGTGCAGCCACGTAGTCCTCATCGGCGACACGTCGTGCCGCGCCGTTCTTTTCGCCGCCTAATCGGCGCGATCGCGCTGCTTGCGCTGGCACTGCTGCCGGCCGGGCCGTCGCAGGCGAGCCCGCCGCCGGCCGGCCCCGTCTTCGGCCCCCTCATCACCGCCGATCCCGGGGAAACCACCCTGAGTCAGTTCACGCAGTTCACGGTCAGCGCTTCGAGCCTGCCGCTGGGACCGGCGACCGTGCGGCTGCGCGGTGTGGTGGCGAGCACGGTGCAGGTGTCCGCGGCGAACCCCGGCGACACCACCGGCGGTTTCGGCCCCCTGGACCTTCCGGTGCCCACCGGCGCGGCGGCATGCGGCTCAGACGCCGTGACGATAGACGGCGTGACCGCGCAGGCCACGATCACGGTGCTCTGCCCGACCGTGACCATCACCCCGAACCCGATCTTCTCGGCCGGGACCGCGAGCGACCTCGAGATCACCGCGACCGGCCTGGCCACGGATCGGACCGTCACCCTGGCCATCGACGGGCAGGCCCTGCCCGCCTCCGACAGCGACGGAAACGGCCGAATGACCCCGGTGACCGTCACCGGCAGCACGCTCGCCTGTGGTGCGCATCAGCTCACTGTGACGATCCAGCCGCCCGCCGGGCCGCTGCTGGAAATCCGGCGCCTGGCGGCCGCGACGACGTACCCGCCGCCGACCGTCACGAGGACGATCACCGTGCTCGGCTGCGCGTCATCAGTACCGCCGCCGCTGATCTTCGCCGACCCCTTCGAGACAGGTATCGAACAATTCACCCAGTTCTCGGTCGAGGGCTTCGATCTGGCCGCGGGACCGGCGACGATCAAACTGCGTGGCGTCACAGCGGGTACCGTCACCGTGGGTACCGACGGGACGTTCCCCCCGACGGTCTTCACGGTGCCGGCCGGGGCCGCGGCCTGTGGTCAGGATCCTGTCACGATCGACGACGTCACCCCGGCGGTCGCCCAATCCGTCATCGCCGTGTTCTGTCCTTCGGTCACGGTCACGCCGAACCCGGTCTTCTCCGGCGGCGCTCCGGCGGATCTCAGCATCGCAGGGGTCGGATTCCCTGGTAACCGGGCGATCGACTTCACCATCGACGGACAGGCGTTCGGCACCGTCACCAGCGACGCCGCCGGATCGGTGCGCAAGGCGGTCTCCCAACTCGCCTTGGCCTGCGGCGATCACCAGGTGGTGGCCACCGCTCAGCCGGAGCCGGTGGAGCCCGGGATCGTCGGCCGCGCCAACGCGGCGCACGCGCTCGGCGCACAGGCTACCGTGCCGGCCGACCCGCCGATCCCCGCCTCGGCCGACGTCACCGTCCTGGGCTGTGTCTCCTCCCCCACGCCGCCGCGGATCCACGCCATCCCGATCGAAACGACGCTGCGCCAGTTCACCCGGTTCTTCGTCGACGGCTCGCTGCTGCCGGCCGGCCCGGCCACCATCCGGCTGCGGGGTGTGATAGCCGGCACGGTGCAGGTCGGCCGCGCCGGAACGTTCCCCACGACGGATCTGCCGGTGCCGGCCGGCGCCGCCGCCTGCGGTCAGGACCCGGTGTCGATCGACGAGGGCGGCCCGGTGCTGGCCACCACCTCGATCGCCGTGTACTGCCCGTCGATCACGGTCGCGCCGAACCCGGTCGGGTCGGGCGGCGGCGCCGCGGTGCTGAATCTGAGCGGCGTCGGATTCCCGCCGAACCGCACCGTCGATCTCGGCTTCGACGGACAGAACCGCACGACCGTGACCAGCGACGCCGCGGGCGCGATCCACGGCCCGATCCGCGGCATCACCCCCGCCTGTGGCCAGCATCAGTCCACTGCGGCGGCGCGGCCACCCGCGACGGCCGTGAACCTGCCGCAGGCGTTCCTCCCGATCAGCGCCTCGGCATCGGTCCTCGTCGTCGGCTGCGCCCGGATCACCGCCAATCCGGCGGTCATCCCGCAGGGCATGCTCACCCACGTCACCGGGACCGGATTCCTGCCCAGGATGGCTGTCACGCTGACCTGGCAGAGCATGAGCGGCCAGGTATTGGCCCCGTGCGCCCGCGACGCGGTGTCCGTCCCCGCCCTGGCCACTGACGCCGCCGGCCGCATCGACGTGTTCTGCCTCGCGTTCCCGCATGAGGCGATCGGCGCGGTACGGCTAACCGCCTTGCAGAGCCCCGAGCAGGAGTCGGTATCCGTCATCATCGAGGACGGTTCGATGCAGCCCTCATCCGGTAACCCCGACCAATTCATCTACCGGAACTGATCAGCACAGCGCCGATCTGCCGCCGGGATGCGGGCCGGACGGGCCGCCTTGTTAGCGGGTTGTCACCCTCGTGCCCGCTTTCCCGGCACAGCCCGGATGCCTGCGTTAGACTTTCGAATCGACACATACCGCCGCGGCGCCGGTACGACAACTCACGATCAGCTATGCACGGGGGCACAGTGGATACGTTGGTTGTGCAGCTTCCTGACCTGGAAGCTAACCTCCGCGACCGTCCCGAGGCACCCCGGCTGCTCTCGCTCGGACCCGGCGAAGCGGTCACCTTCGGGCGCGGCTCAGCGGACTGCGCGACGGACATCCAGATCCTCGGCGAGGGCGTTTCCCGCCACGCCGGCGAGATCACCGCGGTCGACGATCACTGGCGGCTTTCGAACCTGAGCCGCTCGACCACTTACGTCGTGGAGAACCTCGAAGGCGCCGGCGAGTACGTCAAGGTCGCGCCCGGCCGGCTCGGCGCTCCGATCCCGTTCGAGCTGTCCCGGATCCTGCTGCCGCTCACGTCCGGGTTCGTACAGCTGCGGGTCTTCGCGCCGCAGCACACGTACTTGGCTCCCGGATCGGCGCAGAACGCCGGCGAGTACACGGTCATGCCGTTCGCGCTCGACCCGACGGCGAAGTATTTCCTGGTGCTGCTGGCGCTGTGCGAACCGCGGCTGCGCGACCCGTCCAGCGTGGCCATTCCGAACGTGGGCGAGGTGGCCGCGCGGCTGCGGCCGCTTCCGGAGTGCGCCGAGCTGACGCCGTCCGCCGTGAACTACCACATCGACTACCTGGCCGTCAGCAAGTTGCGCGTGCGGGAGCGCACCGGCACTGAGGAGCTGGCTCGCCTCGACTGGAAACGGGAGGCCGTGGTCGCCATGGCGCTGCGCTTCAATCTGGTGCGCGAGGAGCAGCTGTCCATGCTGCCGTCGCGGCGCGCTGTGGGCAGTGCGCAGTGACGTACGAAACGCACTCGCGGCCGGTGACCGTGCCGGCCGGTTACCAGGTCGACCGCTGGCAGGTCGGCGAGCTACTCGGCGACGGCGGTTGGGGCAGCGTCTACTGCGGTGAACCGGTGGACCCGGACGATGATCCGGTGGCGCTGAAGTTCCTGCCGCCGGATCAGCTCGCGCCGGCGCAGCGCTCGTTGCTGGGCGAGATCGTGGAGCGCGAGACCGAATTCAGCAAGCTGGCCGATCACGCCAACCTGATCCACACCCGCGCCGTGCTCACCCTGCGCGATCCCGGCGACCCGCGGCTTGACGGCGCGGTCGTGCTGGTCATGGACCGCGCCGAGACCAGCCTCAGGGAACTGCTGGTGGACGCGGAGGCGGGCGCCGCGTTGCCGGAGGCGACCCGGATCCTCGTCGAGGTCTGCCGGGCTCTGGCCGACATGCATTCGCGCGGGTGGATCCACGGCGATCTGAAGCCCGGCAACGTGCTGCTCATGGCGGACGGCTCGGTGCGCCTGGCGGACTTCGGCCTCACCGCGCGGGTCGAGGGAACGCATGCCTACGTTCCGCGCATCGGCTCCTCCGACTATCTGCCGCCGGAGTGGTGGTCCGAGCGCGTCGGCGAGCGCGGCATTCCGCAACGGCCGAGCGCCGACGTGTGGGCGTTCGGGGTGCTCGCGCATCAGGTCCTTACCGGCGGGCTGTATCCGTTCCCTGGTACGAGTGCGCAGGCGCGCGCCTTTGCCGTGCAGGCATACGCGCGCGGCACCGCGCAGCTCAGGCTCGATGACCGGATCCCCGCTGCCTGGCGGGCGCTGATCATGAACTGTCTGACCTCGGATCCGGCGGTTCGCAACCGGATCGCGATCACCGACGTTCTCGACGGCGCCGAGGCGATCCAGCGCGGTGGCGCTTACTCAGGGCCCGGATCCGATGCGGTCCCCGGCGACGGCACGGGCACCCGGAACTCGCGCCGCCGTGTTCGTGTACTGATCTGCGCTGCTGGTCTCGCGGCCGTCGCCGCGGCGGGTGGCGGTTGGTGGCTGTCCAGCGACAATTCCCCCAGCGCGCCGCCCGTCTCCGGGAGCCTGGGTGCCCACGCGGCGGTGCCGGCCGAGTATCGCGGCATCATCAACAATGCGGCGAACCTCTGCCCCTCGCCGGCGGTGTCGCCCGCGCTGATCGCCGGAATCCTCAAGGCCGAGAGCAATTTCGATCCGAACTTCTCCAGTCCGCAGACGGTCTCGTTCGGCATCGCGGGCTGGACCCCGGATGTCTTTCACGCCTGGGCGAAGGCACCGCATGCCGATTACATGAAGCCGAAGGACGCGGTTCCCCCCGTCGCCAGCTTCCTGTGCTGGCTCGACCAGCGGTTCACTGCCGAAAAGGTCCCCGGCGACCGTGCGGCCCTCCTCGCCGCCGGCTACTACACCAGCGACATGTCGGTCATCCGGGCGAAGGGCGTGCCGGCCATCGCCGCGGATTTCGCCGCCTCAGCAACCAGATACGCAGAGGAATTCCAGCACTGATCCAGCCCGGCGGCGATCCGCTGCCTTGTGGGGTCGGGCCTGCGGCTGGAGCGAACCGCTGGCCGGCTACGACGCGCTCCGCCTGCCGCCCGGGCGCTCAGCACTCGCTAGGCATCGGATCCGGCCCCAGGCGCGGCCTCGGACCCAGACTCAGCCTCAGGAACAGCCTCAGCCTCAGACTCCGCCGCCGACTCAGGCCCCGAATCAGCGCTCGCGTCCGGACCCTCCGGCGCCGCTCGCGAGGTGTACTCGTCGCGCACCAGGCGTCGCAGCACCTTGCCGATGATGTTGTAGGGCAGTTGGGTGCGGAACTCGACGACCTTCGGCACCTTGTACGCGGCCAGGTGCTCCTGACAGTGCTCGATGATCTCGTGCTCGGTGACGTGCGCGCCGTCCTCGAGGACCACACAGGCGAGGACCGTCTCGCCGCGGTACGAGTCCGGCACGCCGACCACCGCGGCCTCCCGGACCGCCGGCAGCGCCATGAGCACATCCTCGATCTCGGACGGGAACACCGAGAATCCGCTGGCGATGATCACGTCCCGCTTGCGGTCGATGATGGTGAGGAAGCCGTCCGGGCTCATCACCGCGATGTCTCCGGTGCGCAGCCAGCCGTTGCGCAGCATGTTCGCGGTGTCGGCGGTCTCGTGCCAGTAGCCTGCGAAGATCTGCGGGCCGCGCACGATCAGCTCGCCGGCCTCGCCGGGCGGCAACTCGCGAACCCCGTCGTGCTCATCGACGATCATGACTTCGGTGTTGGGTAGCGCAATGCCGACGGTGCCGGGGCGGGCGTTCACCCCGATCGGGTTGCAGCAGACCACCGGCGCGGCCTCGGTCAGGCCGTACCCCTCGACCAGCTGGCAGCCGGTGGCGGCCTTGAACGCGTCCACCGTCTCAGAGGGCAGCCGCATCGCACCCGAGATGCATGATCTCAGGGTCTTGAAGCGCCGCAGCGCCTTGCGGTCCGCCGCGAGCAGCTGCGAGTAGATCGGCGGGACGCCCGGGAAGATCGTCGGGTGCAGTCGCTTGGTCGCCCGAAACAGCAGTTCGAGGTCGAAGGTCGGCAGCTGCACGGTGGTCGCGCCGATGAGCACCGCGGTGAGCGCGAAGATGAGGCCGTAGGCGTGGAAGCCGGGCAGCACGCCGATCGCCACGTCCTTGCCGGGGACCAGGTTCGGGTCCCAGGCGTTCATCTGATGCGCGTTGGCGACCAGATTGCGATGGGTGAGCATCGCGCCCTTGGGCCGGCCGGTCGTGCCGCCGGTGTACAGCAGCGCGGCGATGGCCCGCTCTGGATTGATCCGGGTCTGCGGCCGGGGCCCGAGGGCCTGGTCGAAGATGTCGTTCCAGCCCAGGACCGGCGCGTCTTGCGGTACCTCGGCGGTCAGCCGCGCCTTCGCCTCGCGGGCGCGGAGCAGCGGCAGTCGCAGCGCGAGGCGCAGCCTGCGCGGCAGGTACTCGCTCAGCGAGGTGAGCACGACGTGGTTGAGCTGGGTGTCCGCACGGATCCGCTCGATGCGGTCGTATGACTGGTCGAACGCGATCGCGACGGTCGCCCCGCTGTTGTGCAGCTGGTGGCGCATCTCGTCGGCGGTGTAGAGCGGGTTGAACGGTACCGCGACCGCGCCGAGACGCAGCACGGCGAACCAGGCGATCGTGAACTGCGGACAGTTCGGCAGGATCAGCGCGACCCGGTCGCCGCGCCGCACGCCGAGCCCGGCAAGGCCGTCGGCGAACAGGTCGACGAGCTTGAGCAGCCGCGCGTAGGTGATCTCCCGGCCGAAGTAGACCAGCGCGGTACGGCGGCCGTACCTGGCCGCCGCGTCATCGAGCAGCTGGGTCAGCGGCACGTCCGGTACGTCGACGGTGTGCGGAACTCCACGCGCGTAGAAATGATGCCAAGGGCGCGCGAAAGCAACATCCGACACTGAATACCACCTGTGACCTGACAATGACTGTGGGAACAATGTTGCGGCAGAGCCGCGCTATAGCCTTGCCCCGGCGGGCCGCTATGTCCAGCGCCGCACGGCCCGATTTCGTCAAGAGGCAGAAAAATGAACGCACAGCTCGCAGGCGGCGCGCCCCGGTTTTCTTCGCGCACACGCTCGATCCGGTGAGAACATTTGACCGAATTCTGCGAGGCCTGCGACGGAAAGCGCTTCCGGTGCGCTGGCGCATAACCGCCGCCCTACCGGCTTCGGCTGGCGGTTTTACGGCCGCGGCGATTCCGGCCGCGCGCACGGCCGCATTCCCCCGATCCGGTGAACGCGTGCGGGCGCGGGGCGGGGTCGCGGTGCCGATCGCGCCAGCCACGCCGAGCCGCGGCCGGCGTGCGGCACTCGCCATGGGCCTGAGTACGTGTACTCACCTTCAGCGCTACGGCAGCGGCGGGAGCGCCGTCTCGTCGAGCCATGTCGCGAACAGGTCGTCGAGGCGGTAGACGCTGTACCGGTTGGCGTGCTCGATGAATCGGGGCGTGCTGACGACGCCGTGGCGGTGCTCGATCGCCCATTGCTTGAGCATGACGAAGAACGGCCCGTCGCCGAGCGTGCGGCGCAGTGCGTGGAGGACCAGTCCGCCGCGCCGGTACAACCGATCGTCGAACATCTTGCGCATGCCCGGATCGCCGAGCCGGAGGGTCTGTGGCAGCCTGCTTAGATGCGCGTGGGACTCGGCGGCCAGGTCCGCGGCGCTCGCCACGCCGTCGCCGCAGCGCTCGGACCACAGCCATTCGGCGTATTTGGCGAAGCCCTCGTTGAGCCAGATGTGCCGCCAGTCGGCCACCGTGAGGCTGTTGCCGAACCACTGATGTGCCAGCTCGTGCGCGACCAGGCGCTCGCTGCCGCGCCGGCCGTCCACGTGATTGGCACCGAAGGTCGACAAGCCCTGGGCTTCGACCGGTATGTCAAGGTCCTCATCAACCACGACGACCGTGTATTCGGAGAAAGGGTACGGGCCGAAGAGCTCCTCGAACAACTGCATCATCTGCGGTTGGCGGGCGAAGTCGTGCGTGAAACGGGCGCGCAGCCGGGCCGGGTACGCGGCGTTCTGCGGCACCGGGCGCTCGGTGAGCCGGGTCCGGCTGTAGCGGCCGATCTGTACTGCGGCCAGATAGCTCGCGGTCGGCGCGGGCTGCTCGTACACCCACTTCGTGGTGCCGGCCGCGACATCGTAGGTGACTAGCGTGCCGTTGGCCGCGACCGTGTAGCCGTGCGGAACGGTGACGGCGATCAGGTAAGAGGCCTTATCCGCAGGGCGGTCGTTGCACGGAAACCAGGACGGCGCGCCGATCGGCTGGGAGGCGACCAGCGCGCCATCGCTCAGTTCCTCCCAGCCCAGGGTGCCCCACTCGCTGTTCACCGGACGCGGAGTGCCGCTGTAGCGGATGACCGCCGTGAAGAGGGCCCCAGGCTGCGGCGGCACGGCGGGGCGCACCCGAAGCTTCCCGCCGCGATGCGTGTACTTGGCGGGGGCGCCGTCGACCGTGACCCGGTCGATGCGGAAGGCCGCGAGGTCGAGGGCCAACTCGCGCAGCGGCACGTCGGCGTCCGCCGCCACCGCGGTCAGGCCGGCGGTGGCGGACAGCCTGTTGCCGGCGGGCCGGTACCGCAGATCCAGCTCGTAACTCAGCACCCGATAACGCGTGTCCCCGTGATCCGGGAAGTATGGATCCGCGGTGAGGGCATGCGTTTCGGCTCCGCCCTCACCTCGTCCAGCAGGGTCCTGATGGTGCGCCACGGATCAGTCCGCTCCGGGCCAGGACTCGATGGGGTTGCCCAGCCACCGGGTGTTCGCCGGAACCGACTCGCCGCGCATGACCAGCGAGGCGGGACCGATCGTGGCGCCCGCGCCGAGGGTGGCGCCGGGCAGCGCGATGCCGTGTGGGCCCAAGGTCGCGCCGGCCTCGATCCGCACCTCGTCCAAGCGCATGATCCGGTCATGGAACAGATGCGTCTGAACCACGCAGCCCCGGTTGACGCTCGCGCCGTCGCCCAGACTCACCAGGTCGGCCTCCGGCAGCCAGTGGCTCTCGCACCACACGCCGCGCCCGATGCGCGCGCCGAGGCCGCGCAGCCACAGGTTCATCAGCGGGGTGCCGTCGACGGCCCCGACCAGCCACGGCACGGCGAGCGACTCGACGAAGGTGTCCGCCAGTTCGTTGCGCCAGATGAACGCGCTCCACAGCGGATGCTCCGCCGTCGTGAACCGGCCGACGAGCAGCCACTTGGCGGCGATCGCAAGCGCGCAGGCGAGCGCTCCGGCCGCGGGCAGCACCGCGGCGCCGAGCAGCCCGGCCGCCCACCAGCCCCACGCCTGCGCGGCGGCGGCGAAGACGGCGAGCGCGAGGACGGCGAGCGCGACGGAGCACAGCACCGGCACGATCCGGCAGATCTCCACGGCCGCCCGCGCGATCAGCAGGCGGCGGGCAGGTTCGAAGGTGCGGCTCTGGTCGCCGGCTTCCACGGCGCGCGGCAGCTTCATCGGCGGCATGCCGAGATAGGAATCCCCGGCCTTGGATTTCTTCGGCGCGGCGGACAGCACGCCGACCAGTCCGTCGCGCGGCACCCTGCGTCCGGCGGCGGTCATGCCCGAGTTGCCCAGGAAGGCGCGCGAGCCGATGCGCGCCTCGTCGATGCGCAGCCAGCCGCCGCCGAGTTCGTAGGAGGCGATCATGGTGTCGTCGGCGAGGAACGCGCCGTCGCCCACCGTCGTCATGCTCGGCAGCGCGAGCACCGTGGAGGCTTCGACGCCGCGGCCGACCTTCATGCCCAGCGCCCGCAGCCAGAGCGGCGTCAGGGAACTGGCATACAGCGGGAAGAGAACTGTGCGCGCGCCGTCCATCAGCCGTTCGGTGGTCCAGGCCTGCCAGGCGACGCGGCCATAGAGCGGATGCCGGCCGGCGCGCAGGCCGAGACTCAGTGCCCGTACTCCGGCCAGAATCAGCAGCGCGTAGGTAAGTAGCCCCACGAGCGCAGCGGCAGGCGAAACAGCCAGCGCCGAGCCGAGCGCCCCCGGCAGACTCCCAGCACCGCGCACGGCCGCACCGATCAGCAGCACGCCGGGCAGCGCCGCCAGCAGCGGCAGCAGGCTGAGCACGAAGGCCGTTGCCGTGTACGTGAGCGCCCAAAGCGGCCTGCGCGTCGGGCGCTCGCCGGGGTAGCGCGTCGCCCGGCCGGTCTTTACGGCGGGCACTCCGGCCCAGAGCTGGCCGGTCTTCACCGCCCCGGCCGTCGCGGCGTCGGACACAACCGACCCAGGCGCTATCTCAGCGCGCTTGCCGACCCGGGCCCCAGGCATCAGCACACTGCGAGTTCCAACAACAGCGCCGGCGCCCACCCGAACGGGGCCCAGGTGCAGCAGGTCCCCGTCGAGCCAGTGCCCTGACAGGTCCACCTCGGTGCCGATCGCGCAGCCGCGGCCGAGCTTGAGCATCCCGGTGACCGGCGGCAGGGAGTGCAAGTCGACGTCCTGGCCGAGCTGGCAGCCCAGGGCGCGGGCGTACCAGGTGAGCCAGATCCCTGACAGGCTGGTCGCGCCGGTGGAATCGGCCAGGCGCTGCGCTGTCCAGAGCCTGAGATGCACGGCTCCGCCGCGCGGGTACGTGCCGGGCGTGACGCCCCGAAGCAACACACGCGCACCCACCGCGGCAGCCGCAAGCCGCCCAGCCGGGCTCACGAGCACCACCCAGCCAAGGAGCACCCACCACCAAGAGGCGACCGGCACCCACGCGTGCGGCCCGTACCAACTCAGCACATTGCCAAAAGCCGCGAGCGCGACACACCACCGTGCCCCGATCAGCGCGTACATCGGCGCCATGAGTGCGCCCTGCACGAGCCCGGCGCGGCGCGGTGTGGGTTCGACGACGCGCGGTCCATCCTGCGCGGAGGCCTTGGCAGAGCGATCCAGCAGACCGGCGAGCGCGCCGAGCTCCGAGTACTGATACAGGTCCGCCACCGACACACCGGGATAACGGGTTCTGACTCGCGCTACCAGTTGCGCCGCGGCCAGGCTGCCGCCGCCGAGCGCGAAGAAGCCGTCGCTGGCGGAGGTCGGCGGCGCACCCAAGACCTCACCCCACAGCCCGGCCAGCCAGGCCTCCGTCCCGGTCAAGCCGACGGCCGCGCGTGCGGGCCCCTCCGCGTCAAGGCCCGGCAACGGCCACGGCAGCGCCGCTCGGTCCACCTTGCCAGACGTGCGCACCGGCAGCGCAGGCACCACCGCGAGCAGCGGCACCAGCGCGCCGGGCAAGACTGCCCGCAGCCGAGTAACCGCCTGCGCCCGATCGAACGAACCGTGCTCCGCCGCGATCACCAGATACCCGACGAGCACCTGGTTCCCGCCACGCGTGGTGCGCACCGCCGCGGCCGCCGCGGCGACGCCCGGCAGCGACTGAAGCGCCGCGTCCACCTCACCAAGCTCGATCCGGCGGCCGCCGAGCTTTACCTGCTCATCGGCTCGGCCGAGGAAAAGCAGTCCTTCGGGTTCCGCGCGCACCAGGTCGCCGCTGCGGTAGGCGCGTTCCCAGCCGAGGGCGGGCAGCGGCGCGTATTTCTCAGCGTCCTTATCCAGGTCCAGATACCTGGCCAGTCCGGCGCCGCCGATCACCAGTTCCCCGGCCTCCCCCATCGGCACCACGCTGCCGGCGGCGTCGACCACGGCCAACTGCCAGCCGTCAAGCGGCAGCCCGATGCGGACCGGGCCGGCCCCGTCGAGCCGCGCGGCGGTGGCGACGACCGTGGCCTCGGTGGGGCCGTAGGTGTTCCACACCTCGCGGCCCTCGGTCACCAGCCGCGCCGCCAGCTCCGGAGGACAAGCCTCGCCGCCGAAGATCAGCAGCCTTACTTCGTCGAGGCAGTCGTCCGGCCACAGCGCGGCGAGGGTCGGGACGGTGGAGATCGCGGTGATCTCCTGGGCGACGAGCCAGGGCCCGAGATCGACGCCGCTGCGCACCAGCGAGCGCGGCGCGGCGACGAGGCAGGCGCCGTGCCGCCAGGCCAGCCACATCTCCTCGCAGGAGGCGTCGAACGCGACCGACAGGCCGGCCAGCACGCGGTCGCCGGGGCCGAGCGGCTCCTCGGCCAGGAACAGCCGGGCCTCGGCGTCCACGAAGGCGGCGGCGCTGCGGTGGCGGACGGCCACGCCCTTGGGCTTGCCAGTGGAGCCGGAGGTGAAGATGATCCACGCGTCGTCATCGAGGCCGGGGCGCCCAGGAGCCAGCGGCGCGCGACCATCGCCGCACACTTCGAGAGCCCGCCCCGCCTCGAGCACCGCCGCGACGCCGGCCTCCGCGAAAACCAGCCGAGCGCGCTCGTCGGGGTCGTCCGCGTCCACCGGAACGTACGCGGCGCCTGCCGCGAGCACACCGAGGATGCCGATGTAGAGGTCGACGTCGCCGGACGGCATGCGAATCCCAACGCGGTCGCCGACGCCGATTCCCGCGGCAGCCAACCGGCGGCGCACGGCTTCGACCTCCGCCGTCAGCGCGCGGTATGTCAGAACACTGGCACCATCGTCGAGGGCTGGTTCGTTCGGGTACCGCCGCGCGGTGACGTTCAGAATGTCAACCAGCGTGCGCGGCCCAGCGGCCTCTCCCCCACCAAACAAGGCCGGCTCGGCCACGGCCGTGGTCGCCGCCGCGCCGCCCCGCGCCCCCGCTGCTGCCATCTCGTCCGCCGGGCCCGCCAGCACCTCTCCGACGGTCCCGATCCCAGCCTGCTTCTCATCCTCACCCAGCGCACGCGGCGCTTCCACGACAGCCATGCGGTCCTTTGGTCGGCGGGCATCGAGCGCCTCGGTAACGGGGCATTCCAGCCCAACCCGCACGACCACGGCGCGCTCGGCGCCACCTGATGTCGCGGTCTCGATGAACTTCTGAGCGGCTATTCTACCGTTGACCTCGGGACAGGCCGCTGACGTCCGCCATCCGAGCGCGCCGGTCTCAACGGCCACAAGCACAATGCGCCCGCTATCTCGGCGAGGCGCACAGCGGCGGGCGCGGACGGATCAACGACGAGAGCACCCACGACGATGCTTACTTCCCTGGTTCATGATCTCTTACAGCAGCCATCATCGGTAACTTCGAACGCGCGATCAACGCGGTTAACCGGCAGTTACCTTGTGTGAATCCCTTAC
>DASUAR010000080.1:0-5128 GCA_035763685.1 Actinocrinis sp. | reverse complement strand
TCGTCGCCAACTCCTCGACTGGTGCAGTCCGGCAGTAACGGGCGCGCGAAGTCGCTGGTGCCTCAACTGCTTGCCCGGGCAGCTCAGCGGATTTTCACGCACACTCGCCGTGCGGCAACTCGATGACGCGGTGACCTCGTTGGTTCCTCCGGCCAAAGTAGGCCAGCACTCACGGAGATCGTCGCTCGGCCGACCGCGCCCTAAGATCATGGGACGCATATGGGACGATCATGGAGTCAGGACTGCCTACGGCGGCGTACGGCTGCATACTCTCGATGTCGAGAGAAACAAGAAGCCGCAGCTCAAGCGGCTGCGGCCCTCGTCATCGATGTGCCCCCGGCGCGATTCGAACGCGCGCACCCGCCTCCGGAGGGCGGTGCTCTATCCCCTGAGCTACGGGGGCGGCAACGGGAGGAACGATACCAGTTCTCGCGATGTGCCCGCGCACGGTTTGCCGCGCGGCTAGGCTGAGTGGCGTGACTGAAGCCGTGGAAGCTGGCGCTGAGCTGGGGGGATTGTCGGGCGCGCGGGCGCGGCGGGTGCTGGTGGTGGACGACAGCGAGGTGATTCGGCAGCTGATTGCCGTGAACCTGGAGCTTGAGGGCTTTGAGGTGTTCCTCGCCGAGGACGGGCAGGAGTGCCTCGAGGTCGTCGAGACCGTCTCACCCGACGTCGTGACGCTTGACGTCGTCATGCCGCGGCTGGACGGGTTTGCGACTGCGGCGCGGCTGCGGTCGGGGGGCGCCACGCGCGCACTGCCGATCGTGATGGTGACCGCGTGCGCTCAGGAGAGTGATTTGGCGCGGGGGCGGGAGCTCGGCGTCGACGCCTACGTCACCAAGCCGTTCGCGCCTGATGAACTGGTGCGGGCTGTGCGGAGCGCGGCGGGGTTGGTTGGTTAGGCATCCGGATCTCGGGCCGTTGGACTGACGGCCGCCGGCTGCCGGTGGGGTGCGGCGGCGCGGCGGCGAAGGCTCGTGAGATTGTGAATATTGCGGTGCCGGGGATTGTGCGGTTGTGAAACGGCTGCTTGCTTGTGAATCGGGCGACCCGGGCCATGGGGTGTGCGGGTCGTTCGAAATACACTGCTGCTCTATGACGACCCTGTCCGACTCGGTGGAGCCCGACGACGCGACGCAGTCTTCCGCGGCCTCTTCCGCCCTGCCGAGCCTGGCCGAACTTTATCTGCGCACCGCGCACCGCATCCGGCGACGCTCCGCGCCGTCGTACGACCGGTTCGGCCTGACCGAAGCGCAGGCCCGCGCGCTACGGGTGATCTCACGGTACGAACGGCCGCGGATGGCCGACTTGGCGCAGGCGCTGGAGGTGGTGCCGCGCTCCATCACGTCGATGGTTGACACGCTGGAATCCGCTGGATTCGTCGCGCGTGAGCCCGACCCGACGGATCGCCGGGCCACGATCGTGGTGCTCACCTCGGCCGGGATCGAGGTGCTGCGGCAGGTGGGCCGGATGAAGACCGAGGCGGCGGAGCAGCTGTTCGCGAAGCTTTCGGAGAGCGAACAGGGGGAGTTGCGGCGGCTGCTTGAGTTGCTGGACGCCGGGGAGGAGCCGTTGCCGGGGCGGCGGCCGAGGGGGAGGTAACGGGGGAGGCAAGGGGGGAGAGGGGTTGGGGGAAAGGGGATGGCGGGAAGTGGGGATTGAGTTGGGGGCTGTGGATAACTGATTGGGGGTGGCCGGGGCCGTTCCCGTACCCTTGGCACGTGACCCCAGTTGAGCTCTCCGCCGCCGTGGTCGCCGCGCTCCAGAACGCCGTGGACGCCGGTGACCTCTCTGTTCCCGTGCCCTCGACCGTCACCGTCGAGCGCCCGAAGAACCGGGACCACGGCGACTACGCCACCAATGTCGCTCTGCAACTGGCGAAGGCGGCCGGCAAGCCCCCGCGCGCGGTGGCCGAGCTGCTGGCGGGTCGACTGGTGGCGATCACGGGTATCAAGCAGGTCGATATCGCGGGGCCGGGATTCCTGAATATCACTTTGGACGCCGCGGCGCAGGGCGAGTTGGCGCGGGCGATCGTGCTTGCGGGGGACGAGTACGGGCGGGGCTCGGCGCTGACCGGGCAGAACATCAACCTTGAGTTCGTGTCCGCGAACCCCACGGGTCCGATTCACATCGGCGGCGTGCGGTGGGCCGCGGTCGGTGACGCGCTGGCGCGGACGCTTCGGGCTGCCGGCGCGCAGGTCGGCACCGAGTACTACTTCAACGACGCCGGCGCGCAGATCGACCGGTTCGCGCGGTCGCTGCTGGCCGCCGCGAAGGGCGAGGAGATCCCCGAGGACGGGTACGTCGGCGGGTACATCGAGAACATCGCGGCGCAGGTGGTGGCGAAGTCGCCCGACGTGCTGTCGCTGCCCGAATCCGAGGCCCGGGAAGTGTTCCGGGTCGAGGGCATCGCGCTGATGTTCGCCGAGATCAAGCAGTCGCTGGCCGAGTTCGGCGTGCACTTCGACGTCTACTTCAACGAGAAGGAACTGCACGACAAGGGCGAGCTTGACGCCGCGGTGGCGCGGCTGCGGGAGCAGGGCCACATCTTCGAGCAGGACGGCGCGGTCTGGCTGCGGACCACCGACTTCGGCGACGACAAGGACCGGGTGGTCAAGAAGGGCGACGGCGCCTGGACCTACTTCGCCGCCGACTGCGCCTACTACCTGGACAAGCGCAGCCGGGGCTTCGACCGGGTCGTCATCATGCTCGGCGCCGACCACCACGGCTACATCGGCCGGATCAAGGCGATGGTGGCGTGTTTCGGCGACGATCCCGAGTACAACGTCGAGATCTTGATCGGGCAGCTGGTCAACCTGGTCAAGGATGGCGAGCCGGTGCGGATGTCGAAGCGGGCCGGGACCGTGGTGACCTTGGAGGACATGATCGAGCTGATCGGGGTCGACGCGGCGCGGTACTCGCTGGCGCGGGCCTCGGTGGACTCCTCGATCAACCTCGACGTCAACCTGCTGACCAAGCGGGCCAACGACAATCCGGTCTTCTACGTGCAGTACGCGCACGCGCGGATGTGCTCGGTAAAGCGCAACGCTGCGGAGTTGGGCATCGACAAGGGGACCGCGGACGTCTTCAACCCGGGGCTGCTCGTGCACGAGAAGGAAGCGGAGCTGCTCGGGGTGCTCGGCGAGTTCCCGCGGGTGGTCGCGAGCGCAGCGGACCTGCGGGAGGTGCACCGGGTCGCGCGGTACCTGGAGGACGTCGCGACGGCGTACCACAAGTTCTACGACGACTGCCGGATCCTGCCTAGCGAGCGGTACCCGATCCCGGCCGAGCTGACCCGGGCGCGGCTGTGGCTGGCGGAGGCGACGCAAACCGTGGTCGCGAACGGGCTGGCGTTGCTGGGCGTCTCGGCGCCGGAGCGGATGTAGCGGTAACACGGCGAAGCGGGGACTGGTCGGGTAGCGGAAGCACGGAGTAGAGGGACAGATAGATGAGCCGCGCTGCACACCCTGCGGGACCACGTCACGCAGACTTCCTGCCCGGCAGCGGCGTGTCCGCGCCGCCGGCCGATCTCAATGCGCTGGAGGCGAAGGTCTGGCCCTCGTCGGCGCGGCGGGAGGAGAACGGGGAGATCTCGCTCGGGGGAGTGCCGTTGCGGCGGCTCGCGGAGGAGCAGGGGACTCCCGTTTATGTGATTGATGAGGCCGATTGGAGGATGCGGGCACGTGCCTGGCTCGCGGCCTTCGGCGACTACGATCCGGCCGAACCTCCGGTGCATTACGCGAGTAAGGCGTTCCTGAGCAGGGCCGTCGCACGCTGGGCCGCCGAGGAGGGGCTCGGTCTGGATGTGTGCTCGGGTGGTGAGCTGGCAATAGCGCTGGCCGCCGATTTCCCGGCGCATCGGCTGACCTTTCACGGCAACAACAAGTCGCGCGCCGAGCTGGTGCGCGCGCTGGACGCCGGGGTCGGGCGCATCGTGCTCGATTCGTTCGAGGAGATCGACCGGCTCGCCGAACTGGCCGCGCAGCGCGCAGTGCGTCCGCGGGTGATGGTGCGCATCACGGTCGGCGTAGAGGCGCACACACACGAGTTCATCGCGACCGCGCATGAAGATCAGAAGTTCGGGTTTTCGCTCAGCGGCGGGCTGGCGGCGGAGGCCGTGCAGCGTGTGCTGAAGCATGAGGCGCTGGATCTGGTGGGGATCCACTCGCACATCGGGTCGCAGATTTTCGACACGTCCGGGTTCGAGGTCGCGGCGCATCGGGCGGTCGGGCTGCTGGCCGCGATCCGCGACGAGCACGGGGTGCGCCTGCCGGAGCTGGACCTGGGCGGGGGACTGGGAATCGCGTACACGAGCGAGGACGACCCGGCGGATGCGTTCGACATCGTCGCCGGGCTCAAGGCCATCGTGGCGCGGGAGTGTTTTGGATACGGGCTGGCGGTGCCGCGGTTGACCGTGGAGCCGGGTCGGGCGATCGCGGGGACGCCGGGGATCACGCTGTATGAGGTGGGTACCGTCAAGCCATTGGACGGCCTCAGGACGTATGTGTCCGTGGATGGCGGTATGAGCGACAACATCCGTACCGCACTGTACGACGCGCTATATACGTGCGCGCTCGCGTCGCGGGCTTCCGAGGCACCGCCGATGCTCGCCCGCGTCGTCGGCAAGCATTGTGAGTCCGGCGACATCGTGGTTCGTGACGCCTGGCTGCCTGCCGACGTGGCCGCAGGGGATCTCATCGCTGTGGCGGCGACCGGCGCTTACTGCCGCTCGATGGCCTCCAACTACAACCACGCGCTGCGCCCGCCGGTCGTCTCGGTGAACGAGAGTACGACGCGGCTGCTGGTGCGCCGCGAAACCGAAGAGGATCTGCTGGCGCTCGACCTCGGATGAGGCGCGCGGCGGCACGATGGCGAGGGCGGTAGTGGCGGTTCGGAGCCCCGGTGCGCTGGCGGCTGCGCAAGGCGCGTGGTGCGAGCGGACCGCTTTCGGGCAGAGTCTCGGATAATGGACCACGGATACCGGGAAACGGACAGACCGGCGACACTTGCCGGGCAGGGCAAGCGGAGGACGAGGTTGGGAAGCATGAGCAAGCGCCCGCTGAAGGTAGCGCTGTTGGGCTGCGGGGTTGTCGGCTCCGAGGTCGCCCGGCTCATGACCACGACCGCC
>DASUAR010000079.1:0-37857 GCA_035763685.1 Actinocrinis sp. | reverse complement strand
TCCGGCTCCGAATGCGCGGCTCCGTCCGCGCCGCCGACCGGAAGCTGACGAGACGTGCGTACGGTCGGGAGCCGAGCGGCGGGCACTTGGAGAGGACGCCACTACCCGTGTCATGGAAGCCCGACGCGCCGTCTGCGGCGTCGCCTGACCACGCTGTATTGCCTGATCACGCCGTCCCGCGGCAATCGACCCCGAAGGACTTCGCCGCCTTACTGGGCGCGACCGTTCGCGACGGCGCAACTTCGGACACCACGGCCTTGGACAGCACGGCCTCAGACAACACAGCTTTAGACAACACAGCCTTAGACAACACAGCCTTAGACGAGACTGCCGCGAGTAATCCCATGCTGAAGAACACCGCACTGCGCGAGTCCGGCTTCGACGAGTTCGGGGACGAGCTGACCGATGCGCTGCTGCAACCCGGCGACGGCGGCTACCCGTCCGGCGAACGGGTCGGCGCGCTGCTGGCCGCGGCCTTCGGCACCGCACCCGGCGCGGTGGCGCTGGTGCGTGATCACGATCACCGGGTCGACTTCCTCAACCGGGCCTTCCGGGACGCCTTCGGTCTCTCGGACGGCGTCTGCGGCCCGCTGGCCGGACTGGTCCCGCAATTCGAGCAGTTGGGACTGCTAGACGCGCTTGACCACGTCTACGCCACCGGCACCGTCTATACCGCGCCCGAGGTGCGCGTTAACGGATATGGCGCTGCCAAGCGCCCCGCCGTGCTGCGGGTGACGTGCTCGCCGGTGCATCAACCTGAGGGCGGCTCGGTCACCGGTGCACTCCTCAACATCATCGACTGCACTGATCAGGCCGCTGCGGTAGATCGGCTGCGCGCGGGGGAGCGGCGGCATCGCTATGCGGCGGTCGCCTTACAGCGTTCGCTGTTACCGCAGCGTCTGTCTCAGCCCGACGACCTGCGTATCGCGGGCGTGTATCTGCCGGGCGCCGCGGACCACCAGCTTGAGTACGCACCGGATATCTGGCGGCGCGGCAACGAGCCCGGCGAATACCAGGTCGGCGGCGACTGGTACGACGTGATCCCGCTCGGCGGCGGACGCACCGCCTTCGTCATGGGCGACGTGATGGGCCGCGGGGTGCATGCCGCCGCGGTGATGGGCCAGCTGCGCGCCGCGGTGCGCGCTTACGCCGCGGCCAATCTGCCGCCGGGCGAGCTGTTGCTGCACCTTGACCGGCACGCGGCCGAACTTGAGGGCGTCGCCTACGCCGAGGGCTCGGCGACCGCGGGCGCCTGCGATTTCGGCGCGCTGGCCACCGCCGTCTACGCGGTCTACGACCCCGACGATCATGTGCTCACCTACGCCAGCGCCGGACATCCGGCACCACTGCTCCGCTTGCCGGACGGCACCGTCGTCGAACTTGACGCCGCCGGCGGCCCGCCGCTCGGCACCGGCGAATGGACCTGGCAGGAGGCCTGCATCGCGGTCCCGCCGGGCTCCTACCTGGCGCTCTTCACCGACGGATTGATCGAGCGGCGCGGTATCGACCTTGACGGCCAGCTCAGCCGGCTGCGCAAGATCCTGGCCGGCGCCCCGCAACTGCCCGCCCCGCGCTCGGCCGAACAGCACGCGCCGCGCCGGATCGGCCCGGTGGACCTGGTCCGCGACGAGTTGCTGGCCGGGATGGACCTGGCCGCCGACCACGACGACGACGTGGCGCTGCTGGTCGTGCACGTGCCGCGCTGGCAGGGAGAACGGGCCGAGCTGTTCCGCTCCGCCGGGATCGACCTGGTCGGCGGCACCGAGATCGCGGCGCACGCCCGCGCCTTCGCCTCCGGGGTGTTGCGCAGCTGGCATGTGGGCGAGGACCTGTGCGACACCGGTGTGCTCGCGGTCAGCGAACTGGTGGCCAACGCGGCGATCCACGGCAGGCCGCCGGTCCGGCTCCGGCTGCGCCGCACCGATCGCAGGCTGATCGTGGACGTCTCGGACGGTGACGATCACCTCCCGCGGCGGCGGCTGGCCAACGACACCGACGAGGACGGTCGCGGTATCGGTATCGTCGCCGCTCTCGCATCCTCCTGGGGCGCGCGGCAGCTGGACACCGGGAAGTCCGTGTGGTGCGAGTTCGCGCTGCCGTCGGCCGCCATCAGTCCAGGCAGATAACAACTCAGTCAGACAAGCGGCCATGGTTCGATCAACCAGTGAGCACATGATCCACGTGAAACAACGTCACCTGACGCCGCGTCAGCGCCGGACCGGCTATCTGAAGATCAAGTGCGCGACCTCGTACACCAGCGCCCCGCACACCGCGGCGGCCGGGATCGTCATGCACCAGGCGTACACGATGTTCTTCGCCACGCCCCAGCGCACCGCGTTCTTCCGCTTGGTCGCCCCCGCGCCCATGATCGAGCCGGTGATGATGTGAGTCGTCGAGACCGGCGCGGGATAGATGAACGCGGTGAAGTAGAGCACCAGTGAGGCCACCGTCTCGGCCGCGAAGCCGCGGGGCGGGTCCAGTTCGATGATGCGGCGTCCCAGCGTGCGCATGATCCGCCAGCCACCCGCGTACGTGCCCAGCGAGATGGACAGCGCCGCGCTCAGCAGCACCCACCACGGCACCGCGCTGCTATCGGTCGCGTGGCCGCCCGCGATCAGCGCGAGCATCACCACACCCATGGTCTTCTGCGCGTCCTGGATGCCGTGGCCGAGCGCCATTCCGGCCGCCGACACGGTCTGCGCCATGCGAAAGCCGCGGGTCACCGGGCCGGGCCGGGCGCGCCGGAACGCCCAAAGGATGCCGATCATCACGGCGAAGGTCAGCAGGAAGCCGACCATCGGTGAGATCAGCATCGGCAGCACGACCTTGGTCCAGACCCCGTTCCAATGCACGCTCAGCCCGGCCGCCAGGCCCACGCCCACCATGCCGCCGATCAGCGCGTGCGAACTGGAGGAGGGCAGGCCGAAGTACCAGGTGATCAGGTTCCACACGATCGCGCCGGCCAGCAGCGCGAAGACCACTACCAGGCCGCTGGTGCCGCGCGCCGGAGTGCCGATGATGCCCTTGACGATGGACTTGGTCACCCCGCCGCCGAGCTGGAGTCCGACGTAGGCGCCGACCAGGTTCATGATCCCCGCCATCACCAGCGCGACGCGCGGGGTCAGCGCCCGCGTCGACACCGAGGTGGCGATCGCGTTGGCGGAGTCGTGAAAGCCGTTGGTGTAAGCGAAGCCGAGGGCGACCACGATGACCGTGATCAGGCCGAGCGTCTGCACGGTCTCAGGACTCCTTGACCGTGATCGTCTCGATCGCGTTGGCCACGTGCTCGAAGTTGTCCGCCGCGGTCTCCAGGTTCTCGACGATCTCCCGCAGCTTCATCACCGTGATCGCGTCGTACTCGCCGGAGAACAGGTGCGCGAGCAGCTTGCGGTAGACCTGGTCGGCCTGGTTCTCCAGCCGGTTGACCTCGATCCAGTACTCGGTCAGGTTCTTCATCGAGCGCAGCCGTGGCATCGCCTCGGCGGTCAGATCGGCCGCCCGCACCAGCACGTCCACCTGGTCGGCCACCCCCGGCGGCAGCGACTCCACCTGATAGAGCGTGGCCAGGTCGACCGCCGCCTCCATGGCGTCCATCACGTCGTCGAGCCGGCCGGCGAGTTGATAAATGTCCTCCCGGTCGAAAGGCGTGATGAACGAGGAGTTCAACTGGCGGTAGATCGCGTGGGTAACTTCATCGCCGGCATGCTCCGCATCGCGCATCCGCTCGGCGATGACCGCTCGCCCGGACTTGTCGGTGCCGAGCAGCTCGGTCAGGAGCGCGGCTCCGACGACCAGGTTGTCCGCGGCCTTCGCGAACAGGTCGTAGAAGCTCGGCTCCTTCGGGGTCAGACGCAGGCGCACAGGGTACTCCGGGCAGGGTGTGGGACGGGCTCTTCCCGCCCCGGACGCCGATCGGCGCGCACACCCGCGAAAATCGCGGGTCGCCGATCCGGCTGGAGCGGTGGTCCAGGAACTGCTCGGTTCCGTGACCACAAGGATGCTAGACGCTCCGGAGCCGTGATGCGCCCTGCGCGCCCATCCGCGCGCCGCTTGAACGCTGAGTCGTGGTCTTCTGGTGCCGCTGCGTGATCAAAACGCGTTGATCAGGCGAGCGCGATCCATATCAAACCGGTGCTAGACCCCGGAAATCGTGCAAGCAGGGGCTCGCCGAAATAAATGCAGTGTGGCCGCGCCGGGAACGGGAGCCGGAGGCTCAACAAGACCTGGCCGGTTCCGGCGGGCGCAGGCCGAGCGCGGCGTCGATGTCCGCGCGGGAAAGCGGCTTGTCGCTGCGCTGCGCCGCGATGATCAGCTCGGCGTAGAGCTCGATCTCGTCCAGCGCCACCCGGTCGTGCACAGAGGCGGCGCGTAGCGGCCGACCGTGGCCGTGGGTGTGCGCCGATTCGCGGCGCGGCGCCGGATCGTGCAGGGAAGCGGGGGTGTGCTGCGCCGTACGCAATCCGGTCACCTCCTTACCGTCATGGGTCATGGCGATCGCCGCGAGACGGAGTCCCCCGCGGTCTTCCGCTGACCCTAGCCAGCTTAGAGACGGGCCCCAGCGGCGGCCATGGCCCGGAAGGGTCATACCCGGCAGTAGCCCGCCTAGTTCGGTAAGGCCGTTCGTCTGGCCTTGCCAGGTGGTGCCGGGGTGCCTCCGCGCGGTAAAGCCGGAGCTGAGCGCGGGGAGGCCACCTGCTTGGGACTGCCTACCCTCAGGAGCGCCGGTGAGTCGCGGACGCGCTCGGCGAGGCGGGCGCCGGCGCGGCGACCGCCAGGTCCGCCGCGGACGGGGTGGACACGGTCACCGGCTGGTCGAGATCGAACAGATCGGTGGTCGCGGCGATCTCGACCTCGCCCTTCTGCGGTGCCTCCGCCGGGAACGCGAAGTGCGCCACGACCCGGCGCACCTCGCCCGCGGCGTCCACATACGCGTCGAAGGGCACGGACTTGTTCGAGAAGGCATGCGACGCGGCGAGCAGCTCGTCCTTGATCGGGCTCTGCGCCTCGTTCGCCGAAGCGGCCAGGTCCAGGGTCCCGGTGTAGTGCGTCACCTTGGTGTCGCGCACGGTCTCCTGCCCCACGTACTGGACCGCGTCACCATTCGCGCCGCGCAGCAGCGCGAAGTCGAAGACCGGGCTGGTGTATCCGGCGCTGATCAGATCGCCGTCAGGCAGCTTGGTCGCGTCGACCATCTTCCACTTGGCGTTGCTCCCCGACAGGCGCAGGTACAGCGTGCTCGGCGTGATGACCTCGTCGAGCGGGGTCTGGCTCTGCGGGGTCTGCAGCAGGATCGCGCCGACCTGATGATCGAAGTCGAACTCACCCGAACCAGTGAACTGCCGGCTCGCCCCGCCGACCGACATGGTCACCGAGGTGGCCACCTTGGCGCTGTGGATCTTCGCCGAGTCGGAGGCGGCGTTGCGCACCGCGGCGACCGGGTCGGCGGCGACGTTCGACGCCCCCGCGGAGCAGCCCGAAGCAGCCGCGGTCACCGCCCCGGCGCTCAGCGCGAGCAGGCTGAGCCGAAGCGCCGCCGAGCGCCCCCATCCGTTTGCCGCCGCTGCGTTCACTGTGGTCACCTCGGGTACTGGATTCATCATGTAGACCGAACGGATGATCCGTTTCCGGATTCGTCCTCCCCAACGACCCGGATGGAGGATGGTTACGGAACAACCGGTCGCGACCAGGAGGGTGCTGACGGATGCGCGTGTTCGTTGCGGGAGCGACCGGAGTGCTCGGGACCGCGGCGGTTCGGCGGCTCGTTTCCAGCGGTCACGAGGTGACCGGCATAGCGCGCGGCAGCGATAAACGCAGAGCCCTGCACACACTCGGCGCCAACGCGGTCGAAGTAGATCTCTTCGACGCGAAGTCGATGCGCTCGGCCATCGAAGGTCACGACGTCGTGTGCAATCTGGCTACGCACATCCCGACCGGTACCGCAGTCATGCGCCGCTCGTCGTGGCAGGAGAACGATCGCATTCGGTCCGAGGGCAGCGCCATCGTGGCTAAGGCCGCGGCCGAATGCGGAGCGCTGCGGCTGATCCAGGAGGCTGTCGCGTTCGTGTACGCCGACGCCGGCCAGGACTGGATCACTGAACAGTCGCCGCTCGACCCGGTCCCGATGATCCGCTCGTCCATCACGGCGAGCGAGAACGCGATGGGTTTCGCGGATCAGTACCGCTTCGCCGTGGTGCTTCGATTCGGCACGTTCTACGGCGACGATGCGCTCACCCGCTGGCAACTCGATCGGGTGCGCAAGGGAAAGCCGGTACTCGTCGGTGATCCGGAGGCGTACATCTCGCCGATCACGGTCGAGGACGCCGCCGGTGCCGTGGTCGCCGCCCTGGCCGCCCCGACCGGCATCTACAACGTGGCCGGCCAGCCCGTGAAGCTGACCGAGTGGGCGCGGGCGCTGGCGACGGCCGCCGGAGTGGACGGCTCGGCGCGCTTCATCTCGGGCCTGACCCGCAAGTTCCTCGGCCCGGGCGCCGAAGTCACCGCTCGCTCGCTGCGGATCTCGTCAGACGCGTTCCACGCCGCCACCGGTTGGCGCGCCCGCACCGATCTGGCAGAGGGCTTCGCTCCGGCCGTCAAGCTCGTGCATTGACGTCTTAGGCGGTGTTGGGGCTAGGACGTAACGCCGGCCGGACCCGTCGTGCTCTGACCGACCGGCCACTGCGGTACCTGAGCGTAGGGACGTACCGCACCGATGTAGCCGCCGAAGTCGTCCACCGGGTCGAAGCGGATCGTCGCGCCGGTGTGCGGCGCGTCGATCATCGCGCCGCCGCCGACGTAGATGCCCACGTGGTGGATCGTCGCGGGGTCGTTCACGTTGTTCGCGAAGAAGACCAGGTCCCCGGGCTGCAACTGGCTGCGCGGCACATGCGGCCCCGCGTACCACTGGTCGGCGGCGACGCGCGGAATCTTCACCCCGACGCTCGCGTACGCGGCCTGAGTCAGGCCGGAGCAGTCGAACTCGCCGTGTTCTGCGACGGTGCCGGTGCCGCCCCACAGGTACGGAGTGCCGAGCCGGTCGTACGCGAAGGCGATCGCCCGGACCGCGACATTGCTCGCCGCGACGGTACCGGCGGGCGCGCTGAACGCCTTCTCCAGGATCCGGATGTTCTTGACGTAGTTCTGCGTCTCGGCGATCGAGGGCACGCCGCCGGCCGCGAGCACCGCGCCGGGACCGGCGTTATACGCCGCCAGCATGTTGTCGACCTGGTCACCGGGCGTCTTCGCGACCTGCCGGGCCAGCGCGCAGTCATACCGGGCCGCGGCCGGGATGGCGTCGGCCGGATTGAAAACGTCCTGCTTGCCGTCGCCGTCGTGCGGGGAGGACCAGTTGGGCCAGGTGCCGGGCATGAACTGGGCGATGCCCTGCGCGCCCGCGGGCGAGACCGCCTTGGGGTCGAACGCGCTCTCCTGATAGAGCTGAGCGGCCAGCAGCGGCGCGCTCATCTGAGCACACGTCGTACCAGCGCTCTCGATCATCGACGCATAGGCGGCGGGTACCGTCCCGGTCGCCAACGAGGCCTGCGCCGCCTGAAGCTCCGAACCGCTGATGCCGACCGCGACCATCGCCACAGCGCCGACGATCAAGAAGGGAACCAGCAACGTTCCTGTCAGGATCCAGATCCACCGGCGTCCTGGCATCGCGGCTCTCCTCCCCTCCTCATCGCACCGCTAAGCGCCCAGGTCAATCAGGCTGGCGCGTCCAGAGTACGGGCGCGGCGGCGAGCCCTATGATAGGTGCGGTGGTGATGAAGCGTCAGTCTTCGCACTTCAGAACCACGCGCTCCTGTTCGAGTTCACAAAACACCCCCATACTGGCAACACTGGACGACAACGACCGACCCAAGGACCGGGGGTGCAGCGTGCTGACTCTCCTTACGACATTGCCCGCCCACGCCGAGTGGCACACACTGCTGCCGGCGGCCAGTGGCGGTGGAAGTATCAATACGATCATCGGAGGGATCGCGCCGGACTGGGGGCCCTTCGGAAAGGTCGGCCAACAGGCGCGGGTGATGATCGAGGTCATCATGGCCGCGGCGATCCTGCTCTGCCTCGGCATCGCGATCTGGGGTGCCGCAAAGCAGCGCATCGGCGCGACCGCGCTGCGCGACTCGTTCAGCGCGGAGCAGGGCAAGGGCCTGATCGTGGCCGGGCTGACCGGCGTCTTCATCATCGGCTCGCTCGGCACGCTGTTCACCATCGTCTACGGCATGGCGATCTGACTCGTGACTGAGGCGGCCCGCTCGGGATGTCCCGACCCCGGCCCGAGGCCCGGTCCGGGGTCCCAACGGCTGACGCGCGGTGCGTCTTTGGCGTGTACGGCGGTTCAACCGGTGCCGGTACCGGTGACACTGGTTTCCATATCCAGTAGGGGTGAGGTCTGATGGCCCGCCCCTGGAGCCGAGCTGATCGAGGGTCATACGCATTGGACACTGCGCAGAGCACGCCCGAAGCGCGCACGCGTGTCAAGTTGCCGCCCGACCCCTATCAGGACGACGAGCCGAGGCCTGGCCGTGGCCGCCGGCCACTCGTTCTGCTGGCCGCGCTGGTGGCCCTGGTCGCCGCCATCACGATCGTCAATCGAAGCACCCATCACTCCGGCGGCTCGCCCACCTCGGGGCAGTCCGCCGCGGGCTCCGGCTCCGCGAACCAGGCGGCGAGCCCGACCGGCCCGGTGACCTCCCAGTTCGACAACAGCGGCCTGCCCGGGAACATCGCCGACGGAGTGCCGATCGGATACCCGCATACCGGCAAAGGCGCCGAGTCTGCCGCGGCCAACTACGTGGTCGCGTACTCGTCCTCGACGATGGTGAACCCGGCGGCGCGGCACCGGCTGATCGCCGCGATCGCGGACCCGGCCATAGCGTCCGACCTGCAAAGCCAGCTCGACACTGCCTACTCACAGGTCGACAGCAGCCTGGGGTTGTCCGCGGACGGCGTACCGCCTTCGGGGCAGACCTTCGTCCAGCGAAGCGCCCCGGTCGGCGTGACTCTGGTCAAGAGCAGCAGCGACAACGCGACCGTCTCGGTGTGGACCGTCACCCTCTCCGGCCTCGCCGGGCAGGGATCGACGCACCCCGTCGTCGAGAACTGGTCCACGATCACCGTGACCGTGCGCTGGACCGGCGGCGACTGGAAGTGGGTCTCGTTCGCCTCCGCGGACGGTCCGGTGCCGGCCAGCGGCCAGCAGGTCGTCTCAGGCAGTCAGGATCTGCAGAAGGCAGTCAACCAGTTCGGGGGGTTGCGCTATGCCCGTTAGCTCGATGATCCACGCCGCGGGAGACGCCTGCGCGCTGCTTCCCGGATCGCTGAAGCAGGCCTGCGAGAACACCCGCACCCTGGTCGGCGGCGGCTCGAGCGGCACCGGCCCCAACAGCGTCGGCCCCAACGGCGTCGGCAGCGGGGGCACCGCCAGCGGCGGCGCCTCGACCGCGTCGCTGCTGTCCGATCCGGTCGGCTCGATCGCGCACGACTGCGCGCAGGCGGCCGCCTCGGTCATCAAGGCGGTCTCCGGGGTGGTCAACGGGGTCACCAACGTCGACTTCACCAATTCCGGGTTCCTCACCCAGTACGCGATCGTGTTCGCGGCCTCCGCGATCCTGACCGTCGTGCTCTGGCTGCTCGCGGTGGTCAAGCGGGCCGTGCACGGCGAGTCGATCGTGACCGCGCTGTCCCAGGCCACGGGTTACCTCTGGCTCGCCGTCGGCGCCTCCGCGTTCACGCCCGTGATCCTCTACGGCATGGTGCGCGTGACCGACTCGGTGACCAGCGCGATCGGTTCGGGCACGGCGAAGGATACGAACAACTTCCTGACCTCGTTCGCGAACACCCTCGACCCGCCGAACGGGCAGACCGCGAATCTCGGCGGCGGCCCGATCCTGCTGATCTTCATCTCGATCATCGCGATGATCGCCGCGGCGGTGCTCTGGGTGGAGCTGCTGATCCGCGCCGCAATGCTGTATGTCGGCGCCGCGCTGGCCGCCACCGTGTACGCGGGCTTGGTGGACAAGTCGCTCTGGCACCACATCAGGCGCTGGGCCGGGATGATGATCGCAGTGGACCTCGCCAAACCGGTGATCGTCATCGTGCTCGGATTAGCCACCGCCATCTCCGGGGGCAACACCGGCCAGGGCTCCTTCGGCTCGGTGCTCTCCGGCCTGGCCATCATGCTGCTGTCGATCTTCGCCTCCGGCCTGATCTTCCGCTTCGTGCCGAACTTCGGCGACGACATGCTCGCCTTCAACGGCGCCCGCAGCGCCGAAGCCCCTTCCGAGGCCGCAGCCGGTTCGATGGACGGCCCCGCCTCCCGGATGCGGCAAGGCATCGCCGCACACGCCGGCCGCAGCGGCAGCCCCATCGGCGCCAACCCGATGGCCGGCCCGGCGGTGGCCGCGCTCGGCATGACCGCCGGAGTCGCGGCACACGGCGCACGCGCGGCTGCCAGGCTCACGACCACTCGCGGTTCGGGCGGGCAACCGCCGGTGGCTCCGCCCCCGGCTCCGCCGCCGCCCGCGCCGGCGCTGCCGCGCGATGGAGGGGCCTCAGGGCGTGGCGCGGATGCGGTACGAGGCGCTCGAGGTGCCGCTGACGGTGGACGCGGAGGGCCGGCGTGACCGCAGAGGGTTTCGAGCGCCGCCGCTCGTTCCTGATCGGTAAGGCCAAGCCGAACGCGATCGTCGGGCGCAACCGGGAAACCGGCGAACTGGCGCTGCTGGTGGTCGCCTGCGCGCTGGCGATGATCGCGGCCTTCGTGGTCCCCACCCTCTTCCTCAAAATCCTGATGATCGTCGGGCTGCCCGCCGCCGGCGCCGCGGTGATCTTCCTGCCGTACCGCAAGCGCACGCTGTACCGCTGGTTCGAGATCGACCGCAGCTACCGGCGGCTGCGGCGCTCCGGTCTCGCCCGGTACTCCTCGGCCGCGGTCGAGGCCGGAACCCGGCTCGGCGGCCGGCAACTGCCGGTTCCGACGCCGCCGGGGATCGGCCGGGTGCGCTGGCTGACCGCCGGCTTCGGCCCGGACAAGCTCGCGGTGCTGATGCACCTGGACCGCAGCACGGTCACCTGCACCTTGGAGATCGAGGGACCGGGCGTCGGCTCGCGGGACGCCGAGGACCAGGAGGCGCTGGTCGACCGGTTCGGCACGCTGCTGCGACACGTGGCCAACGGCGACGGCTTCGTGACCCGCCTTCAGATGCTCGCCCGCACCCTGCCGGCCGACCCGGACGCGCATGCCAAGGACGTGCTCAAGCGCGGTAACCCCGAGGCGGCCCAGTGGCTTCGTGACTCTTATGACCATCTGCTTTCGATGGTCTCCACCTCGAGCGAGCAGCACCGTGCGTATCTGACCGCGTCAATGCCCTACACGCGCGAGTTGGCGAACGAGGCGCGCGTTATGGCCGGAGGCGCGGACGCCGACCACGGCCTCTGCGTCATCATGGTGCGTGAACTGACCGACATCTGTGCACGGCTGGCCGACGCCGACATAAAGGTACGCAGGCCGCTCGACGTGTCCGCGCTCTCCTCGCTCGTGCACTCCATGTACGATCCCGAGCACCCGATCGACCACACGGACGCGATGGGTGAACGCGACGCCTGGCCCGCCGAGTTCGACGGCTCATCGCCGCTGTTCCTGCGCGCGAAGACCCGCGAGTCGGTCCTCAGCGAGCCGTGGTGCCACGCCACCGCCTGGATCCGCGAGTGGCCGCTGACGCCGGTATCGGTCAACTTCCTCGCGCCGCTGCTGGTGCACACCCCGGACGTGATCCGTACGGTAGCGGTGACCATGGACCTCGAACCGACCGAAGTGGCGATTGAGCGGATGCTGACCGAGAAGGTGAACGTCGATGCCGAGGACCGCCGCCAAGCCAAGCTCGGCCGGATCGACGACCCGCGCGAGCGCGCCCACTCCTCCCGCGTCGACCTGCGTGGCGAGGACTTGGCCGCGGGCGCGGCGGGCGTGAACCTGGTCGGCTACATCACCGTCTCCTCGCGCTCGCCGGAGGCCCTGTCCAGGGACAAGCGCACGATCCGCGCGTCCGCGGGCAAGTCCTTCCTCAAGCTCGAATGGTGCGACCGGGAACACCACCGCGCCTTCGTCAATACCCTGCCATTCGCGACCGGCGTGCGGAGGTAGCCGATGGCCCGCGGAAGCCTCACCGACCTGCTTGCCGATGCCTTCACCACGGTGCTCTTCGGAAAGAAGGAGACCGCCCGGCTGCCGGTGCGCACCTCCACCAACCAGGCCGAGGCCATCTACCTGCCGACCGCGGCCCCCGGCCTCGGCGACTCCGGTGTGATCATCGGACGCGAGGTGTACAGCGGTAAGGGCTACATCTACGACCCGTTCCAGCTCTACGGCCAGCAGTTGCCCGCGCCGCACTGGCTGGTGCTCGGCGAGTCGGGCAACGGCAAGTCCTCGCTGGAGAAGACCTACGTGCTGCGCCAGCTGCGGTTCAAGGACCGCCAGGTGGTCGTGCTCGACGCGCAGGGCGAGGACGGCGTCGGCGAGTGGAACCGGATAGCCGAGGCGATAGGGGTCACCCCGATCCGGCTCGACCCACACCACCGCAGCGGCGATGGCATCAGGCTCAACCCGCTCGATCCAGCGATCACGGTCACCGGCCAGCTCGCGCTGCTGCGTACCATCATCGAGGTCGCACTCGGGCATCCGCTCGACGAGCGATCCGGTTACGCACTCAAGGCCGCACACGCCACCGTGCGCGCCGACTCGTTGCGCGCAGGCGAGCAGCCCATCCTGCACGACATCGTCGAGGCGTTGCGCGAACCGAAGCTCGCCGCCGCCGAGGAGATGAACGTCGCGCTCGACGAGGTGCGCGACTGGGGCCTGGACGTCGCGCTGGTGCTCGACCGCCTCGTGGACGGCGACCTGGCCGGCATGTTCGACGGCCCGACCACCCTGGGCATCGACCTGGACTCCCCGCTGATCGTGTTCGACCTGTCCACCATCGACCGCAACTCGATCGCGATGCCGATCCTGATGGCGATCGTCGGGGTCTGGCTGGAGCACACCTGGATCAAGCCGGACCGCAAGAAGCGGATCTTCCTGGTCGAAGAGGCCTGGCACATCATCAACTCGCCGAGCGTGGCGCAGCTGTTCCAGCGGCTGCTCAAGTTCGGCCGCCGGCTCGGCCTCTCGTTCGTCGCGGTCGTGCACCATCTGTCCGACGTGGTGGACGGCGCGGCGGCCAAGGAGGCGGCGGCGATCCTCAAGATGGCCTCCACCAGGACGATCTACATGCAGAAGTCGGACGAGGCCCGCGCGACCGGCCGGGTCCTCGGCCTGCCGAGGTGGGCGGTGGAGATCATCCCGACGCTGTCGCCGGGCATCGCGGTCTGGGACGTCAACGGTGACGTACAGGTGGTCAAGCACATCATCACCGAGTACGAGCGGCCGCTGGTGTACACCGACCGCGCGATGACCGAGTCTTCGGCGGAGGCCGAAGAGGACGACGATGCGGGCGAGGACGAGCTGCCTCTCGCGTTCACCGAGCGCAAGGCGCTCCCTGCTGGACGCACGAGCGGTTTCCGCGGACCGGCCGGCGCGCTGGTGCCTGCTCGCAGCATCGGCGGCGGCACCGGCAGCGGAGCCAACAGCGGGAAAGGCGTCGGGAGTGATCGCGGCGCAGACAGCGCCGATGGTGACGATCGCAACGGTGACGACGGCAGCGGCGGCGGGCACGGAAGGCACTCGGGCCAGCCTGCGCCTGACGACCCCGATCTGACGGCCATCGCGGCAGCGGTGTTCGGACCGCGCGCGATCAACCCGAGCCAGACGGGCCGGTGAACTGACCCGCCGCGCCCTGAGTCCTCCTGCGTTGGTCCGATTATCGCTTCAGATAACCGGATGGCCGGATGGCCGGTTCGCGGCCTCGGCTGCGTTCGCAGCGTCAGCCGACGGCCGTCAGTCCGCGCGCCTCTCGCAGGGCCAGGTGCGCCCGCACAGGCAGTAGTCCGGTCCGTTCGCGATGGCGACCAGGCCGTGCATCGCGTGCGGCGCCTCGGCCGTCGCGAGACCGGCCTCCGGGGTCTGCGGTGCGGCGAAGGTTTCCGTGATCGAGCGTTTGCCGTTGTACAGGACTGTGCCGGGCATGCGGACTCCTGAAGCAGTGGCTGCGACATTCGGTCTCGGTCAGTGCAACGAGCGATCCTTGTTCCCGTCACGGTATTCAGGACTGATCATCTGACGAGTACTCACCGCTACTACGTTCGCGCGCTCGAAACGGCTCAACGCCGCTCAACGCCCCTGCTCCGAAACGTCCGGGCTCCTCGCCGTCACGGCTTGAGCCGGTCGACCGCGACCAGGCGCGGCACGCCACCTCCCGAGTCGGTTCCAGGCGCCACATGCAAGATCCACGCACGGCCCGGCTTCAGGCGTCCGCCGCTGCGATCCGCGCCGAGCAGCCGATTCACCTGCCGCTTCGTCCAGGCCCGGCCGTTCATCGACCGCGGAACGGCCTGCTCCCTGGCGGCCTGGTCGAGCAGCGCGGCCAGCATGTCGTCGAGCACTTGCCGGTGTGAGCAGACTACGGTCGGCGCGCACTGCGCGATCAGGGCACGCAACCACGAAGCGGCGGCTTCCGGCTCTGCTGCGTGCGCCGCTTCACCCAGCGCTGGCTCGATATCTATGATCGTCTGCTGTTTTCGCGCGAACGGCCGAACGGTGTCCAGGCAGCGCACCGCGGGCGAGGAGACAATCCGCAACGGCCCGTAGCAGGGCAGCAACGCGGCCAGCGTCTCCGATTGCCAGTGCCCTACCGCCGCCAGCGGTCTGATCAGATCGTCAGAGAATTTTGGCGCGCGCTTCTCCGCCGTGCCATGTCGCAGCAGCACGATCGGCACCGTGTCGACCGGCGCGCGCATGAACGATGCGAGCACGGTCGCGTCGAGCGGCCGGGTCAAGCGGTCCAGCGCTGCTTGCGGACTCATCCACGCGAGCTGATCCACTTCGTGGTTCGGCTGGAACGCGCCCTCCCCGCCGGCGTCCGGCAGCGCCCGCCCGGCCCAATACCGCACTCGCTTCGTGCCGCCGACGACCTGGTAGCTGATGGAGGGCAGCCTGCGGCCGAGCACGATGTGCCGACCGGTCTCCTCGAAGACCTCGCGCACGGCGGTGCGCACGGTGTGCTCGCCGGGATCGACCTTCCCCTTCGGCAGCGACCAGTCGTCGTAGCGGGGCCGGTGGATCAGCGCCACCTCAAGGCCGGCTGGGCCCGGCCGCCATAACACGGCCCCGGCCGCGTGCACCGGCTTGCCTGCGGTGGCGGCGGGGCGGGAGTGGAGCAACGCCATCGCCTGAAGCCGTCACCCTTCCAGCCACGCGCGCAGACCTGGATCGGCGGCCTGACGCCACAGCGTCGGAAAAGCCAGCCGAGAACGCAGGATACCGGCGCGTGATTCGCCCAACAGCCGTCCGAGCACAAAACCGGTCGGCGCGGCGATCCGCGGAGTCCGCGCGGCGCGCAACAGCACGGCCGACGCCACGCTGGCGTCCTGCTGACCGCCGAGCTCCTCCGTGATCACCGCCATCGCGTCGGCCAGTTCGGCAGCCTGCTGCCCCGCGACGGGTGTGCATACGTCAGCCGCGTAACGACAGCGCTTAGCAGCTATACGCAGCCGATGCCACTGCTCGTCAGCCGGATCGTCGGTCAGCAGTTCCTTCGCGTTCTGCTTGCGCGGGTCGGGCAAGGCCGCGACCCGGCGCTCCACCACGCCGAAGGCGTGCTCGACCAGCGGATACAACGCTTCGGGCGCAGGGGATTGCGCTTCCGGCTTGCTCGGCATCGTCTCGGGCGCGATGGCCAACTGATCCGCTAGGGCATGGAACCGCGGCCCGGCGAGCGCCGCGAGCGTCGCCTCGTGGGCGACCGCGTACTCGCGATGCAGCATCCGATCAAGCAGCGTTCGAGCCCGTACCGCACCCGACGACTCGTCAGCCAGCCCGTCCAGCGCCGTGAGCAGCAGCGTACGGACCACCTCGACATCCCGCTCCGGCGAGACGATCTGCGTGAACTCGTCGATCCGCGCCGCTAACTCATCGGCCCAGTCGCCGTCCATCAGGGGCCGATAAGTTCGCAGCAGCGACCGGGAACGCCGACACGCGACCCGGATCCGGTGCGACGCCTCCGGCTTGCCCTCGCGCAGCCGTGGCAACTGGGTCAGGAACGCCGTGCTCTGCGCGCCGAGATAGCCGCGCAGCACGTCAACGGCCGCCGGCACGGGACGAGCCGTCTCGGCCACCGAACTCGTGGCCGCGGCCGCATTAGCCGCAGCAGCCGCAGCGCCGTCGGGCGGTTGCCCGGGCCCGGCACCTTGTCCGCCGCGCCGTTCTGCGGCCCGCTCGCCTTGCTGCGCGCCGACGCGCTGTGCCGCCTGCGCTTCTGTCATCAAAACCCCCGCAGAGTCGCCGCCTGAGTGCACTGCCTCGCCGTGCCGGGTACTGCACGCCTCGATTGCGCGTGCGCCGACTCGGCGTCTCCCCCTCCGACGTGCCACCCCATCGCACGCCGCGTGCGCGCCATCCGCCCCGAGCGCACCCGTCAGCCCATCCTCGCCCGCCGTGCCGCGATCAGCTGGTTGCGCGACTCGATGAAGGACTCCTGGACGTCGCGCAGCGGCACGCCGTCCGGCGGCTGCCGCCGGGTCCAGTCGCCCAGCGGACCCAGCTCCCAGCAGGCCGCGTCCTCCTCGAAGACGGTGTCGATCATGGCGGTCAGCTCGCGCCGGTGCGTCGGCTCGGTCAGCTGCACCAGGGCCTCGACCCGCCGGTCCAGGTTGCGGTGCATCATGTCGGCCGAGCCGATCCACACCTCCGGCGGTTCGCCGACGCCGCGGCCGGTGGCCGATGCCGGGATCTCCTGCCCGAACACGAATATCCGCGAATGCTCGAGGAACCGGCCCAGCACGCTGCGAACCCTGATGTTCTCGGACAGCCCCGGCACGCCCGGCCGCAGCGCGCACATCCCGCGCACCACCACGTCGACCCGCACGCCCGCCTGCGAGGCCTCGTAGAGCGCGTCGATGATCGCCTCGTCCACGAGCGAGTTCATCTTCAGCCTGATCCGCGCGGTCTTGGCGGTCCCGCGGCGGCCGGCCGCCAGCTTGTCCCGCTCCCGGCCGATCCGCTCGATCAGCGCCTCGCGCAGCCCGTTCGGCGCGGTCAGCAGGCGGCGGTAGGAGATCGTGCGCGAGTAGCCGGAGAGCCGGTTGAACAGGTGCGTGAGGTCCTCGCCAACCTGCGGGTCCGCGGTCAGCAGGCCGAGGTCCTCATACTGGCGCGCGGTCTTCGGGTTGTAGTTACCGGTACCGATGTGCGCGTAACGCCGCAGCTTGTTGCCCTCAAGCCGGATCACCAGCAGGGACTTGGTGTGTGTCTTAAGGCCCATCAGGCCGTACACGACGTGGCAGCCGGCCTGTTCGAGCTTGCGTGCCCAGACGATGTTGGCGTGCTCGTCGAACCGGGCCTTGATCTCGACGAGCACCAGCACCTCCTTGCCCGCCTCGGCCGCGTCGATCAGCGCGTCCACGATCGGCGAGTCGCCGCTCGTGCGGTACAGCGTCATCTTGATCGCGCGAACATCCGGGTCGTCCGCGGCCTGCTCCAGGAATGCCTGCACCGAGGTCGTGAACGAGTCGTACGGATGGTGCAGCAGGATGTCGCGCTGCCGCATCGCCGCGAAGATGTCGATCGCGGAGTTGGTCTCGTAGTCGGCCAGGTCCCGGTGCAGCGCGGTGGCGAACGGCGGGAATTTCAGCTCGGGCCGGTCCTCGTCGGCGATGGTGAACAGCCCGGTCAGATCCAGCGGCGCGGGCAGCCGGAACACCTCGTTGTCGTTCACGCCGAGCTCGCGGACCAGCAGCTCGAACACCGTGGGGTCGATGGTCTCCTCGACCTCGAGCCGGACCGGCGGGCCGAACCTGCGGCGCACCAGCTCCCGCTCCAGCGTCTCCAGCAGACTCTGCGACTCGTCGCCCTCGACCTCGACGTCCTCGTTCCTGGTCACCCGGAAGGTGTGATGGCCGAGCACTTCCATGCCGTTGAACAGGTGCGGCAGGTGGACCGCTATGAGCTCCTCCAGCGGGATGAACCTGCCGGAGCTCACCTCCACGAAGCGCGGCAGCAGCGGCGGCACCTTCACCCGCGCGAAGTGCTCGTTGCCGGTGACCGGGTTGCGCACCAGCACGGCCAGGTTGAGCGAGAGCCCTGAGATGTACGGGAACGGGTGCGCGGGGTCGACGGCCAGCGGCGTGAGCACCGGGAAGATCCGCTCCCGGAAGAGCGCGTAGAGCTGTTCCTGCTGCGCCGCGTCGAAGTCGCCCCAGCGCAGGATCTCGATGCCGTGCTGGGTCAGTTCCGGGCGCAGCTGCTCCTGGAAGAGCTGCGCGTGCCTGGTCATCAGCTCCCGCGTCTGGGCCCAGATCCGTTGCAGCACCTCGCGGTGGGTGAAGCCGGAGGCGGTGGTCCCGGTGGCGCCGGTGGCGATGCGCCGCTTGAGTCCGGCCACCCGGACCATGAAGAACTCGTCGAGATTGTTGGCGAAGATCGCGGCGAACTTGGCCCGCTCAAGCAGCGGGACCTCCTTGTCCTCGGCCAGCTCGAGCACCCGGCTGTTGAACTGGAGCCAGGAGGATTCGCGGTCGAGATAGCGGGGGAGGTCGGCCGGGTCCATGATCCAAACTCTCGCACGGAAAGGTGAACTGCGGGTGTCGAGCGGAGGGACACCGGGCGACCGGACCGGGGCTCAACATCCCGGCCGTCGGCGGCGCGTAGGGCAGCGAAGGTGCTACGCCGTCACGCCACGCCATTCGTACATGGTGTCCACGGCTCGATTGCCGAAGCCCAGGGACTGGTACAACCGTACGGCCGCCGTGTTGTCGCCATCTACATACAAGATGACGTTTTCTAGTCCTGATTGCGCCAAATGCTGTAATCCCACCAACGCGAGCAGCCGGCCGAGTCCGCGGCGAGCGGCCTGCGGATCCACCCCGAGCACGTAGATCTCCCCGACCCGGTCCGGCCCGTAGGCCCCGGCCGGGTGCACCTTGGTCCAGTGAAAACCGATCAGCCCTTCGGCGGAGCGGGCCAGGAAGAAGCCGGCCGGATCGAACCACGGCTCGGCCTCGCGCTCGGCGAGATCGTCTCGGGTCCACGAACCCTGCTCCGGATGGTGCGCGAAGGCTCGCGCGTTGAGCGCCAGCCATGCGTCTTCGTCTTCGCCAGTGCGGAAGGCGCTGATCTCGACGCCCTCGGGCGGCTGCGGCGGGGTGAGTTCCGGTGCCGAGCCGCCGGTCAGCGGCGCCTCCATCAGCCGCAGCTCGCGGACGGCCGCGAACCCCAGCCGCGCGGCAAACTGCTCGGTGCCTGGCAGGCTGCCGTGTGCCCAGACGCGCAGCGCTCCGGCGGTGCGGGTGAGCGCGGCCTCGACGAGAGATCGACCGATCCCGCGCCGCCGCGCGGAGGGCGCGACGCACAGTTCCGCGGTCCGGTTCCGATCTTCGTCCGGCGGTCCGAGGTAGAGGTAGCCGGCGAGTTTCCCGGCTTCCCGGCGAATGACGTGCGACTCTTCGGCGCTGCCGTGCGTCAAGGCGAGCCGGCCGCTCTCAGAGACCGGCGAGACGCCGTCGGCCTGCGTCACCGCGCGCAGCAGCGCCAACGCCTCAGCGCGATCGGTTTCGGTGAGCCCGGCAACCTCAGCCGGCGGCGCGATCCCGGTCAGCTCCGCGGCCGCGGCTGGTGATCCCTCGTTCGTCTCTGTCACATCGTCAGGTTATGCGCGGCTTCAGACGCGCACAGCCTCACGGTCCGAGCGCTTCTCCGGGTTGACGAACCGGTACCCCACGTTGCGAACCGTACCGATCAACTGTTCGTGCTCCGCACCGAGCTTCGCCCGCAGCCGCCGCACGTGTACGTCTACCGTGCGCGTACCACCGAAGTAGTCATAGCCCCACACCTCCTGGAGCAGCTGCGCCCGTGTGAAGACCCGGCCGGGGTGCTGCGCCAGGTACTTGAGCAGCTCGAACTCCTTGAACGTGAGGTCAAGCACCCGGTTGCGCAGCCGCGCCGTGTACGTGGCCTCGTCGATGGTCAAGTCGCCGTTGCGGATTTCCAGCGGCAGGTCCTCGGTGCCCGCGGCGGCGGCGAGGCGGCCGACCGCGAGCCGGATGCGGGCCTCGACCTCGGCCGGTCCAGCGGTGTCCAGCAGTACGTCATCGACGCCCCACTCGGCGGTCACCGCGGCGAGCCCGCCCTCCGTGGTAATCAGCAGCATCGGGCAGTCCAGGCCGGTGGTCCGCAGTACCCGGCACAGCGAGCGGGTCGCGGGCAGCTCGCGGCGGCCGTCGACCAGCAGCACGTCGGCCGGCGCGGTGTCCATGAGCGCGGACGCCTCCGCCGGGGCTACGCGCACGGTGTGCAGGAGGAGGCCGAGAGCGGGGAGCACTTCTGCTGAAGGAGCTAGAGCATTGGTCAACAGGAGGAGGGTGGCCATGGGTGGTGCTCCTTCCGCCGTGCCGCACGGGTACCGGATGGACGATCGTGAGCCTGCGACGACGGGCTTCGCCGCGTTTCACAATCGAGCCGACACCCACACCGCAGAGCCGGCTAGTGAGGCGTGTGTAACGTGCTCGTAAAAAACACGAAGGATCCAGTGGCCTCATCGCCCGGATCCTCTGAAGGCAGGATAGCCGACATGGACAGGGTATGTCTGCGGGGTGACGAGCCTTTCTTGCTTCGTTATCGCGCAGGTGTCTCGTTGCGTGCGTGAACAGGTTGGTCGTACCGATGGCATGTGTGAACAGATCCGCGCGTGACTAGGCCGTGTAAGAAGTAGCGTCGGATCAAGGCTGCGGCGTCTGGCGCATGCGATCGCAAGGCGGAGGGTCGTGCTCATACCGGGCGTCTGTGGGCGATCCGACAACGCAGCGAGCGTGCGTGGCGGGTGTCGCGGCCCCGGCGATACTTCATTACACACGGCCTAACACCGCCATACGGGTACCGTTTGCTCTGGCGCATGCCGAAGACAGGGAGGGAGTGAAGCCGGTGCAAGCAACAGGCACCGCGACCCTGCGTTACTGGGCCGCCGCGCGTGAGGCTGCGGGCATCCCCGAGGAGCAGACGCGCGCGGAAACGCTCGGCGCTGCCCTCTCCGCCGCGGTGGCCGAGCGCGGAGCCGAGGGCGGCCGGCTGGCCAGCGTGCTTCAGCGCTGCTCTTTCCTGGTCGACGGACGGCAGGTCGGCAAGCGCGACCCGGAGACGGTCCACCTGGATCCCGGTGCCGTGGTGGAGATCCTGCCCCCCTTCGCGGGGGGATGAGTCGGCCTGCCATGAGTTACGGCTATGGGTATGAGGGCCACGGAGCTTACGAGGGCGGCGGCTACGACGGCGCAGGCTACGAAGACAGCGGATACGAGGGCGGCGGGTACGAGGGCGGTGGCGAGCAGGAGTCGCCGGCAGGTCGCGGTCGGCGTCGCAGGGCCGCGCAGGAGCCCGAACCCGCCGTTGCGCAGCCACAGCCCTCGTACCACGACGCGCAGTGGGAACAGTCCGGCCTCGGCTGGGATCCGCAGGCGTGGAACGAGGCGCAGGCGGAGCAATACGGGACTCAGCACGAGCAATACCCGCCGGATCAATACGCGCCTGGCCGATACGCGCCGGACCAATACTCGGCAGATGAGTACGCGTCAGATCGCCGCGTATCTGACCAGCAGGCGTATTACGAGGCGGAGTCCGATTACCTCGAGTCCGATTACTACAGTCAAGATCAGCGTGCCCGTGGGGGAGCGCCCGCCGCAGATCTTGAAACCGAATTCGAACCCCGGTTTGAACCCCGCGCAGAAACGCAGTATCCGCCGCTCGAATCCGTGCCCGAATTCGCACCCCCACCCGAGACCGACACCGCCGCCAGGCCCGCCCGCTCCGCCGACAAGCCGTTCGCGGCCCCCGGTCAGGGCGCTTTCGGCGCGGCCGGTCTCGCCGTCGTCACCGGCGTAGGAGCGCTCGTCGCCACTCCGGTAATCGCGGTCGTGGTCGGGCTGACCCAGATCGGGATCGCCATCGGCTGGATGCGCACGGTCGGATCGCCTAACGCACGGCGCACCACGGTCTTCGTCGCGGCGATCGGATTAGCTGCCGCGGCGCTCGCCTACCGCCTCGTCCCGGACCAAGCCCCAGCCGCGATGGGGGCGGCACTCGGCGTCGGCTTCGTCTTCCTCGCGGCAGATCAACTCTTCCGCAAGGACACCGGAGCGGGGCGGCACCGCAGCGAAGCGCTCGCCGCCGCGGTCACCGGTGCGGCATTCACGGTGCTACCGGCGGGATACCTCGTCGCGCAACGCCAGGACTCGGCGCTCGCCGGAGCATGCGCCCTCGCCGCCGCGGTCGCAGTCCTCTGCTCCGCGCTCGTGGGCGGCGGCGCGAAGCCGATCGGGATCGCGGCGGCTGTCGTAGCGGCCACCGCGCTCGGCGCGCTGACCGCCGTCACGCTCAGCGCCTCAGCCGGCGCGAAGGGCGGCGCGCTCGGCGGGCTCATCTCGGGGCTCTTCGCCGTGATCGGCGCCCGCACCGCGGACCGGCTCGGCAGCGAGGGCGGGGACGTGCGTATCAGTGCTCAGGCGCTCCCGGTCGCGTACTCGGCCATCGGCGCCGTGATCGCAGCGCAAGTGCTGCGCTGACAAGCGAATCCGGCATCACGACTGCCGCGGTTCCGGTTTTCGACGGGCTTGTCACAGACCCGTTTCGGTCGCCGCCGAGCGGCTACCCTCTCAGGATGACCGCGCCGACCCCGGAGCCAGACCGTTACTACGGCACCTACTACGAGGAAGAGCCCCCGGTCTCCGCGCTGCGCCGGGCACCGCGCCGGCGTCGCCGCGGGCTAGGCTGCCTCGTCGCGCTCGCCGTCCTCGTCGCGCTGCTGATCGGCGCCGACCGGGTCGCCGCCTCGGTGACCGAGAACCAGCTGGCCGGGAAGATCCAGAGCAGCCAGAACCTCGATCACAAGCCGTCCGTCTCGATCGACGGCTTCCCGTTCCTCACCCAGGTCATCTCGCGGCACTTCGATCACGTGACCGTCGACATCGACAACTTCACCTCGCGCGGCGTGCCGATCCAGCACATTCACGCGGACCTGCGCGGCGTGCACGTCTCGTCGGGTTACAGCAGCGCGACCGTGGACACGCTCACCGGCAACGCCATGCTCAGCTATGCCCAGGTGGCGGCCAAGCTGAGCAGCGAGGTCGGCATCGGCCAGATCAATCTCAGTCAGGGCACCGGGGACCAGGTCAAGGCGACGTACAGCGTCGCCGGCGTCAGCGTCAGCGCGGACGTCGCCGTGAGCCTGGTGAACGGCGACACGCTCCGCTTCACGACGATGAAGGTCACCACGCCGCTGTCCGCCATCGGATTGACCACCGGCGGCTTCGACCAGAAGATCCCGCTCGGTGGCATGCCCTTCGGAATGCAGCTCAAGGATCTCCAGATCACGCCCACGGGCGTGGACATCTCGGCCACCGGGCAGAACGTGCGGCTGACCGGGAACACGGCCAACACGGGCGGCTGAGTGGATCAGCTGAGTAGCTCAGCGGCCATCGCCCGGCCCTCACTTGACGATGAGCGTGCCGTGCTTCATCGATGGGTGGATCGAGCAGTGGAAGGAGTATGAACCGGCCGCGGTCGGCGCGGCGAAGGTCGCGGTGCCGCCTGCCGGGACGCTGACGTCGAAGCCGCCGCTCGAATCCGCGGTGACCGTATGCATCACCGAGTCCTTGTTCACGACCGTGACCTGTGCGCCCGGCGAGACAGTCAACGGCCCGCTGAACGCAAAGCTCATGATGGTGATCGTGTTCGCCGCGGCCGCCGGCGCGCTGCCCCCGCCCGCCGGCATCGAGGACATGGCGGAAGACGTGGCCGAAGAAGGCGCCGAGCTGGCTGCGCTTCCCGAGGAACCCGTGTTCGAACTGGAACAGGCCGCCGCACTCGCGAGGGCCAAGGCCGTGACGGCGGCACCCAATATGCGCGAGGATCTGTTCATGTACTGGACACGGATGCGGGCGCGCGCCGGTTCAGCTGAACGGAAAGGCCAGCCAAAACGTGATACCGATATGGCGGCAAGCACCGAAGTCCTCGACGAGGCGGCTTTGCGTCTGCTGTACGCGGAACACTCCGGCCCCGTCCTGGCCTATCTGCTCAAGCTGACCAGGGATCGAGCACGGGCCGAGGATCTGCTTCAGGAGACGATGCTGCGCGCCTGGCGCCGGCCCGAGGCCTTCCAGCCCGGCCGCGGCTCGGTACGCGCGTGGCTGTGCACGGTCGCGCACAACCTGGTCGTGGACGACGCCCGCTCGCGGGCCGCCCGCCCAACCGAGACCGAGCTGACCGAGTACACGGAACGGACCGAAGACGGCGTAGATCCGTACGAGGCCGCGTTGCGTGCCTGGGAGTTCGCTGACGCGCTGGCCGCGCTCAGCGCCGAGCACCGGGCCGTGGTCATCGAGGTGTACTACCGGCGCGCGACCGTCAACGAGGCGGCGCGCGCGCTCGGCATCCCGCCGGGGACCGTCAAGTCCCGCACGTTCTACGCACTGCGCGCCCTGCGGCTCGCCTGTCAGGAAAGGGGGATCACACCGTGAGAGACCGTGTCCCCCCATGCACCGCCGCGCGCGATCCGTGGCTCCGCGAGGCCGTCGGCGCGTATCTGCTCGGCGCGCTTGAACCCGAGGAGAACGACCGGGTCGCGGCACATCTGGTGACCTGCGAGAGCTGCCGCGCCGAATACGGCGAGCTGACCGAACTGCTGCCGCTGCTCGCCTCGGTCACCGAGACCGAAGCCGTCAACGGACCGTTGCGCCCCGAACCGGCGGTGCTCGGCCGAGTGCTGGAAACCGCCTCCCAGCAGGCCGCGGGCCGCGGCGGCCGGGCGGCGCACCACCTGCGCGAGCACCCGGACGCCCTGGAACACCCGGACGCCCTGGAGCACCCGGAGCACGCGAGGCAGCAGCATCACGGCCGCCGTTATCGACCCGCGCGCACGAGCCTGCGGACCCGCATCACGCTCGGCGCCGCCGGGTTGGTCGCCGCCGTGGGAGCCGGAACCGGCCTGCTGCTCTCCGGCGGCGCCCAGGTCGCCGCCGCTCCGGGCTGGTCCGCGAGCGCCACGGTCGCCTCGACCGGCTACGACGAGCCCATCACCGCGAGCGTCGATGTCACCCCGGCCAGCTGGGGCTCGAAGATCCAGCTGAAGATGGACCACGTCCCGGCCGGCTACACCTGCACCATGGTGGCGATCAGCACCTCGGGCACGCCGGTGGTGGCCGGTGACTGGAAGGCCAGCTCGGAGGAGACGTTCACGATCCCCGGCTCGGTATCCCTCGCTCCTGACCGCATCGCGACCATTCAGGTGGACCTGCCGAACGGAAGCACGCTGCTCAGCCTGAATCGCCCCCGCTGACGGCCGCTCAATCTGTGCAAATCGGCACGCAACCGGCGGCGATCTCGCACGTGCGAACTGCTCCATACCGCTTAGCGGCCCGCGTGGGCACCGCGACGTGCGACGTCAGAGGCCAGTCAATCGTTTCGTGAGACGATTGTCTCGGAATCCGAGATGTTGATGACAGCGCACCCGGCCGCTCCTTAGTATCGACGGCATGAGGCCCCAGGCAGAGCTGACCAAGCGGCGCGCAGTCGACCTGTGCCGCGTCGCGGCCTGCCTGTGTTGTCGCTGACCTGAGCCTGACCGGCCAAGCCGGAAGGCACCCGCGCCGGCCCGCCGCGGCTTGAGCCCCGTCCGACCAGGATCCCGCTCGCCGCCGTCCGTCCTGCGGACACCGCACCGGCCACCCAGCACGGCGACCCGAGCACGGCAAACCGGCGGCCGTAGCCGCCCGCGAACCCCCTGATCAGCGTCCACACGCACCGGCAGAACACCAGCCCTGGAGGAAGATCTCATGAGCCGCACCGACGTCCTGGTCGACGCAGACTGGGTCGAGGCACACCTCGACGACCCGAAGGTGGTCGTCGTCGAAGTGGACGAGGACACCGCCGCCTACGAGAAGAACCACATCCGCAACGCGATCCGGATCGACTGGAAGAAGGACCTGCAGGACCCGGTCCGGCGCGACTTCGTCTCGAAGGAGCAGTTCGAGGCGCTGCTCTCGGAGCGCGGCATCGGCAACGACGCCACCGTGGTGCTCTACGGCGGCAACAACAACTGGTTCGCGTCCTACGCGTACTGGTACTTCAAGCTGTACGGCCACCAGGACGTCAAGCTGCTCGACGGCGGCCGCAAGAAGTGGGAGCTGGACTCGCGCGACCTGGTCGAGGAGGTGCCCAGCCGCGCCGCCACCCAGTACACCGCGCAGCCGCAGGACACCACGATCCGCGCGTTCCGTGACGAGGTCGTCGCCGCGATCGGCGTGAAGAACCTGGTCGACGTGCGTTCCCCCGACGAGTTCTCCGGCAAGCTGCTCGCCCCCGCGCACCTGCCGCAGGAGCAGTCGCAGCGCCCCGGCCACGTGCCGAGCGCGAAGAACATCCCGTGGTCGAAGGCGGCCAACGACGACGGCACCTTCAAGTCGGACGCGGAGCTGACCGAGCTCTACCAGAGCGAGGGCGTGGACCTGACGAAGGACACCATCGCCTACTGCCGCATCGGCGAGCGTTCGGCGCACAGCTGGTTCGTGCTGCACGAGCTGCTCGGCCAGGAGAACGTGAAGAACTACGACGGCTCGTGGACCGAGTACGGCTCGCTGGTCGGCGTGCCGATCGAGCTCGGCGCCTGAGCGTCGGGCCGGCCAAATCAGCAGCGGGGCAGCAGCAGCGAGAGGAAGAAAAGACCATGTGCGGTGCTACCACCGGCGGCCTGTCCCGGGAGGGGATCGACGTGTCGAAGGAAACGATCATCGAGGGCACCATCCAGCGTGACGGCACTCCGGTGACCGGCTACGTGCGCCTCCTCAACGAGGACGGCGAGTTCACCGCCGAGGTGCCCACCTCGGCGACCGGGGCGTTCCGCTTCTTCGCGGCGCCCGGATCGTGGACGCTGCGGGCACTGGTGCCCGGCGGGACGGCGGACCGCAAGGTCGTCGCCGCCCAGGGCGAGGTCGCCGAGGTACTGATCACCGTCTGACGACTGATCCCGGCCGCGGCCTGCCTCTTGCAGTAGCGGCAGGCAGCGGTCGGTCAGTAGACGAGTGCCTGCACGTCGTCTCCCAGCACCTCCTGCACGAACAGTTGCGCCCCGGCGATTCGTACGCCGGGGCGCACGTCGTGCTCGGCGATGTCCCGCCGCGCCGCGCACTGCGTGCAGAGCGTCACGGTGCCCGCCTGAAGCACCGCCGCGAGCAGTTCTTCCAATGGAGCCGAGTGCGGCAACTCGAACCGCGCCGCGCGTCCGGGAAGCGCGAACCACGCGGACTCCCCGGTAAGCCACAGCGAGACCTGCGCGCCCGAGGCGACCCCGACGGCCGCCACCGTGAAAGCTTGCGAGCACCGCTCCGGCGCGTCCTCGCCCGCGGTGACCTTGATGACCAGCTTCTTCGCCATGGACGTCGAGCGTAGCGAGACTCACACGGCGGCGCGCCAGCAGTGCGTCCGCTGCGCCCATAGACTGAAGCCGTCCAAGTAGCCGCGCCGCGATACACAATCGCGCCTGTGCGGCCGCCGTCGCCGTTACGCACCCGGAGCGTCCACCGTGGAGACCTTCTTCACCGCCCTGCTCGTGGTGGTCTTCCTGCTCGTCACCTGGTTCGCCGGGTTCGTCGTGGTGAAGCTGTTCAAGGGCCAGACCCGCTAGCCGCCCCAGAGCCGACAGTACAGACCACCGACCGAACAGAGCCGAGAGCCGCGCGATGCCCTTCGAGATCCCCGCCGACCTCGACCCGGTCCTGCTGCCGGTCGCCTTCCTGATCGGCGACTGGGCCGGCGTCGGGCTCGGCCAGTACCCCACCATCGCGGACTTCCGCTTCGGGCAGGAGATCAGCTTCTCCTACGTGCCCGGCAAGACCTTCCTCGACTACGAGTCCCGCTCCTGGCTGATCGACGAGAACGGCGAGAAGGTGCGCCCGCTGGCCCGTGAGCACGGCTACTGGCGCCCGCAGCCGGACAAGACCGTCGAGGTCATGCTCGCGCACCCGACCGGATTCGTCGAGATCTGGCACGGCACCATCGACAGCGGCAAGATCGAGCTGGCCACGGACGCGGTCGCGCGCACCGCCACCGCGAAGGAGTACACCGGCGGCCATCGGCTTTACGGGCTGGTGCAGGGCGATCTCTACTGGACTTTCGACATGGCCGCGATGGGCAAGGAACTCCAGAACCACCTGGCCGCGCAACTCAAGCGGGCCTAGCGCGTTCGGTCGGCGCCTTACCAGCGCCGTAGACTCGTAACGTGGGCAGCACGATGGAGCAGTCCGACCTGACGAAGCAGCTCAGGGCCAAGGGATACCGGCTGACGCCGGCGCGTCAGCTGGTGCTCAGCGCCGTCTCCGGGCTCGAACACGCCACACCCGACGCCATCTGTGCCGAGGTGCAGCGCACGGCGAGCTCGGTCAATCTCTCCACCGTGTACCGCACCCTTGAGCTGCTTGAGGAACTCGGCCTGGTCACGCACACCCACCTCGGGCACGGTGCCCCGATCTATCACGCCGCCGCCGAACAGCAGCACTTGCACCTGGTCTGCCGGGTCTGCGGCCGGGTGACGGAGGCGCAGCCCAACGTGGCCGATCCGCTGGTCGAAAAGCTGCGCGCGGATCAGGGCTTCGAGATCGACGTCGCGCATTTCGCCATCTTCGGCCGCTGCGCCGAATGCGCGGCCCGAACCGGCGGCAGGCCGGAATAGCGGTCCCAAGAGTGAGGTTGCCGAAGATATGCCCAACCCCGACAGTTCTGCCTCTCCAGACGACGCTGCCTCGGCTGCTGACACTGCAACGACCGGTTACCGCAGCCCTCTGCTCGGCCTGCCCGGCGCGGTAGCTGGCGATGCGCCGGATCAGGGCGTCGCCGCGCACTACGGCAATCCGCACGCCGAGCAGCGCGCGCTCGTCGCGGGAACGGGATTCGTCGACTTGTCGCATCGCGGCGTCGTCCGCGTCGGTGGCAAGGAACGCCTCAGCTGGCTGCACTCGCTGCTGACCCAGCACCTGACCGAGCTTGCGCCGCACCAGCCCACCGAGGCGCTGCTGCTCGATCCGCAGGGGCGCGTGGAGCACGCGCTCTACCTGGTCGATGACGGCGAGGCGACTTGGGCACACGTCGAACCGGGCGCGGCGCCCGCGCTGGCCGCGTTCCTGAACAAGATGCGCTTCCTGCTGGACGTCGACCCGCAGGACGTCACCGCGGACTACGCGGTGGTCTACGAGGCTGGCACGTCGGGGCCGATTCCCGCTGGGGCGCTCGCCCGCGGCCCGATTCAGCTCGGCGACGCCGCCCAGGGCCGGGAACTCTTCCTCCCACGCGCCGCGCTCGGCGAGTACGCCCAAACCCGCGCTCATCCCGCCGGGACCTGGGCTTACGAGGCACTGCGCATCGCCGCGCACCGGCCGCGTGCCGGGCTGGAGACGGACGAGCGCGCCATCCCGCACGAGCTGGACTGGATCCGCACGGCCGTGCACCTGGACAAGGGCTGCTACCGCGGCCAGGAGACCGTGGCGCGGGTCGAGAACCTGGGGCACCCGCCGCGCCGCCTGGTCTTCCTTCATCTCGACGGCACTCCTGAACACCTTCCGGCGCACGGAGACCCGGTGGAGTACGACGGCCGCGCGGTCGGTGTGGTCACCTCCAGTGCCCGGCACTACGAACTCGGCCCTATCGCGCTGGCGCTGGTTAAGCGGACCGTCCCGGTTGACGCGCAGCTCACCGCGGGCGGGGTGGCCGCCGCCCAAGAGCTCATCGTCGCGCCGGATGCTGGCGGCAACGCACGCGAACGCCTGCGCGGACGATAACCGCGCGAGGAGCGGGTTGGCGGATACCGGCGGAGCGGACGCCATGCGGACGTCGCTGGGACGTCGACAGGACGGCCAAGTGGGGTCATATGCCCTCTCAACGCTCGATATCGCTCATCCGACCGGGTGACAGTTGCGGTCCGAGCCGCGTTACGCGCGGTCAGCGTGCGACGATGCAGGCAAGTCTCACCAGAGGCCCGGCCGCCGGGCCGGACCAGACCCGGGGGAGTTGTCACCCCCAACTCCATGGGGGTGCGATGAGCGAACCGACACCGACCGAAATCACCGGCCCGAACGGCGCCGGCGCCGGCACTGCCGCCGACACCGCCGCCGTGCATCCGCAGCGGCGCATCGACCGCGTGCTCGGCCATGCGTTCGCCGCCGAACTGCCGTCCATCGTGCTGACCGTGCTGCGCGAGCGTCGCGCGGAGGCGAGCGCCGAGGAAAGCGACCTGTCATACCTGCGGCGCGTCCTGCACGGCCGGCTCGACATAATCGCCGCGGAGTGCGCGCGGCGCGCGGGCGGCGATCAGAGCCCGCTGGTAGCGCGGCTGGCCGAGATCCTCGCCGACGCGCCGTCCAGCCGCGTCGCCTCCGCCCGGCACCTGGGCCTCGGCGGCGAGTCGACGGTCGGGGAGTACCGCGCCGCGATGGAGACCAGGCTGCGCGAACTCGCCGTGTCCGATCTGGCCGCCTGCTCCGATCGCACGCTGCGGGATACCGCCGCCGCGCTGTCCGTCTGTGAGCGTGAGGTGTCTGATCTGCGACGCAGAGTACAAGGTGTTGCCGATGCCTGTGCCGCAGAACTGGCCCGCCGGTACCGTGAAGGCGAGGCGGCCATCGACGATCTCCTTGCCGCGGACTAGCCGGTCATCGCCGGCCATCCGGCCGCCGCCTCGCCGACACCGAGAGCGGAGACCCTGCATCCCGATGATGATGGCCAGCACCGACCCCGCCGATCACACCCCGACCGGCTCAGCCAGCGTTCCGTCCGACTACCCCGCCGAACCGGTCCTCGCCGAGATCGTCAGATCCGGCTTCATCGAGGGCGTTCACCGCGGCCGCCTGGTGCTGCTGGACGCCGACGGCTCGATCCGACTGGCCGTGGGCGATGTGCACGCGCCGATCCTGCCCCGCTCCGCCAACAAGCCGATGCAGGCGACTGGTCTGCTCGACGCGGGGCTCGAACTGACCGGAGCGGAACTCGCGCTGGCCTCGGCCAGCCACGCGGGCGAGCCCTTCCACGTGGACGGCGTGCGCAAAATCCTCGCCGGAGTCGGCCTCGACGAGTCGGTGCTGCGTACCCCGCCAAGCCTGCCGCTCGATGACGACGCCCGACACGCCGAACTCTTCGCGGGCAGCGCTCCCAGGCCGATCTACTCCGACTGCTCAGGCAAGCACGCTGCGATGCTCGCCGTTTGCGTTCGCAATGGTTGGGACGTAGCGGAATACCTCGACCCGGAGCACCCGGTGCAGCGCGCGGTCCGTCACGCAGTAGAACAGCTTGCGGGCGAGCAGATCGCTTATGAAGCGGTGGACGGATGCGGCGCCCCGCTGCTTGGCCTTTCCCTCGTCGGCCTGGCACGGGCATTCAGCGCATGCGTTACCGCGCAGCCTGGCACCAATGCACGCAAGGTCGCTGACGCCATGCGTACCCATCCCGAGTACGTCGCGGGAACGCAGCAACTCGACACCCAAGCCATGCGCGCGGTAAGCGGCCTGCTCACGAAGACAGGCGCGGAGGCCGTACACGCCGCCGCGCTGCCCGACGGCCGTGCCCTCGCCTTCAAGATCTCCGATGGTTCGAAGCGCGCCAAGCCGGCCATACTCGCCGAGGCGCTGCGTCGATTCGGTGTCCATTCCGCGGCGCTCGACCGGCTCGGAACCCTGCACTTGCTCGGTGGCGGCTCCGTCGTCGGCGGCATCCGCGCGGCATTCTGAGAGACACCCGCTGAGTTGAGCAGAGCGGATCGCGGCGGGCGTTACGCCTTGCTGTCTGCTCGCAGCGGCGGCCCGTCGATCGCGCAGTGCAACTCGTGGCGCTGCTGCTCGCGAACCCGCTCCAACCGGGTCGGGATCGCGATCACGGCGATGATCGAGCCGGCTGCGAGCAGCCCCGCGCAGAGGTACATCGAGGTGCGGTACACCGGAGCCAGCGTCGCAGCGTTGGTCAGGCTCCCCGCGCCCAACCCCGCGGCGAGCGGCAATACGGCGACCGCGAGCAATCCGGCCGCCCGCGCGACCGCGTTGTTCACCCCGCTGGCGATTCCGGCTCGGCTCTCGTCGAGCGAGCCCAGAGCCGTGGCGGTCAGCGGCGCGACGTTCAGCGACGTACCGAGTCCGAGCACGACCACGGCCGGCAGCACGCTGGAGACGTACGAAGCGTGCGCCCCGATGCGCGAGAACAGCAACATCGCGGCCGCGCACACCAGCGGCCCGATCGTCATCGGCAGCCGTGGTCCGATCCGCTGGGCCAGCGCGCCGGCCCTGGCCGAGAGCAGCAGCATCAGCACCGTGATCGGCAGCATCGCCGTCCCGGCCCGCAGCGGGCTGTAACCCGCGACGATCTGGAGGTTCAGCACAACGAGGAAGAACACGCCGCCGAGCGCCGCATAGACCGCGAAGGTTGCCAGATTCGCCGCCGTGAAGGCCCGGGAACGGAACACGTCCAGCGGCAGCATCGGGTGCGGCGAACGCCGCTCGGCGAATACGAACCCGATCAGCGACGCCACGCCGACGCCCAACGACGTCGCGACCGCGCCGGACCCCGGACCGTTCGTCGGCCAGGCGGTGAACCCGTACGTCAACCCGCCGAGCGAGGTCGCGGCCAGCACGACTCCCGGCACATCGAGGCCACGCGCAGCACCCGGATCACGCGACTCGGGGATGTGTCGCAGCCCGACCGCCACCACGAGCGCGGCAAGCGGCGCGTTGATCAGGAACACCAGCCGCCAGGTGGAGACCTGCACCAGCCAGCCGCCGACGAACGGGCCCAGCGCGCCGGCGATCCCGCCGAGGCCCGACCACGCGCCGATGGCGCGGCCGCGGTCGTCCGGATGGAATGAGGCCTCGAGGATCGCCAGCGACCCCGGAGTCAGCAGCGCGCCGCCGATCCCCTGCACTACCCGAGCCGCGATCAGCACTTGAACATCGGGCGCGAGGCCGCACAACAACGACGCCGCCGCGAACCAGATGACACCCGTCACGAACACCCGGCGGCGGCCGAAGCGGTCGCCCAGCGAGCCGCCGAGCAGGATCAGCGAGGCAAGACTGAGCGTGTACCCGTTGACAGTCCACTGCAATGCCGCCGCCCCGGCGTGGAAGTCACGGCCGATGTGCGGGAGCGCGATGTTGACCACGGTCGCGTCGATGAAGGTCAGCGCCGAGCCGAGCACCGTGGCGAACAGCACCCACCGACCCGTCGGCGATCCGTACCGCACCAGTTGCCGCTGCTGCTCGATCACCGTCACGGCCCCCTCCTCGCCTCGCTCGCCAGACTTCGCCCGTACGGGCCCCCGCCACGATAAGCGCTCGAAGGCGGTTCGGTCCTTACGATTCGGCTTTCACAGACCGCGGCCGGGCGCGCACGTGCATCCGCTCGCCCTGCGGCCCGAAGAGGGTCAGCAGCTCGGCCGGCGCCCCTCCGGCGCTGCCGAACCAGTGCGGCGTGCGCGTGTCGAACTCGGCGACCTCCCCCTCCTTCATGACGAAGTCGAGTTCGGCGAGGCGCAGCCGCACTTGGCCGGATAGTACGTACATCCACTCATAGCCCTCGTGGCTCGCCTGGTCGCGTTCCGGATCGACGGCCGGCAGCAGCATCTTGTACGCGCGCAGACCGCCGGGCCGCCGGTTGAGCGGGTAGAGGGTGCGGCCGTGGAGGTGCACCGCTTTGGCGTGAACGCGCGGATCGGCTTGATCCGGCATGCCGACGAGCTCGTCGAGCGGTACCTGATACGCCCGAGCCAGCGCGAGCAGCAGCTCAAGCGTCGGCTTGCGGCCGCCGGACTCGAGCCGGGAGAGCGTGCTGATGGAGATGCCGGTGTCCGCCGAGAGGCCGCTGAGCGTCATACCTCGCTGCTGGCGCAGCTCTCGCAGACGCGGGCCGATCGCGTCGAGAACCGGATCGTCGATCGTCATGGGTTCTATTGCTCTTTCGGCAAACAGATTTGTCAAGCGGCCCCGGGTGCACAGATGGTGAACGCATGGACGAACAGCACGCGCACAGCGACGAAGAGAACTCGGTTGAACGCTACGACGCGGTCGTGGTCGGCGGCGGCGCGGCCGGACTCAGCGCGGCGGTCGCGCTGGCCCGCTCCCGCCGATCCGTCCTCGTCGTGGACTCCGGGGAGCCGCGCAACGCCCCGGCCGGCCATGTGCACAACTTCCTGACGCGAGACGGCACGCCGCCGGCCCAGATCCTCGCGCTCGGGCGGGCCGAGGTAGTCCGGTATGGCGGCCACGTCGAAAGCGGCCGGGTCACCGCAGTGGATCGGGAGGACGAGCGCTTCCGCATCGAGATCGGCGATCGCACGGTCATCGCTCGGCGTGTCCTGCTCGCGACCGGACTGCGCGACGAACTGCCGGACATCGCGGGCCTCGCCGAGCGCTGGGGAATCGACGTGCTGCACTGTCCGTACTGCCACGGCTGGGAGGTCCGCGACCAGCGCATCGGCGTGCTCGCGACCAGCGCTGCCGCGCTGCACCAAGTGCTGCTGTTCCGCCAACTCAGCGCGCGTGTGACGCTCCTTCAACACACCGCGCCGCGCCTGACCGACGAGGATCGCGAGCAGTTGCGCGTCCTCGGCGTCACCGTCGTCGAGGGTCGGGTTACGCAGGTCGAATCGGGCGAAGGCGGGCTGAGCGGAGTCCGGCTCGCCGACGGTACCCACGTAGCGCTCGATGCCCTTATCGTCGCGCCCAAATTCACCGCGCGCAGCGAGCTCGCGGAGTCCCTCGACCTCGCGCCGACTGAGGTCGAGATGGCCGGCGAAGTGATCGGGACTCAGATCGAGGCGAACCCGGCCGGTGCGACCAGTGTCCCCGGAGTCTGGGTCGCCGGTAACCTCGCCGCCGTTCAAGCGCAGGTCATCACGTCTGCGGCGGCCGGACTGACCGCCGGCGCGGCAATCAACGCGGATCTGGTGATGGAGGACGCCAAGCGCGCCGTCGAGGCAGGCCGCGAACATAGCGAAAGCGCCTGGGACGAGCGGTATCAGACCCATGGCAACAAGCACCACTGGAGCGGCGAACCTAACCCAGCGCTGGTCACCGAGGTCGCGGACCTGACACCCGGTACCGCATTCGACGCCGGCGCAGGCGAGGGCGGCGACGCGGCCTGGCTGGCCTCGAAAGGCTGGAAGGTCACCGCGGCGGACCTGTCCAGCGTGGCACTCAAGCGCGCGCAGGAGCTAGCGCGGCAGCGTGGCCTGGACATCGCCTGGCTGCACGCCGACCTTGCCCTCACCCCAATCCAGGGCACGTATGACCTAGTCACGTCGCACTACATGCACATGCCCCGCGCCGCCCGCGAGTCCGTCTACCGCAACCTCGCCGCAGCCGTGGCGCCGGGCGGCACACTACTGGTCGTCGGTCACGACCCGAGCGATCTGCAAACCACCGTCCCGCGCCCCGACCTCGCCGAACTCGGCTGGACCGCGGCCGACCTGGCCGCCTCGCTCGGCGCCGGCTGGACCATCGAGGTCGCCGAGGCCCGACCGCGCGAGACCACCGATCCGGACGGGCAAAAGGTCACCATCCACGACGCTATCCTGCGCGCCCGCCGCAACTCACGCGAGTAGCGCGCAGCAGCGGCGCTACGTGGTCTCGGGGAATGTAGCAGTCTGTCTGCATGCAAATCGCCGCTCCCCCGGTCCCTGCTGAGCGTCTCGCCGCCCATCGCGTCGTCGCGACGGCGCTAGCCGTCCAGTCCGACGCCGAGTTGGCCGAACTGCTGGCCGGCGGGCACTCGCAGGGCACTGGGATCGGCGGCGGCACGGTGACGCTGGAAGTCGCCGGCGTCACCGTCTTCGCCAAGTCGATTCCGCTCACCGAGCTGGAACTGCGCCCCGAAAACCACCGGTCCACGACCGATCTGTTCGGTCTGCCGACGTTCTATCAATACCCGATGGGCTCGACCGGCTTCGGCGCGTGGCGCGAGCTGGCCGCGCACATCATGACCACGACCTGGGTTCTCACCGGCGGGTTCCCCGGCTTCCCGCTCACCCACCACTGGCGCGTCCTGCCCGCGTCGCCGCCGCGAGAAGGCGCCATAGCGCGCGAGTTCGGCGGCATCGAGGGCGCCGTGGCGCGCTGGGACGGATCGGCCGCCGTGCGCCGCCGCTTGGAAGCGATCGCCGCCTCCCGCGCGTGCATCGTCGTCTTCCAGGAGCACATCCCGCACCGGCTCACCGACTGGCTCGCCGGTCCCGACGCCGACTTCGCACTGGCCGAACGGCAGTTGACCGCCGGAGCCTCGTTCATGCGCGCACAGGGCTTCGTCCACTTCGACACGCACTTCGGGAACGTGCTGACCGACGGCGCCCGGGTGTACTTCGCAGACTTCGGCCTGGCGACGTGCGATCGCTTCGCCCTGTCGGAAGCCGAGCGCCGCTTCCTCGACGATCACCGCGACTTCGATCTCGCCTACATCGCCACAGGTCTGGTCACGCATGCGGTCGACACGGTGCGCGGGGACCGGTCACGCCGCGAGTTCCTACGCGCATGGGTAGCGGGAGACGTCGAGCGCCCGGTGAGCATGCCGCACCTCGCGGCGCTCCTCGACCGTTACGGCCCGCTGGTCCTGCTGGTCCTCGATTTCCACGACGCGCTCAACAGCGGGCCGAAGACTCACCCGTGGCCGGCCGCGCAGGTCGCCCGGCTGCTCACGGCCCCGGATACAGCTGCGACTGGGCGCGATAGTCGGCGAATCCGATCTTCTTGAGCTCCGACGATGCGCGCGCAGTGAGCCCTGTTTGGCGAGACTTGTGAGTGATAGTTGGCGGGAAAGTACATGATCTCAAAGTTATGGACAGGGTTTGTTGTCGTCCGTTGTCCAGTGCCAACGGCCTGCTGTGATGTCTCTGACGTGGATCCCCAGCTGGAAGTGGCCGATCGGGCGGTGAACGCACACCCACGCCGTATGCGTGGCCGTAGCTATTGTCGTCAGTGTCGTATCAGGCCCGCTCGTTTGACGGTCGCCAGCAGCGGGGTGGTGTCGATGACGGCGACCGTTCCAAGGGGCCGACGGCCTTGGTGAGGAAGGTGTACAGGGCGTCGAGGTTCGCGGCGGCGACGGCGGACCGCGTCCGCACCGCGCTTACCGGCCTGCCTCCGTAACCCGGTCGGCACCGACCTGTTCACCGCCGGCAACTGGGCCGAAGAACACACCCACGACTACGACCACCACCGACGCACCCACACCACCCACCCGACACCCTGAACAAGGCAGGTTCAAAGCACACACGTCACCGCGCGTCCACCGTCTGAGTCAGCGCTCTGACCAGCATAGCCGCGTGCAAACCTCAGGACTCGATCACGGCGCGCCGTCACTCGCGGTAGATGCACGACGGCTTCAGCCGTTGTCGGCGATCTACGCGATCGTCGTTCCCCGGGCGGTGCGGTCCACCGCCACGGCATCGGCCTTGAACTTCGGCGGGCAGCACCACGAGTCGTCACCCTCGCCCGCCAGATCGGGCTCAATGGTTCGCCAGATCAACTTCACATTCGTCAGCTATCGCGCCCAGTCACATACAGCAACGCTTAACTCTCGCTAGCGGGCGTTTGCAATAGCAAGCACTATGGCGCACACTGGAGGAGTGGCGAACCTCCTGGGACCGAAGCACGTGGCGCAGCTTGGCGCGTACATCCGCGAGCAGCGGGAGAACGCGCAGTACTCGC